>DATNPT010000213.1:0-17826 GCA_036703075.1 Chroococcales cyanobacterium
AGCGTTACCAAACGGCGACTGAGGTATTACAGGCATTGCAGCAGCTATGCGATCGCATGTCTACAGCCACGGTTCCAATTGCTCAGTTTCCTACCACCGAGTTGCCTAATGCATCTGAATCAACGATGCCTTTACCTGTGCTGTCTCAAGCACCTGTCTCTGAACCAGGCACCACGCAGGAACCAATAGCACCCACTCAAGCTCCACCCTCTGGACAGCAACCAGTCCTGAATGTTACTGCCAACTTGTCAGAATCTTCTATAGGTTCGCAGACAGCAGAACTGCCAGTTTCCAAGCCGCGAAGGAAATCTCGACCACTGATTAAAATCAGTGCAGGTTTTGCGACTGCGATCGCTTTGACAATTGGCATCTATTATTATCAAGGCTCATGCATATCAGCGTCAGAACGTCAATGGGTTCAACAGGTGTTTTTAGCAAAAACTCTGGCTGGAGATTCCAATTATGTTAATCCGATCGCGATCGCTCCGGATAGCAAAACGCTTGCCACTGGCGGTGAGGATGGGGCAATTAAATTGTGGAATTTACAGACTGGAACGGTGAAAAACACGCTCAAGGGGCATTTATCAGCAGTTTATACCCTCGCGATTAGCCCAGATGGTCAAACAATGGCGAGTGGAAGTGCTGATGAAACGATAAAAGTATGGAATCTGAGGACTGGACAACCCATCCGCACGCTTTTTGGGAAGTCAAAAGGAATTAGAACCCTCGCTATTAGTGCGGATAGCCAGACTCTGGCTAGTGGGGATGCCGTGGGGACTATCGAAATTTGGAAACTAAGTAATGGAGAACGACTTAACACTGTCTCTGGACATCAAATCTGGGTAACTTCCCTCGCGATTAGTCCAGATGGACAAACCCTGGTTAGTTCCAGCACGGATAAGACTATTAAAGTTTGGGAACTGACAACAGGAGCATTAGTCAAAACTCTCACCAGCAGTAATTCAAAACCAGTTACTTCCGTCGCGATTAGCCCAAATGGACAGACAATTGCCAGTGGTGATGCAGGTGGGGCAATTCAATTGTGGGATTTACATAGTGGAAAAGCAACGAAAACTTTGGTTTTTGGTTTGAGTGGTATTAATGCCCTTGCCTTTAGATCCAAAGGACAGATTCTGGCTAGCGGTAGTCAAGATGGAATAGTACGGCTATGGGATTTACGGGCTGGAAAACTACTACGCAATCTTTCTGGACATTCAGACTCTGTGAATGTCCTTACTTTTAGTGCGGATGGAGGGGTAATGGCTAGTAGTAGTCAGGATAAGACGATTCGGATTTGGCGATCGCGTTAATGTCCTCAACAATACCCATAACATCCTTCCTACTCATTTACGAGTAAAAGTGGAAGATAGAGAAATGCGATCGCAGGCAAGTGGAGCTATATCGACACAAGCCCTCATAAAATGAAATCAACTTCAGTAAAGCCAACTTAGCTAAAGCCATTCGTGACAGATACAAATCAAGAAAACAGCGTGTGTCAACAGGAGAGGAGGGAGAGGAGATAAATCAAGCTTGGGAACAGACTTCCGTAAAGCTTTGCTCGTTTGGCTCAGGCTTAAGAACTTAGCCAATAAAACTTATTAAAGTGTTTATCAACTGACGAGAGAATGAGTTGTATAGAGTCCTGAGTATAGTGAAAAAACTGGGTCAACTCATAGGCTAATAGCAATGTCTCACCGACCGATTTACCTAGACTGCCACGCGACAACATCCGTTGATGAACGGGTGCTGGAGGCGATGCTGCCTTACTTTACAGAACACTTTGGCAATCCAGCTAGTATCGGTCATGCTTACGGTTGGGAGGCGGAGGCGGCGGTTAAACAAGCAAGGGCTGTACTAGCAGATGCGATTCATGCGACGCCAGAAGAAATTGTTTTCACTAGTGGCGCGACTGAGGCAAATAATTTGGCGATTAAGGGAGTTGCTGAGACTTACTTCAGCAAAGGGCGTCATATCATTACAGTCCAAACGGAACACAGTGCAGTTCTCGACCCATGTCGTTACCTAGAGACGTTGGGATTTGAGGTGATGTTCCTGCCGGTGCAGTCGGATGGACTGATTGATTTAGCTCAGTTAGAGAAAGCGATTCGTCCGGATACGATTTTGGTGTCGGTGATGGCGGCAAATAACGAAATTGGGGTATTGCAGCCCTTGGCAGAAATCGGGGCGATTTGCCGTCAGCATCAGGTATTATTCCACACGGATGGGGCTCAAGCGGTTGGGAAAATCTCCCTAGACGTGCAAGCTATGAACATTGACTTGATATCCCTAACAGCTCATAAAGTCTATGGGCCTAAGGGGATTGGCGCACTTTACGTCAGACGTCGTAACCCTAGAGTTCAGCTAGCACCTCAGCTTCATGGTGGGGGACACGAACGGGGAATGCGCTCTGGTACGCTCTATACGCCTCAAATTGTCGGGTTTGCCAAGGCAGTAGAACTGGGGCTGGAAGAACAGGTATCTGAGTCGGAACGGCTTACCCAATTGCGACAGCGTCTATGGCAGCAACTTAGTCAACTCGAAGGAATTTATATTAATGGTCATCCGACTCAACGACTGTCAGGAAATCTCAATATCAGTGTAGAAGGAATCGATGGTTCGGCGCTGTTGTTGGGATTGCAGCCTGTAGTGGCGGTGTCTTCAGGTGCAGCTTGCTCGTCGGTTAATACAGATCCCTCTCATGTCCTAATGGCACTGGGGCATTCTGAGGCACTAGCTTACGCTTCAATCCGGTTTGGAATTGGCCGTTTTAATACAGTAGAGGAAATCGATCGCGTCGCTCAACATGCGATCGCAACCATTGAGTCTCTTCGTCAGTCGCAAATCGTTACCTCTAAAAGCGCTCAGTTGAAGTAGAATAGTAAACTGATGGGCGAGTAGGTTGTCGCCGAAGCCTTTGCGAAACCAGTAGAGCGCGGCTTTGGAAAGAGCAACTACCAAATAGAGGTGAGTGGCATCTGAGTAATAGCGCGGTATAATACACCTTCATGGGAGCAGTTGCGGATCGAGGTTTTTTCGGGTTTAACCTGTATAAACTATCAATAGATGCTAGACGCAACTGATTCGCACTTCGAGACTTTTGACTCACTCGTTACGAATTTCAATGTTTACCCTTTCTAGAAGGGTGTAGCGTTGGACAAAAATGCATTGAAGGAAGAGTTGACCGAGGAAAGTGTCTGTTGTACTTAGTCACTTCGAGGTCAATTTAGTCAATTTTCCGTTTTTAGTTTTCCATGTGAAGCAAGAGGTTTCGCTTACACAGTTATCTTGGGTAGCTAAACAGAGGAGGATAAGCCTCATTGCCTAAGCATGCTGCCAGTTTTTGAGGAATTTGAATGCCAAAGCAAATTATTATTGCGGAGCAGCATCGACTTGCTGCCGTTTTTTGGGAAGATCAGATACAAGAGCTCGTGGTGGCCACCGGTAGTCACCAAGTCGGTGATATTTATCTCGGCATTGTAGAAAATGTCTTACCTGGGATAGATGCCGCTTTTGTTAACATTGGCGATCCGGATCGGAATGGTTTTATTCATGTGACCGATTTGGGGCCGTTGCGGCTCAAACGTAGTGCGGGTGCTATTACCGAACTGCTGACACCCCAGCAAAAAGTCTTGGTTCAAGTGATGAAGGAGCCGACGGGCAATAAAGGTCCCCGGCTCACTGGAAATATTAGCTTGCCCGGTCGATACTTGGTCTTAATGCCTTACGGGCGAGGCGTTAATTTATCGCGGCGGATTAGAAGCGACAACGAGCGTAACCGCCTAAGAGCTCTCGCTGTGCTGATTAAGCCTGCTGGCATGGGATTGCTGGTGCGAACGGAAGCAGAAGGCAGAGCGGAAGAAGCCATTATTGAAGATTTAGAGGTGCTGCAAAAACAGTGGGAAGCCGTCCAGCAGGAGGCAAATTCCACTAGACCACCAGCTCTCCTGAACCGGGATGACGATTTTATTCAGCGCGTCCTTCGGGATATGTACTCTGGGGACGTGAATCGGATTGTGGTCGATTCCCACACCGGAGTCAAGCGAGTCAAGCAGCATTTATTGACTTGGAGTGGTGGTCGTCCTCCCGAAGGAGTCTTGATCGATCATCACCGCGATCGCATCCCTATTCTCGATTATTTCCGGGTGAATGCGGCGATTCGAGAAGCCCTCAAACCGAGAGTGGATCTACCGTCGGGTGGCTACATTATCATCCAGCCAACAGAAGCCCTGACGGTAATCGACGTGAACTCCGGTTCCTTTACGCGATCGGCAACCGCACGGGAAACGGTGTTGTGGACAAACTGCGAAGCGGCAACAGAAATTGCTCGCCAACTGCGCCTGCGAAATATTGCTGGTGTCATCGTGGTTGACTTCATTGATATGGATTCCAGGCGCGACCAGTTACAGGTACTGGAACACTTCAACAAAGCCTTGAAAGCAGACAAAGCTAGACCGCAAATCGCGCAGCTTTCGGAACTCGGCTTAGTAGAGCTAACCCGCAAGCGCCAAGGTCAGAATATTTATGAGCTGTTCGGTCAAACCTGCCCCAGTTGTGGCGGTTTAGGCCATTTAGTACACCTGCCGGGAGAAAGCGATCGCCCAAGTCGAGAGATCGTAGAGCCTGCCGCCGCTCCAGTTATGCTCCGGGAAGCTCGCACGCCAGAGGTTGCTGAACCCTTTGATTTCGGTGCTGAGACTGAAGACGACCTCCTCAATCATCCGAGCTACCAAGAGCGAGGTGGACTAAACAGTAACAACAATCGCCGCCGCCGTCGTCGCCGGCCCGATGAACCTGTGGCAAAGGAGGAACCAGTTACCAGGGGGGGGCTTCGTCCGACTGTCTTACCTCAATTGCGATCGGAGTCAGCCGCAGACACGGATACTCTTCGTATTGGCGTTAGCGATGCAGGCCGCGATATCGCACCAGTAGAACGCACTTCTGCCTTCTCTATCAGTGACGCAGGACGCGATATCATACCACCAGCCGCTCTGTTAGGAAAGCGCGGTGCGGTAGAGGAGTTAGGCGTAGGGGGACGTGGTCTAGGGTCAGAGCCAACAGAACGCGCAGGAAAACCCCAACTCATCAAATCTATTAAAGAGATAGAACCGCCAGAAGTAATTGCTGTCGAGATGACTCCAGAAGAGCAGGATGTTTATGCTTTGATGGGCATCTCTCCTCTAGTACGGTTAGACCGAGAGATTAAAAATCCTAAGTCAGTAATTGTCTCGGTAGTGCTTCCAGGAGAAGTAGATCGAACTCAAACAGAACGGTCAAACGGCACACCAGCCGACGCTTCGGCTGATTCACACGTAAGCACTCTTGCGTCAGATGATGAGGCTCCCTCATTTGAGGAACCAGTGGTCGAGGAACCAGAAGCATCACAACCGATACTGGTCGCATCACCCGCTGAAGCATCGCCAGTAGAAGATGGACAGACGGATTCGTCGTCCAATGGTGAATCAGATAGCAGCCGTCCTCTGGTACGCCGTCGTCGCCGTCGGTCTTCAGCACTCGATAGTAATGACGATTAGAAAGCGGAAGGTTGAGGGTTGGAGGGTTGTGGTGAGAGCCTATAACCTTGTAACTTTTTACCTGTAACGTTCTAACCTGCAACCGTTGAAGGTACACGTCATGCCGGTCGAGGAACAAAAAGGTACTCCCAGTGTCGTTCTGTCACAGCCGGAATGGCAAGTTAACGTTTGTGAGCTGCCCAATCTATCTAGCTCTCAGACGTTAGTTGCTGGTGTAGATGAGGTAGGGCGCGGTGCTTTATTTGGACCTGTGGTAGCGGCAGCAGTAATTTTACCGGCATCTGCCCTGCCACAACTTGCCCTTGCTGGTGTCAAAGACAGCAAACAGTTATCTCCTCTTCAGCGCACGAGGCTGGCTCAAGAGATTCAACGGTTGGCTGTAGATTGGAGAATTGGCTATGCCACCCGTGATGAAATCGACCAGCTGAATATCTTGCAAGCTTCACTCTTAGCCATGAAACGGGCTATCCTCAAGTTGAAAGTACAGCCCGATCTTTGCCTGATTGATGGCAAGCAGTCTTTACCCGACTTCTCTTTACCTCAACAAACAATGATTAAGGGCGATGAGCGATCGCTTGAAATTGCTGCGGCGAGTGTTATTGCTAAGGTATGGCGCGATGAATTAATTGTTCGTTTTGCTGTCAAGTATCCGGATTATGACTTGGTCGCAAATAAGGGATACGGTACGCAGCGACATCGATTAGCTCTACACCAATACGGTCCCTCACGCCAGCATCGGATGTCTTTTAGTCCCTGTCAGGTGGGGAAGAGCCAAGGAGCTGTCTAACAATTACTTCCAGAATTCATCTTCTTGAGTTACCAGTGAGCAGCGATCGCTTTTTTCAGAATGGAAGACACGAGCTGTGAGTTCAATCCTCCGTCATAAACCTCGATCGCTGGTCACTGATAACTGTTCACTGTGAAAAGACGCTTGGCTGTTAGTCAAATCACCGTTGAATTCAACTCCAACTAGCAATTTTATCTTCGGACAACCCCAACGTTACGGGTTGTGAAACGTTCGTGATGTAGGGCAACCAGAGAAGATGCCCCCATGAGTACTTAACCTACGTAATGGGATTACTGGCAGGTGACAAGTTTTGCGCTGGAGTAGAAGAATTGGTCTTGAGGTCTTGGTTCGCCCATTGGCGATAATCTAACAGCAACTGATGCATCAATCTCTGCTTAATCCTCACTAAAACGCTTTTGAGCAAACTATTACCAGTAGTTTCTAGGATTGCTTTGGGAGTGAGGGAAAAAGGCAGTGGGATGTCAACATTAACTTTTAAATCTGCTCTGCCTTTGAGCCGGGTGACTCCGTTGCTTTGGTAGGGATAAAGTTTTCCTTGTAAGTCAAGTGCGAATCGTTGATTAATGTAGTCCAGTCCTCTGATTTCGCAGCCTACAGATGTCAGATGAACTGTGCCATCCGAATCAGCCCAGACTTTCAGCTCTACCGCTGGCTGAAAATTCAATGTCATAAAATTTAGCGATCGCATTTGTAATCGAAAACGATCTTGACTGAGTTGCTCGATTAGATTAGGGTCGGCAATCGCGTGGACTAAGCGCTGAGGTTGCCGTAAATAGTGCTGAATGGGAACAGGCTGTGCCGGTACCGCAATTTCAACCGATTGGGATGCAACAAACTGGATATTCATAGGATGAGGCAAGTCTTAAGCTTTTTTGCTTCTTGATTTATTTTAATTTACAGTTTTTTAATGATTTGAGAGAAGTTTCTTATTTTTCTCCGGCTATTGAGCGATTTAAATGAGAAATTGTTAACCACGTAAGACTTCAATTGTAAAAATTTACGTAGTAACAATCCCTCAGTCCTAAGAAAGCTGTAGTGAAGGGGACGATGGGTCTACAAGCTTATACCTTGCGAGGGAGAGGTGGAAAGCTCATTGCTCAGCAAGGACAAAAAGAGTTTCACGAAGTGAGGTAAAGTAAAACGTATGTCCATCTCCATTGCCTATCTGGGACCACCTGGCACTTACACAGAAGCGGCTGCCTTGGCTTACGTTCGCACACTGGCGAAAGAAACGCCTAGGGAGTCTTTGCTTTGCCCTTATCCCAGCATTGCCCAAGCCTTACGCGCAGTAGCTCAGAGTCACGTTGCTCTAGCCGTTATCCCAGTAGAAAATTCAATTGAAGGTAGTGTCGCCGTTACGTTGGACACTCTCTGGCAACTAGATACACTACAAATTCAACAGGCTCTGGTTTTGCCAATCCGACACGCCCTACTGTCACAGGCTTCTACTCTAGAATTGATTCGGACTGTTTATTCACATCCACAAGCGCTAGCGCAGTGTCAGGGTTGGCTGGAGACGTTTTTGCCCTCCGTGCAACTTGTGCCGACTAACTCAACGACAGAGGCGTTACAGTATCTTAACGAAGACCTTACCACGGGTGCGATCGCATCAGAGCGAGCGGCACAGTTGTATAACCTACCCATCCTCGCCTCTGGGATTAACGACTATCCTGACAACTCCACGCGATTTTGGGTTATGAGTTTACAGCCCTCAGCCGGTGGCAGTCATACTTCATTGGCGTTTAGTACTCCGGCTAATGTACCGGGCGCTCTTGTGGCACCGCTTCAGGTGTTGGCAAGTCGAGGGATTAATATGAGTCGTATCGAGTCTAGACCAACTAAGCGATCGCTCGGCGAATATCTTTTCTTTGTTGATATAGAAGCTGATACCTCTCAAGAAACTGTACAAGCTGCTCTTTCTGAGTTAGCTGCTTATACAGAAATTTTTAAAATCTTTGGTAGTTATAATGTTTTACTGATTAATTCACAAACGGCTGCCAATAGGTGAAACCGAATAATGTCTGCTTAAAGCAAGTCAAGATGCCCATAAAATTCAAAGTTTTGCACTGGTACCGAACTCTATCTAATTTTGATTTAATGGTTTCGCTCTAAGCATCAATGCAGTAGACCAAGAATTCGTAAGCGCAAGCTTGAATCAAATCCAAGCGCGAAGAATCCATTGCTTTTCTAAAGCTATTAAATTTTATCGAGCGATCGAAGGTTCGCAATGCACCAATAGAACGGATATCGTCACTACCTTAGCTCAAAGCATCTTTAAGGACGGTACGTGCTGCCAAGTGATTCCGAGTAGACGTTAAAATTTCCGCTTCGCGCTCTAGACGTTTCGCAGTATCCTGCATTTCTAGGAGTGCCTGTTGTTCTGAGGCAACGCCAGCGAGGTTGCTAGCAACCCAGTAAGATAATTCAATCGGTAGGTTGGGTAAATCTTCTGGTAGCTCGATTTTCTGCTCGTTCAGTTTGGCGTAAAGACGCACGACATCTCGCAGTAATTGCTCTACTTGACCGGATAAGGTTCTGAGGTCTTGTTCCGGCGCTCGATCCTCTATCCACTCCACGAGACCAACGCGATAAGGTTTTTCGCGAACGTATTCTAAAACCCGAAAACGCTGCTGCCCTAAGGTTAGTATCTTCATCCGGTCATCAGGCAGGCGCTGGAAGTGGATAATTTCAGCGCAGCAGCCGACAGCAGCCGGTTGACCTTGAACGGGGTCCCACATTAACACTCCAAATCTGCGATCGCTCTCCAGAATCGTGTTCATCATGATTCGGTAGCGAAATTCAAAAATGTGTAGGGGAAGAGGACGCCCTGGAAAAAGAACCACTTCAGGCAGTGGAAACAAAGGGAGTTCTCTAACCGCAATTGAAGAAGAGGATGCCATTGTACTGTGGTAAAAGGAGTAACTGCGCTTCTTTACTTACTTTAACGGATTTCTTAGAGGATAAGGACTAGGAAAACCCGTTAAAGTATGGCAAAAAGAAAGAAAAACGCTTTTGACTTCTTGCAGTTACCCAGCGTTATAGCTTGACTTCAATATCTACACCTGCTGGTAAGTCAAGCTTCATCAAGGCATCGATCGTTTTAGAAGAAGGTTGATAAATGTCAATGATGCGCCGGTGAGTACGCGTTTCAAAGTGCTCTCGGGAATCTTTATCAACGTGGGGCGAGCGCAAAACACAGTAGATCCGACGCCGGGTTGGGAGGGGAATAGGACCAATTGCTGTGGCATTTGTCCGGTTTGCGGTATCCACAATCTTCTCGCAAGACGTGTCAAGCAGTCGTCGATCGAACGCTTTAAGACGAATCCGAATTTTTTGTTGCTGAATCGTTGCCATTTTTTAGTTTTCCAGGTTCTGAATAGACAATTTTTAGACTCGTAGCGAACGCGAAGTTACCTTCTCAACTTAGGTTTTTAGCTGCTTGTTGCAGCCTCTATTCTCCTGTTGCCACTTAATTACTTTACTTCATTGTGTTGAGCGAAGTTCAGGCTAACTTCAGACTAATAAGGAGCAGAAAAGCGCTTGCTTCTCTGCTCCCTAGCTTTTGCTAGAACGGTGTTACTTCAGGATTTTGGAGACAACTCCTGCACCGATAGTACGACCACCTTCACGAATTGCGAAGCGCATTCCCTGCTCGATCGCGATCGGGTTAATCAGTTCTACTGTCATTTTGATCCGGTCTCCAGGCATCACCATTTCAGCCTCGGTGCCATCGTCAGCAGTAAAAGCACTGATAGTTCCCGTCACATCTGTGGTACGAACGTAGAATTGCGGACGGTAGCCCGAAAAGAAGGGAGTGTGACGACCGCCCTCTTCTTTCTTCAGCACGTACACTTCAGACTCAAACTGAGTGTGAGGGGTAATCGAGCCAGGCTTAGCAAGAACCATTCCTCGCTCAATATCAACTTTTTGGATACCCCGTAGCAGTACTCCCACGTTGTCACCAGCCATACCTTCGTCCAGAACCTTCTGGAACATTTCCACGCCCGTTACGGTTGTGCTGCGTGTAGGTCTGATTCCGACTAATTCAACGGTTTCGCCCACTTTGACTTTGCCCCGCTCGATCCGACCCGTAGCAACAGTACCCCGACCCGTGATCGAGAAGACGTCTTCTACGGCCATCAGGAAAGGCTTGTCCACATCCCGCTCTGGTGTTGGGATGTAGGAGTCTACGTTATCCATTAGAGTGTAGATTTTATCAACCCATTGGTTTTCACCCCGCTGAGTTTTGGGGTTACCTGTCATCGCTTCCAAAGCCTGTAAGGCTGAGCCAGCAACAATAGGAATGTCGTCACCTGGAAAGTCGTAATCGCTCAACAGTTCGCGGACTTCCAGTTCCACTAGTTCCAGCAGTTCTTCGTCATCTACCATGTCTTGCTTGTTCAAGAACACAACAAGACTGGGGACACCAACCTGCTTGGCTAGCAAGATATGTTCCCGCGTCTGAGGCATTGGACCGTCAGCAGCTGACACGACGAGAATCGCTCCATCCATTTGAGCGGCACCAGTGATCATGTTCTTCACATAGTCAGCGTGCCCTGGGCAATCTACGTGAGCATAGTGACGAGACTCGGTTTCGTACTCGACGTGAGCGGTGTTAATCGTAATCCCCCGCGCCTTTTCCTCTGGTGCCGCATCAATGTCATCATACTTTCTGGCTTTTGCCTGACCTAGCGCTGCTAGGGTCATGGTGATTGCAGCAGTCAGCGTAGTTTTGCCGTGGTCTACGTGACCAATCGTACCGATGTTGACGTGGGGTTTAGTCCGTTCAAACTTTGCGCGTGCCATGAATTACGTGTTCCTTTTCCTTGTTATGCGTTCCCTTTGCTCTTAGCGATGATGGCTTCAGCCACGTTGCGAGGCACCTCATCGTAGTGGCTAAACTCCATCGAGAAAATACCCCGACCTTGAGTGTTAGACCGGATATCCGTAGCATAGCCAAACATCTCTGCCAATGGAACTTTTGCAGTTACTTTGGCAATACCTGCTTCAGAACCCATGCCTTCTATTTGACCACGGCGGGAGTTGAGGTCGCCCATGACATCCCCAAGGAAGTTTTCAGGCACTTCTACCTCAACTTTCATCATAGGCTCTAATAGTACCGGTGACGCCTTCATCACGCCATCTTTCATTGCCATTGAGCCAGCAATCTTAAATGCCATTTCCGAAGAGTCTACCTCGTGGAAAGACCCATCGACTAAGGTCGCTTTCACGTCAATGACAGGATAGCCAGCAAGGATACCAGATTCGCAGGCTTCTTTCATCCCCTGTTCGGCAGGTGCGACATACTCTTTCGGTATAGAACCGCCGACAATTTTGGAGACAAATTCAAAGCCGGTACCAGGTTCCCCTGGTGATAATTCAATCACAACGTGACCGTACTGGCCTTTACCACCACTTTGACGAATAAACTTGCCTTCCGTCTTAATGGCTTTACGAATTGTCTCGCGGTAAGCAACCTGTGGCGCACCAATGTTCGCTTCTACCTTGAATTCGCGTAACATCCGGTCTACCAAAATTTCCAGATGCAGCTCACCCATCCCCGCGATCTCAGTTTGGTTGGTCTCTTGGTTAACACTGACGCGGAAGGTGGGATCTTCTTCGGATAAAGATTGGAGCGCTTTTGAGAGCTTCTCCATATCCTGCTTGGTCTTCGGCTCCACTGCGACTGAAATCACTGGTTCTGGAATAAAGAGAGATTCCAGCATAATCGGCGAACTTTCATCGCAAATTGTGTCGCCAGTAAAGGTGTTTTTCAAGCCAACAGCGGCTCCCAAGTCACCAGCACGCAGTTCATCAACCTCAATTCGCTCATTTGCTTTCAAAACAATCAAGCGAGAGATCCGTTCCTTTTGACCTTTAGTAGAGTTGAGGATGTAGCTGCCCTTTTTGAGTATCCCCGAGTAGACCCGCAAAAAGGTTAGGCGACCATAGGGGTCTGCCATAATCTTGAAGGCGAGAGCTGACATTGGTGCTTGATCGTCAGCAGATCGTTCAGCCACAGTGCCGTTTGAGAGGGTTCCTTGAATGGCAGGAACATCGACAGGAGCAGGTAAGTAATCGACAACTCCATCCAGCAGCAGCTGCACACCTTTGTTCTTAAAAGCGGAACCACACAGGACCGGTACAATCGTGCCCGCAATGGTTCCTTTGCGAAGTGCGTGACGGATTTCGTCTTCGGTAAGTTCTTCGCCTTCTAGGTACTTCTCGATTAACTCTTCATCTGTTTCAGCAGCGGCTTCAACTAACTTGGCACGGTACTCTTGGGCCAAATCTTTGACCTCTTCGGGAATATCGGTTTCCTGAATATCCGTTCCCAGGTCATTGGTGTAAAGCCTGGCTCGCATTTTTACCAGGTCTACAATTCCCCCAAAGGTGTCTTCACTGCCGATGGGGATTTGAATGGCAACCGCATTAGCTCTCAAGCGATCGCGCAGTTGATTAAATACCTTGAAGAAATTCGCCCCTGTTCGATCCATCTTATTGATGAACGCGATTCGAGGCACCTTGTAGCGATCGGCTTGACGCCAAACTGTCTCAGACTGAGGCTGCACGCCACCCACTGAGCAGAAAACTGCAATCACGCCATCCAGTACCCGCATCGAACGTTCGACTTCAATCGTGAAGTCAACGTGACCGGGTGTATCAATAATATTGATTCGATGGTCTCTCCAGCTCGTGCTAATAGCAGCAGCAGTGATCGTGATTCCCCGCTCCCGCTCTTGCTCCATCCAGTCTGTTACGGCAGTTCCTTCATGAACCTCGCCAATTTTGTGAACCATTCCTGAATAAAACAGGATTCGTTCAGTTGTTGTTGTCTTGCCCGCATCGATGTGGGCTGCAATCCCGATATTGCGTACTCTCTCAAGCGGGATGGTACGTGCCACAGCTACCTCCTTCGTCTGGTGCCACCGTCTTTAGCGTTGCTATCTGTTACAATTCTATACTTTGTTTAAATTTTTATGCAGTTGCGGACATGAGGGCGATCCGAACCGAGAATTCAGGACAACCGTAGTCAGCAATTTTAGTACCGGTAGTGGGCGAAAGCTTTATTCGCATCAGCCATCCGATGGGTTTCTTCCCGTTTACGAATAGCATTGCCGGTTTCGTTAGCTGCATCCATCAATTCATTTGCCAGTCGGTTTGCCATGGTTTTACCAGGACGCTGACGGGAAAACTGAATGAGCCAACGTAGGGCTAAACTCGTACCTCGGTCGGGACGAACCTCCATTGGCACCTGATACGTTGCCCCCCCTACACGGCGAGCTTTTACTTCTACTAGAGGAGTTACATTTCGCACAGCTTTTTCAAATATTTCTAGCGGATCGCTCCCTGTGCGTTCCTCAATGGTTTTCATAGCGTCGTAGGTAATTTGAGACGCTACTGATTTTTTCCCATGATGCATAATTCGCCGAACTATCATGCTGACTAGGCGGCTATTGTAGACAGGGTCAGGAGGAACAGGACGCTTTTTAGTTAATGAGCGACGAGACATAGATCAACCTAAAAAAGAGACACTAGCGATATTTGAGAATTTACGGGCTAGACACTCGCTCCCCTTTTGTGGGGCGTTCATGTCTTGGATTGCGAGTCAACTTGTAAGTAAAGTTTTGAACTAGTCAATCCTCAGCAAGTGCTGCCAACTTGACTTGGGATTCCAGCACTATACTGGCGAGGAGTTCGAGCGTTCCGTACAGCCCAATCGAGCCTCGCTAAGGACTTTTCTCAAACGTTCTACAACAAACCGGAGCGGTTCAGAAAAACGTTTATTTTGGGCGCTTAGTCCCATACTTAGAACGACCTTGACGGCGGTCTTTTACTCCAGCCGTATCTAGGGTTCCACGGATAATGTGATATCGAACTCCCGGTAGGTCTTTAACACGACCTCCTCTAATCATCACCACGGAGTGTTCTTGCAGGTTGTGACCGATACCTGGAATGTAAGCCGTCACTTCAAAACCAGAGGTCAAACGCACCCTTGCTACTTTACGTAGGGCTGAGTTCGGCTTCTTCGGGGTTGTTGTGTATACTCTCGTGCATACCCCGCGACGCTGCGGACATTGCTTGAGCGCAGGCGATTTGGTTTTCTTTTTAGCTTTATAACGTTCGCTACGAATGAGCTGCTGAATAGTGGGCATGGGTTACGGCGCGTACAGCTCCTTTAGGAGTTTAAACTATTGACAAATTCTAAATATATCGACATTTTGTAGTTAATGTCAAATTTCCATGCCTTTATAGCGTCAACCAATTCGGGATTTTTGATTGACGCCCTACCGCATCAGCCCAAACGACTGAAACGGTCTAACAAGAGGGAATAATCTAAGATATTAAACACCGAGCGGCATCTCCCGTCAATTATGCCTCTAGCCGAAACGAGTTGCCACAACCGCAAGTTTCTGAAGCGTTCGGGTTATGGAAGCGAAACCCTCCGCCCATAAGGTCTTCGGAGTAATCCAGAACGAGACCTGCGATCGCGTTTAAGCTTTTTTCATCGATCACCACCCCAACCCCATCGCAGTCATAAACGCGATCGCTAGGGTTCATCTGTTCATCAAAGTCAATGGTGTAATAAAGCTCGGCACAGCCTCCAGCTTGGACACCTAGGCGTAATTGTGCCGTTGGACATTGACGCTTAATCTGTAAGCGTCTGATCTCATTAGCAGCAGCTTGACTAAGCTTAATCATTAGCTGAGTATACTCACTCTTATACGGCTAGCCAATGCTACAGCAATCTTCACTAAGCTTTAACACGTTGGCAGAAAACAAACGAGGAACTGTGAGAACAATTGGTCAGATGTTGGATGACTCACCGTGTCATCCAACATCTGACCAAAAAGTAATAGACTACGTTTTACTCGTTACGTTGTAGTTCGCTCGTTTCCCCTATCTACTTTTCCGGTCTGTTGCGATAATAGTCATCTTCAAACCGAATAATGTCATCTTCTCCGAGATACTCACCATTTTGAACTTCAATCAAGACCAAGGGGATGACACCAGGATTTTCTAGCCGATGAACGTTCCCTTGAGGAACATAAGTCGATTGATTCTGATGGATGACTAATTCGCGATCGCCGCAAACCACTTTAGCCGTGCCGCTGACGACAATCCAGTGTTCGCTGCGATGATAATGCATTTGCAAGCTCAAACGGTGACCGGGCTTGACTTCAATTCGCTTGATTTTATATCCTCGCCCTTCTTCCAGAATGGTGAATGAACCCCAAGGTCGCAGTTCTGTGGCAGCAACGCCTTCTGTGTGCAGAGAGGCAGGGAGGCTGAGTGCTGGAATTTGAGAAACTTCTTGCGACTGAACCATGGTTTTTTCTCCTGAGAGCGGCTACAGATTGATAGAAGGAAAATCTATTGGCTGAATTTTATGGATTGCAAGATTTGACTGAGCCAATCAATCAACCACAACCCAACATAGCAAATTCACCCTAGTCTCTGTCATTAGTAGACGGGGCAAATTAATCAATTTATATCAAGTCTTTACGTTACCGAGGCTAAGTGAAGATTTAGCTTTAAGTAAACTTTAACCAACGGTTAATTGTTGAGTACTCGAAGCTACCAAATTTCTTGGATTATTGGGGAAAATAAGCATTACTCCTTATCTATCCCAAGAAATATTTCTTTCTAGGTCTTTCTTCTTAACAAGTCTTTACATTTAACGGTCAAGTGGCACTGACTGAACTAGTTATTTTTACTTATTTGGATTGAGGAAAAGGAGGGCGGAAAATGCCAAGACCATTGTGAACTCGAGCCGCCGTGTAGGAAGACCGATCGAGAAGTTGACCTCCTAGAAACAGTCCGGTTGAGCTGCCCCCATCAAAGTTGAGCGCATCACTAGCGCCTAACTTCTGCATCAACTGAGCCGTTTCGGTTAAGTTGGGACCGAGTCCACCACTGCGATTGTGAATGGCGACCAGAATTAAGCTGCCAGTTGCTGTCCTGCCAACGCATGAACGGATAGCAGATTGTCGAACAAAAGCATCGCTAAATTGTTCGGATTTAGCATCTAACACAATCTGGCGGTTTTGCAGGAGCAACGGACCAGCGCCCAATATATGGGGATACTGAGCAAAGTCAGAAGGGGTAGTGTTCTGTTCAATTCGCACTGATGTACCGAGGCTCAGCGGGATAGCCGTTGTACCATCCGAGCGTAAGGTCAGGATGTATCCGTTAGCCGGAATCGGAAACGAGGTCTGACCGCTCAGTCCTCCTGGCAGTTGGCTAGTAATCTGGTTGTTCTGAACGACAAACAGAACTTCATTATTAGTCAGGGGAGTGTAGGTAGTGCCCCATTCTGGGGTGTAGCGGGCAAGTCCAGGCTGGACGTAACCGGTGTTGAGAAAAAGGATTGGTAGACGCTCTCCCTGTGCAGTAATCAACGTTTCCTGAAGACTGAGGCGTCCGATTTTGAATTGACCGCGATCGTTCCAAGCGATCGCACCTCGATTGAGCACAGGACCTGAATACCAGCGACCTTCGCGGCGAATTGCACCTAACGGTAATTGGTTGTTACGATTGAAAAATCCAGCATTAATCGCCGCTGTTGCTTGCCACAAGAAAGATGTTTGAATCAGGGGGGCAGTTCCAACCTGGGTCGTTGGGTTGCTCCAAATCGGTCTAAACAGTGCGCCGGAGGTTCGCGGGTCAACGTCCAACCACACGATGGGAAAGCGGGAATCACCCAGATTGATAGACTGCTGACGCCAGCGCATGCCTGGGGCCCAGAGTATCTCTTTCTCAACCAACGAATTCGATCCAATATCAATCACTAAGCGATTGGGATTCGGTAAGCTGGAAACTTGCAAGCGCTTACCGGCTGGAATAGTGATGCGGAACGTAGTTCTGTTTTGAGTGCTTTCGCCTTGTAGGGTGGCTCGCTCACCCTGGCTACCACTAGGCACGGGGGTTGACCCTTCCTCCTCTCGGAGTCGATTGGGTAAGAGTTCTGGCTGGGGAGGATGCAGTCGCTCGATTAGAGATAGATCGGTTGAGGCTTCTAGGGTAATGACTCCCTCCGTGCGCCGATCGCTCGCTTGCCAGGGGGTCGGACGGTCTAAATCAACAATAATGCGATCGCCCCACGGCTGTTGTTCCTGTCGAACATTGACAACTCTCGCTGGTTGGGATGAGAGGCGTAGCGTGTTGCCCTCAGCTTGCAGTTGCCAACCAGCAAGTTTAGCAAAATCGGTTACATCCAGATAACGATACGCACCACTTAACTGAGTGGCAAGAATAAGCGGTGTACTGGCTGGATTGGAAAACCACCCAATCGGTTGTCGAGTCAAATCCCTCGTACTCAACAAGTCCAGTCCTAAGCGTTGCATCAAACTCACATCGCTAATGCCAGTACGAATCGAGCCTCCCTGTTGCCACTGCCTCCAGGCAATGCTTAATACCTGACCGTTAAGCGAGACTTGAGTCCCTTGGCGGACAACTTGGGGCGAGACTTGGGACAAAAACGCT
>DATNPT010000218.1:0-23612 GCA_036703075.1 Chroococcales cyanobacterium
ACTTATAGTGCGATCGCATTATCTGATGTTCATCTCACTTGGTTTTCCCTAGCAGAAATCAACTCTTCCCCGCGTTTAGCGCAAATTATCTTACCCCAGATGGTGCGCCGGATGCGTCAGGCAGAGGCTTTGCTGGCAATATCGGGACAACGGCGAGTGGAGGATCGCTTGCAACAATTACTTGTATTAATGAAACGAGAAATCGGTCAACCGATGCCGGACGGGACTCGTTTAGCTGTACGTCTCACTCATCAGAATTTGGCGAATGCAATTGGCACAACACGAGTGACGGTCACGCGACTCCTGAGTAAACTGAAACAGGAAGGCGCAATTACCTTCGATCGCGATCGTCACATCATCCTAAACAATGACAGTTTTAAAAATGTTGCCGATTGGTGAGATGAATTTGCCCAATTTTCCTTTAGAATAACAACTTCACACATCAGTATTGGTGAGTTGCATTCTTCAGGAGTAAGACTCTGTCTCTTGACGTTATTTCAATCCCCCCATCGACAGATCGGCCACCTACCGGGCTGATCGTCACTTTGCATGGCTGGGGTGCCAATGCCCAAGATGTTGCATCCCTAGTCCCGTTGTTGAATCTTTCCAATTATCAATTCCTGCTCCCGAATGCTCCGTTTCCTCATCCTCAGGTGATGGGTGGTAGGATGTGGTACGACCTAGCCAGAGAAGACTATAGGGGATTAGCAACAAGCCAGGAAGTGCTGACCGAGTGGCTTTTGTCTTTAGAAAGTACTACAGGGATTCCCCTTTCATCCACAATTTTGAGTGGCTTTTCTCAGGGTGGAGCCATGACTCTGGATGTGGGGTTAAATTTACCGCTAGCTGGCTTAGTTTCTATGAGCGGCTACTTGCATCGAACACCTCAAGAGGTAGAACCACCCTTGCCATCAGTTCTGATCGTACATGGTCGGCATGACAATGTTGTACCCTTGAGTGCAGCTCAGAAGGTCAGGGATTATTTACTCGGACTGGGAGCACCGATGCAGTATAAAGAATTGGACATTGGGCACGAAATCTCACCAGAAGTTTTAGATCTATTTAGGGAGTTTATTGTCGTGAACACGTAACATCCTGCTACCCGATCGGCTCCCCCAAACCCCCACCCACGAGTTAAAAACTTCATAAGGACTTTACATAACAGTTCGTATCCTTGAAAGCAACTCGTGTCAAAGAGCGACGATAATAGAAGAGCGGCGGCTAAATCTGGATTAGATCTAGCTGTACAGCGATGAAGACAGATGCTAATCGAGGGAGACGTGAGCAATGGCAACTTCAACCATTTCCCGGCGCGACCTTTCTAATCTCACGGCAGATGATGTTGCAGAACTAGCTGGGCGTCTAGAACGGGATGATTACACTAATGCTTTTGAAGGGCTAGATGATTGGCATTTGCTCCGAGCACTAGCCTTTCAGCGCCCAGAGTTAACAGAACCCTATCTTTACTTGCTGGATTTAGAAAGCTACGACGAAGCCTAAACAATTGTAGGGGTTTTGGGTTTGAGATTAGACGCCGACGAACGCCAGTACACAACGAAGGAATAAAAATTCTTATTTCTTCTGCCTTCTGCCTCATTTTCAAGTTAGGTTAGTGGGTCAGACTATACGAAATACGTAGATGGCTGAAATTGACGAAAAACTCTCAAATCCAACCGCTCAAATCCAACATTCCAGATTAGAGGGAAGGCGAGTCCTGATAGGTATAGGCGGCGGCATTGCCGCCTATAAGGTTTGTGAGGTGATTTCTACTCTATTTAAGGCTGGAGTTCAAATCAAAGCCATTCTCACCCAATCGTCTCAGGAATTTATCACGCCCTTAACAATTGCCACGCTCTCCCGGCATCCAGCTTATACCGATCGCGTATTCTGGGAACCCATTAATCACCGTCCCCTACATATCGAACTAGGGGAATGGGCGGAAGTTTTTGTTTTAGCGCCATTGACAGCTAACACATTAGGGAAGTTAGCCCATGGCTTGGCAGATAACTTGTTGACGAATACGGTGCTAGCGTCCCGTTGCTCAGTGTTATTGGCACCAGCGATGAATACCGATATGTGGGAACAGCAGTCCGTGCAACGGAATTGGCAGCAGCTATTGACGGATTCCAGATATCATACCGTTGGACCCGATGCTGGACTGTTAGCATGCGATCGCGTGGGTTCCGGACGCATGGCAGAACCATCTGAGATACTGAATGCGATTGAATCTTTGTTGCATACTGGCGGTAAGCGAGATTTAGTCGGCAAGCAACTTTTAATCAGCACGGGTGGAACGCGAGAACACCTCGATCCCGTGCGCTTCATTGGCAATCCCTCAACTGGCAAGATGGGACTCGCGTTGGCACAGGCCGCATTGCATCGAGGCGCAACTGTCACATTGGTTCACGCACCCGCAACTTGGAAAGTCCCGCTAGGCATTCGGGCAATTCCAGTTGTCAGTTCAGCCCAGATGCGACAGGCGATGCTGGAACATTTTGCCGATGCGGATGTAATCGTCATGGCAGCAGCGGTGGCAGATGTGCAGCCAGCCGAGTACGCGGCTGAGAAGTTACCGAAGAAATTACTCCCTACCTCCTTGCCTTTAGAACCCGTGCCGGATATCTTGGCAGAGTTAGGTCAGCGCAAACAACCTCATCAACGTTTAATCGGCTTTGCGGCCCAAACTGGAGATATTGTAACGCCCGCTTTGCAGAAGTTGAAGGCAAAACAATTAGATGCGATCGCGGCTAACCCGATCGATCGCCCTGATGCTGGTTTTGGTAGTGACTCCAATCAAGCTATTTTCCTCGATAAACAAGGACGAAGAGAAGAAATCACCCCTTGCAGTAAATTGCAGTTAGCTCACAAGCTGTTTGATTTTGTTCAAGGAGTGTAGTGTGATTCGGAAAGACTCGCAGGCCAGACTCTTGCACAATGCACAATATTAGTAAATCATCTTATATGTCTAAGCTTCCACCTCTGAATGTTGATACCATCTGGGCGATTTTAAAGGAAACAATTGATGATGAAACCGTCAACCAAATCGTCTGGCATTGCCTAGGTTATCGCTATGACTCAACTACCGGGAAATGGGATACTACAAATGTTCCTAATGAATGGAAAGACGAATATCATGAACCCCCCAATTTTATTGAAAGCCGCCCTGCTACAGTAAAACTTACCCGCTCTATTCCCCCTGAAAACAAACAGCTCTTAAAAGAACAGCTAGGTTTTAAGGGTTACAAGGTGGGTGAGTTTGGTCCTCGACAGACTCGCAGAGCAACGGCAGCGAATTGGTTATTGAGTTATCAAAAAGACAACCCTACGGTTTGAATGCAGTGACTTCCGGCTGTCTCCCAAGGTTGCAAAAATACCGAAGTGCGATCGCTTCCCAATACTACACTCCACACAAGTTGCAAGATGAGCAACGATACAATCAGGGGAAGCATCTCTTCGAGCCTGAGTTCCCTTCATGACTGACAACGCACCTTTTCTTGGCGAACCCAGCAGTTGGGCAAAGTTTTGGTCACTAGACCCAACAGTAACCTTTCTCAATCATGGTTCTTATGGTGCTTGCCCTCTGCCAGTACTGGAAGCGCAACAACGATTGCGATCGCAACTGGAACGGCAACCCCTTCGCTTTTTCATGCGGGAATATGAGGAACTGCTAGACGCGGCGCGTAGTCAACTAGCAACCTTTGTTGGTGCAGATGTTGATGAGTTGGCGTTTGTCCCCAATGCAACGACGGGTGTAAATGCAGTTTTACGCTCGCTCTGGTTCACCTCAGATGATGAATTACTCACAACCAACCAAGAGTACAATGCTTGTCGCAATGCACTGAATTTTGTTGCAGAGCGTACTGGAGCTAAGGTTGTAGTAGCGACAGTGCCGTTCCCGCTAGAATCACCCGATCGAATAGTGGAGGCAGTATGGGAGCGAGTGTCACATAAGACGCGCCTTGCACTAATCGATCATGTAACTAGTCAGACAGGATTAATTTTTCCTATCCGACAATTGGTGAGCGAGTTAGCTGCGCGAGGAGTAGATACCTTGGTTGACGGTGCTCACGCACCAGGAATGGTATCGCTAAATCTACATGAAATTGGAGCGACTTACTACACGGGCAACTGCCACAAGTGGCTATGTGCGCCGAAGGGAGCAGGATTTCTGTATGTCCGACGCGATAAGCAGTGTGCAATTCGTCCCTTAACTATTAGTCATGGTGCCAACTCACGCCGCACGGATAAGTCGCGCTTTCAGTTAGAGTTTGACTGGATGGGTACGGACGATCCGATGGCATATCTATGTGTACCCGAAGCTATTGAGTTCATGGGTTCGCTGCTGCCAGGTGGATGGTTTGAGTTGATGGAGAAAAATCGATCGCTAGCACTCCTGGCAAGACAGTTACTGTGCGAAGCATTGGACGTGTCACCGCCATGTCCAGATGAGATGATTGGCTCAATGGCAGTTGTGCCTTTGCCAGAGACGTTGTCTTTATCCGAGCAACCAGGGCGAAGGCGAGAGTGGCCCCTGCTACAGGATATATTGTTCGATCGCTTCAATATTGAGGTACCGATTATTCCCTGGTATGAACCGTTCAAGCAGATGGTGCGGGTTTCGGCTCAGCTCTACAACACGCCGGAGCAATATAAATATCTAGCGAAGGGATTATTGACGTTACTATCTAACTGACGGCGATCGCAAGCTCTTGTTTTCGTCTCAAGGGTTGTTCGCGTAGGATAGGTTGACAGAATCATCCAAGATGAATTCCGTGCCTAAATCTTCAGGTTTCTCCCGCCGCCGCTTTCTACAACTATCCAGTTTTTCCACCCAGGATTCGGTTTAGCGCTGTCTATGCACCACCAGAACCTCAATGCAGAACCCACAAAGGGTAATGCAAACTCCAAGGAGCAGTTTGAACAAGCGCTCCTTATCGGTACTCAGGCTTACATCTGGGGCTATTCGTTGGTTGTCTTGAAACGAACGCTACGTAAATCGGCTGCTCGACGGGGAACACCACTCAACCAATTCGCTCACGCTAAGCGTCTTGCCACACCTCAATCCAAAGCTGTCGTCTCCCCCAACACCGATACGCTATATTCCAGCGCTTGGCTGGATCTGCGCCAGGAACCCATCATTCTACATGTACCGAATACACAGGGACGCTACTACAGCGTGCAGTTTATGGATGCGTATACTAACTCCTTTGCTTATGTAGGCAGGCGCGTCACCGGAACCAAGGAGGGCAACTATGCCATTGTTGGACCCGCTTGGCGGGGTATTCTACCACCCAATGTCCAAGCCATCAAGTCGCCGACGAATACTGTATGGAGTCTCGTGCGTATCCTTGTGGAAGGTGAAGACGACTCGTCCGTTGCGCGAGCTTTGCAGCAGCAGTATACTTTGACCTCATTAAGCAAGTACAGTGGTACTGCGCCCTCAGGGCAGGTTTTACCTAGCCCACTGCCCCAAGCCAATGCCTCCGGCAGTTTGCAGTTCTACGATGAGCTGAGTGCAGCGATACAGGTCGATCCTCCACCGGAAGACGAGAATCCTCTGTTAAGCCTATTCGCACAAGTTGGTATTGGTGCGAATCGAATTCCTTCACAGGAGATACAAGACCAAGCGACCCTTGATGGACTCAAACTAGCCATTTTGGAAGCAGAGCGCCTTATTGACGAGAAAGTGTCGAACTTGGGAATGATGGTGAACGGTTGGAGGGTGAATTACCAAATCGGTACTTACGGTAAGGACTACCTGTTGCGGGCTGCTGTTGCCAAGACGGGACTCGCTGCCAACACCCCCGAAGAATCGATGCATTTTAGAGCATATGTTGACGGGACTGACCAGCCACTCAGCGGCGCAAACCGATATGTGTTGCGCTTTAAGCCTGGTCGCCTACCACCAGTTGATGCCTTCTGGTCGTTGACCATTTACGGCTTGGATGGCTTCCTCGTCCCCAATCCAATCAATCGGTATTCAATCGGCGATCGCACCAAGAACCTACAGTACAACACTGACGGCTCGTTTGATATCTACATCCAGCATCAGGTACCTGTGGGCAAAGAGTCCAACTGGCTACCTGCGCCTACACAAGGCTTTTACCTGAGTCTTCGGGCATACCAGCCAAACGCTGAACTGCTAACGGGTGCCTACAAAGTTCCAGCATTGCAGCGGGTCTAGAAGTTGGAACCACCTTCGGATAGGATTAACCTTGACTAGTGAAAAGAAGGCAGAAGGCTCTAGGGCGAAAGGAAAAACGGCTTATACTTTCCACGTTTAGCTTCGTTGTTAACTGGTCACTTATTTGTAGTCGTGCTGCACTAGTGCGAAAGGTGGGCTATAGCGATCGGGTGTGGGATGCCAGAGAGTATAAGTATTTTCTGGTGCAGATGTTTGATTGGATGTGAGACTTACTCGATGAACGCGTCACTACCTCCCTGTCCGTTTGTAGCAGGACCGAAGATTACCGACCCCCGGTCATTTGTCGGTAGAAAAGAAGAATTAAGTGCCATTACCTCATGGGTGACAAGCGAGCGACCCGTTAGTGTTAATGTGGTCGGGCGCAGGCGAATTGGTAAATCGTCCTTGCTCTATCACTTTTTCCAGACTTACGAACAACGGGTACCTGAGCCGAAGCGCTATGTCGTAACCTATCTCTCGCTTCAGGATGCACGGTGTCAGCAGGAGGATGGCTTTTATCAGGCAGTGGCACGCCAGTTATGGCATAACCTAACCGTACAGAGAAACCCAGCTTTAATCGAGCCGTTGAGAGTCAAACCGTTTAACCGATTGGCTTTTAGTGCCGCAATGGGACAGTACAAGCGACTGGGAGTAATGCCAGTGCTGTGCCTAGATGAGTTTGGCCCTCTATTTCGGTATCCAGAAGAGTTTGATAACGGATTTTTTGATAATCTGCGCTCTTTGATAGAAAGCCGCGTCTTGATGCTGGTTGTCGCTTCCCATAGACGACTGGATTTTTACCAGCGTCGGCATAAACTTACTTCTGCTTTCTTCAATCTATGGCAGGTTTTGACATTGAATGAACTGACCGAAAAAGAAGCTGAAGAACTGGTAAATTTACCGGCGAGTACGGTTCCGGGTGTAGCAGCAGCTTTGAGTCAGCAGGAGCAGCATCTCGTGCGTAAGTTAGGTAGTCGTCATCCTTACTTACTTCAGCTAGCAGCTAGTTTAGTGTATGAGGCGCGTCAGTCGGGACGAGATATCAGTTGGGTCAAGACTGAGTTTGCTAAAGAAGCCCGCAATGTATCAACGGCGATGTGGACTTTTCCCCAGCGCACGGGCTGTTTAACGATCAGTCTTGGTGGATTAATCGTTCTTGCTTTAGTAATTCTATTGATTTTCAGTGTATTAAAATAGACTTTTCACATTTTGAAGTATTTTGCGCTCGATCGGCACAACACTAAGCGAAGAAATAAGAAACCAGAACTAGCGCTATGATTCTCCCACAATCCAACGCCAGTTCTGAACACCCATTCTATGGACTAGAAAATCATAAAATTGATTCCAGGGGAATTTAAGTTAAATTGCTATCTTCATTGACTCTTTACTGTTTTAAGAGTTGTAAAAAGCTTATAGAAGTAAAGATTCATTAATTGTAAAGTGCAGAAAAACTAAATACTATTTTCATTGCGATCGGAAGTTTTAACAATTGTTTAAAGACGTTAGTCCTCTAACGACTCATATCGGTTGAATTTATAAGCTGAAGTTATAACACCCTATAAATTTGTTTGAGGTCTTCCCTTAACATAAGCTTCACAATCCCCACAGAGTGGAACCACTCGCAACCAATAAAAAAACCCGCCTAAGCGGGCTTTGCTGATTAGCTATATATAGTTTCCCAGGTGCGAAAACTATAAAATTCTCAGGACTTATCGCTTCACCAGTTTCTTCGTGACCTTACGCAGGCGTACCGACTGCGGTGTCACTTCCACCAACTCATCCGACCCGATGTATTCCAACGCACGCTCCAAGCTCATGTCAACTGGAGTTTGTAACTGCACGAGTTCATCGCCTGTAGCAGAACGGTGGTTGGTCAACTGTTTGGTTTTGCAGACATTGAGATCCAAGTCTTGAGCACGGTTGTGTTCCCCAACAATCATGCCCTTGTAAACCTTGGTGCCTGGAGTAATAAAGAAGGCACCTCGGTCTTCACCATTTTTCAGAGCGTAGAAGGTCGCAACGCCTTCCTCAAAGGAAATGATCACACCATTGCGACGAGTCTCGACTTCACCCGAAAAGGCACGATAGTCTAGGAAGCTATGGTTCATAATGCCCTCGCCCCGAGTCAAGCGCATGAATTCGCCTCGGAAGCCGATTAAGCCACGAGCGGGAATCACAAACTCTAGCTGGGTGCGACCATTGTTGCTGACTAGCATGTCCTGCATTTCGCCCTTGCGCTGACCGAGCCGTTCAATACAGCCACCAACTGCCGCTTCTGGTACATCCAGCACCAACAACTCAAAAGGTTCGCAGGGTTGACCGTTGACTTCGCGGTAAATAACCTGTGGCTGAGAAACCTGAAACTCATACCCTTCGCGGCGCATGGTTTCGATTAAAATTCCCAGGTGCAGTTCACCACGGCCGGAAACGAGGAATTTATCAGGAGAGTCGGTTTCTTCAACGCGTAGGGCAACGTTGGTTTCCAATTCTCGCATTAAGCGATCGCGTAATTGCCGCGAAGTCACGAAATCCCCTTCCTGACCAGCAAACGGCGAATCGTTCACCGAGAACGTCATCTGCAACGTTGGCTCATCCACCTTAATCAGCGGCAACGCTTGCGGTTCGTTGGGACAGGTAATCGTTTCGCCAATGTTGGCATTAGCAAAGCCAGCGACAGCGACGATGTGACCGGCTGATGCTTCTGGCAACTCAATGCGCTTGAGTCCTTCAAACCCCATCAGCTTGGTGATTTTTGCCTTGACAATTGCGCCTGTCTCGGTTACGAGAGCAGCTTGCTGACCGGCTTTGATGGTGCCGTTGTGGATGCGGCCAATGACGATTCGACCTACATACTCGGAATAGTCGAGGGTTGTTACTTGTAGCTGCAACGGCTTATTGACATCACCGACTGGTGCAGGCACATGGCGCAAAATAGCTTCAAACAGAGGTTGCATATCAACACCCTCCGCTTCCAACGCTTCTTTAGCGTAACCTTCTAAACCAGAGGCAAATAGGTATGGGAAATCGCACTGGTCGTCGTCAGCCCCCAATTCGATGAACAAGTCTAGGACTTTATCGACTGCAGAATGCGGGTCGGCTCGGGGTCGGTCGATTTTATTGACAACGACAATCGGACGCAGTCCTTTTTCTAGGGCTTTTTTCAGTACAAATCGAGTTTGGGGCATTGGCCCTTCGTTAGCATCCACAATTAGGATGCAGCCATCCACCATCCCCAACACCCGCTCGACCTCACCCCCGAAGTCAGCGTGTCCGGGGGTATCAACGATATTGATTAAGGTTTCTTTGTAACGAACGGCTGTATTTTTGGAAAGAATTGTAATGCCGCGCTCTCGCTCTAAGTCATTGGAATCCATGACGCAGTCTGGAACGTCTTCCCCTTCGCGGAAGATGCCGGATTGTTTGAGCAGGGCGTCAACAAGAGTGGTCTTGCCGTGATCGACGTGAGCAATGATAGCAACGTTACGAATAGGGAGAGACATAGAAGCGTCAGGAAATTGTTAAGAGACTTGAACGTTTTGCTCAAGATTTCTTAATATATTCTATCTCAAAGCGTAGTGCCTTGGTGAAGCACACTTTGAGTAATTGTTGTCTTTTTCTTCAACTTCAACTGTAGGTTTCCCGGATGAGTTCGGGAATTTGTCCTGCCACTACCTCTGGGGCCGAGCAATACGTTGTAGCAACGGCACAGCGACATCAGGCAACGCAAATGCGATCGCACTCACCAATTCGCCCCATTTATGTCTTTGGGTTAGGGAGGGAGTTAACTCGAATTGTTGCTGATAAAATTCTGTCCAAAAGTTGGGGGCTTTGTACTTATTCCTCCTCCAACGTTTGCGCCAGCAGTTGATATCTTCCGGCTTAGGTGGCTCGACACCTAAAACTGGTGGCATGTCGGCATAACTCACAAACGTACTCACGCCTTTACCGACAACGTGGACGACATACCGCCAGCAATCTATGCGGTAAATTTGTTCGGTTTTGAGGTCTAGCAGGAGGGCAATAGCTTGTACAGTGACAAAGCGCGACAAAGGATGAACAGCCTTTGCTTCAGGCTGTAGTGTTGATATCATATAGGGTGCTTCCCATTGAATGGGAATTTTGGTATTCTTCGCGATCGCCTTGAGTTTGCGAGACCGTGGGCGATCGCTTTTAATTGAGCGGCACTCAGCTTAGGTGAAATCTCACCCTCATGTCAAGAGGCGAACTAGTTAAGTTGCGGATTCGGGAGTTTGCCGTTAGAGAAGGCTGGACGCTCAAGGAAGTTGCCGAGCGATCGGGAGTTCCCTACAACACCGTCAAAACCTATGCCCGCTCTCCCGGAATGACGATGGTTGATATTGGGGCCTTATTAAGGTTGGCAAGAACGTTTGATGTATTGATTGAAGACTTATTTGAGGTTTTGGAAGACTAAACGGCTAGCGCTGTTATCCTTGAGTCCAATTTTCTTGTGCCAGATAATATACGATCGCGCCTACAACAACCTCTTGAGTAGCAGCTCAAATCCAGGCACCACATCTTCACCGCTCAACGTTGCTGTAGCTGGATACTGGGTAATTGTCCCATCAGCGCGATAAACCCAGGCTTGCCGATTCTTGTGATCGATCAACCACCCCAACTTCACACCATTGTCGATATACTCTTGCATTTTCGCTTTCAGCGCTTCCAAACTGTCAGTCTTAGAGCGAATTTCAATTACAAAATCCGGTGCTAAGTTGAGAAATTCATCTTCTCCTTCATCCCATCCTTCAAAATGAACCTCTCTTTTTGTAGGAAACAAACAATCCAAAATCTTTGCTTCCAAAATTAAAATGCTTTAAGAGCGGATTCAGGTAAGAGATGAAATGACGAAACACGGGCTTTTTGTTGGCATGGTCACATTAGACCTAGTCTACTTATCTCCCCAGTTACCCAGTAACAATCAAAAAATTGTTGCTTCTGACTACACAGTTGCCGCTGGCGGGCCTGCTACAAATGCAGCCGTAACGTTTAGTTATCTGAACGATCGCGCAACTTTGATGGGTGTTGTTGGCGCTCATTCAATCACCCATCTCATTCGAGGCGATCTAGAACATCATGGCGTAGCGATCGCAGATCTTGCCCCCTCTTCTACCGAACCGCCACCCGTCTCTTCCATCATCGTGACTCAAGCGACGGGCGATCGGGCTGTCATCTCGCTCAATGCAACAAAAATACAAGTCAGTAGCGATCGCTTACCTGTAGATTTTGCGGATGAGGTAGATATCGTCTTGATCGATGGTCATCAAATGGCAGTGGGACACGCGATCGCTCAATTCGCCAAAAACAACAATATCCCGGTGGTTATCGATGGTGGTAGTTGGAAACCTGGATTTGAAGAAATTTTACCCTTGGTTGATTATGCAATTTGCTCTGCAAATTTTTATCCACCAGGTTGCAGTAGTGTTGAGGACGTTCTCGCTTATCTGACGGCTGTCGGAATTCCTCACATCGCCATTACCCAAGGTGAAAAACCAATTCAATACCTCAGTCAGGGAACTTCCGGTCAGTTGTTAGTCCCGCCGATTGATGCTGTTGATACGATGGGGGCTGGCGACATTTTTCACGGAGCTTTTTGTCACTACATTTTGCAACAAAATTTTGTTGAAGCATTAGTATCTGCCACAAAAATTGCTGCTCTCTCCTGCCAATTTTTTGGCACGCGACGATGGATGCAAACCGTTTCCAGGGAACTTTAAGGGGTAGTCAACCCGGATTCGCTCTGACTTAGTCAAAGCGTGTCAGTCGCGAAAGTGTCACTCATACCAATCCTCGTTAAAGTCGATCGGCTGTATGCTTTAGGTGGTGTGAGGAAAGAATGAAACAAAAAAGCCCTTGGGGTCGAAACACGGCAAGACTCCCAAGGGCTTTTTTAATGTTGGTATCGGAACGATCGGGGAGATGGGGAGTGCGAATCCTCAAACTTTAACAAACCAGTGCTTCCTATACATGCCGTAGAGAACGACCCACCAAAACAGTACTGTGACTAGGGCAAATAAGAGAGAACCGTTCATCGCACCTGCCCAAGATACGAAAAGATGCTCATAAATCCAGCTGTAGGTCGTGGGAGCATTTTCACCACTGCCAATATGGGTTTTGACCAGGATTTTGATTGCCAAAACTGAAGCAACAAAGACGAAGATGGCATTTAATCCCATAATCTCAAGTGGTTTTCCCCAGTGGCGTCGATCGCGCACTTCAATTAATTCATAGCAAGCCGCTAGGAGTAGCAACGCCCAACCTGCTGTAAAGACAACGAAAGAACTCGTCCACAGCTTCTTATTAATCGGAAACCAAAATCCCCAAACTTCCCCAACAACCAAACAGCTAAGACCAAATAACACCAAACTCATGCTGGTATACGACTCGATCCGCTGTTTGCGTAACCAATCCCCTGTAAAGTAGCCGAACAAAACACTGACTACAGCAGGGAGGGTACTAAATAGCCCTTCTGGATCTCCCAACGAGTTGAAATTATCTCCCTTGTAGAGATGGGCTGTTCCAATCATCAAACGGTCAATATAAGCTCCTAAGTTGCCTTCTCGCGTCAAGTTACCGAACCCATAACCCGGAACTGGTACCAAAGACATCGCTAACCAATAGCCAATCAGTAAAAGTGCTGCGATCGCCCACTGCCCCTTTCGCGGTACCTTAAGAACTATCAGAGCAGCAAACAAGTAAGTTAGACTGATGCGTTGCAACACTCCCATGATGCGGATGCTACTCCAGTCGTAATTCCAAAAGCCGTTGAGGAGTAACCCTAGAGCAAAGAGAATCAGGCTACGGCGTACAATCCGCCAATAAACGGCTGGGGTTGGTTTGTTGCCCTCGATATATTTTGAAAAGGAGAACGCGATCGCAACTCCAACAATGAACAAAAAGAAGGGAAAAACCAAATCTGCTAGAGTGCAGCCATTCCAGTCAGCATGAACGAGAGAAGGATACGCTTGCTCGGCTACTCCCGCCATATTGACAAGAATCATGCCAGTAATTGCAATTCCCCGGAACACATCGAGCGAAATTAGACGCTTGCGTGGTTGTTGTAGCTCGTTAGACATTGAGTTTTACTGGATTGAAAGTCCTACTTCACTCAGGACTCAAGACGCTGATTGACGCTGGCGCATCACGCTGACTACGAGTAATAAGATTAAAGCGATCGCTAATCCCCCTGCTGTTATGGCAATTAATGGAATATTCGCTTGACGCACGGCAATCGCGATAAATGCCCAAACGATGACGAGGACAAAGGCAATATCAGCTCGCTGGATACTGACTGTCGCGGCGATTGCCGCACCAGCAACTAGTGCTAATACTGTCCAGACTTCAGGACTGATGCCCCAACCTTGCCAACCCAACGTGTACAGCACCAACGCCACATTAACGATTGTCGCGACACTAATCCAACCCAGGTAGATGCTCAAGGGAATGGAAACCAACCACTTGTGCTGCCTAGAAATGCGATCGCGTCCTACACCTAGCTGTTGATAAGCCCAAATCAAAGACAGTAAAATCCCTAGCATGGCGACTAGCGAGAGTGTAAACAGTCGGGACTCAAAGAGAAATACCCAAGCGATTTGATCCAGACTTGCCAGTACTAAAAAATATCCCATTCGACGTAAACTGGGATTTTGTCGTTGGGCAGGCAGTACTTGATACACTCCCAAAGCAATCAGCCCTAGATAAATCAGTCCCCAGATGGCAAAGGCATAGTTTGCTGGGGTAATCAGAACCTCCTTGAAGACAGTATTGGAGATTTCGCCGATCGTGAGTCCATTAAATGGGGCAACATTTGCTAGAACGTTAGTGCCAAAGGCAGCTAGGATAGCAATCAGGGTGAGAAATTGCCTAAAGATATCTTGGTTTAAGGATGTAGTGGACTGTCTCATGACCTAGCCGAACCTTCAACTGGGCACCAAACCCCACTTTACACCTCTATGAATTCTGTCATTCATTCCAGTGCGACTATGCAGGAATTTTGCTCAAGCCCTACTGACGAAGAACTCGCTCATCTCTTACTCTTAGGGAAGCCTCTGAATATAGAGCGGTTTCATTACAAACCTACGATTGTATCATCGGCTTTGACAATAGGCAGCAATTCATCTCACTTGGAAAAAAGGAGTTTCCTTACTGAAGTACTGTAAAGATTGGAGTACTAGTATTACGAATTACAAAAATGCCAAATAACTTTGGTTGCTGTGGTTCCTGACACCTAAAAACTTGTACTACATCTTCTGCTCGATCGGCAACTTCAAATCTAAGATAAGGAAACATTGCCATTAGGGTGTGTCAGGAAGTTGCAAGAGTCCTCCAGATACCACGGTTAGAGAGAAAGGCATCAGTTATGAAAAAAGTATTTTTTTTACTGGGTGAGCTAGACGACGATGATATTGATTGGATGGTCTCTACAGGCCGTCGCGAAGAAGTTGTCGCAGGCACTGTCCTCATTCAAGAAGGTCAAGCCATTGATACGCTGCATATTCTCCTAGAGGGAACGTTATCGGTTTCTGTGTCTGCCTTAGAAGGCAAGACGATCGCGCGACTCACTAGTGGCGCAGTGGTTGGAGAAATGTCATTCGCGGACGCTCGTCCACCCTCGGCTACTGTTCAGGCGGTTGAAAACTCACTAGTCTTGTCTATACCCCGCGCTGATTTAGTGGAAAAACTCCAGAAGGATGAAGGATTTGCCTCGCGCTTTTATCGAGCGATCGCAATTTTTCTATCCACGCGACTTCGGGGTACGGTCAGATATCTCGGTTATGCTAAGGGTCAACTGCTAAGCGAAGATAATGGTTCAGAAGACCTCTCTCCTGAAATGATCGATAACGTCCCATTGGCGAAAGCTAGGTTTGACTGGTTGCTCAGACGACTGAGAAACAGCGACTACGCAACGTTACCCGAGTAAAGCCAGCCATGTAGAGGTAAAGATATAGGGGTTTTCAGTTGAATGAGTTACAGCAAAGAAAGTGTGAAACCTAGAGCTAGCCAGGAAAACAAAAAAGCTGATACGTGAAAAGCTGACGGCTAAGCGCTATAGTTTTGACTTTTAAATGAATAGAGCCATTGAGCGGTACAAGATTGTGCGCTAAGCGTAGGTTAATCTTGAACGGCTAAGTAGTTGATGCGAGCGCTTACCTCAATCCTCGCTCCTACCGACTCCCCTAGCTCTTATCATCCAGTTGCTTTAGATTGACTAGAGCCATAACCATTGCCGCTATAAAAAATAATGACCTCTAAGCGATCGCTCAGAGGCACTAAAAAAACTTATTTCTTCTTCTGCTTTCTTAGACTCCAGGATTATCTTTTTTTTCCACCTTTGGCACAATATCTGGACGTTCCTTGTTTTCCCAACCCACAGGCCGTTTGGAATTGTACCAGGCAATTGAGCCAATTGTTGCAGCGGCAATAAAGCCTACAACGTACACTAAAGTTGCAGAAAGTGGAAAATGAGGTGCTGCTTCCACTCCCACATTCATCAATAAATGCATAGTTTGTAAACTCCGTATCGTATTTCGGCTATCCTACCAAACCTTAGGGGATAGTCTATCACCCTTGAGTTTGATCTCCAGTTAGTTCTACTTCCAAAGGCGCTACAGCCTCTCTTACAAGGGTTTTTCTATTAACCAGGAGGGGGTTTGTATTCCCCCGCGATCGTGCGTTATTGTCCAGACGAGGCGGCCGAAGCGTCTGAAGAGGTGGGAGCTGATGATGACTCTTTTCTAGAAGCCGGAGGAGCTGGAGGTGCGGCAACCGGAGCGGGTACAAACTTCTGTTCTGAGCGGGAAGACGAACCAGTAGAAGAATTCGATGATTCTGGAGCAGAATCATAAGTGCGTTGCCGCCGTGAGGAGCGTCTTGGAGTCGAGTCGCTCGACGAGTCACTACGAGTAGAAGAACTGGAAGTCGAACTGCTAGAGGTTGAGTTATCTACATAGCGGCGACGGGAACGCCTTCTTCTTACGGGTTGTTCCTTTTGACTATCGTTGTTGCTGCTGGTTTGGGATTGGTTACCGCTGTTGCTGCTGGTTTGAGATTGACTACTGTTATCCGTGTATGTGCGCCGACGCCGTCTGGAACGACGAGGTTGTGAAGAGCTGTCATCTGAAGCAGTACTGTTACTGTCAGAATTACTGCTATCGCTACTTCTATACCTTCTTCTCGATGAGCGCTCTGAGGTATTATCCGAGTCGCTGTCATCACTTCTATATCTCCTTCTCGATGAGCTATCCGAGTCGCTACTATCGCTACTGCTTGATGAATCGTCAGACTTATAGGGTCTGTTTATCGTTCGTTTCGGTCTAATCGGTTCGGCTTTAATGACGGGTTTTCGACCTTCTATTTTTTCCGGGCGATCGGGGAACTTCTCTACGTCCATGTTTTTGACGGCCTTCACCATGAACTGATGCCATGTATAGGCAGCGGTGCTACTCGCGCCGGAAGTAGGCTTGTTGTCGTCATTGCCTAACCAAACACCGGCCACTAGCTGAGGTATATAGCCAATGAACCAGAGATCGCGTGCTTCGTCAGAGGTGCCAGTTTTTCCCGCAACTGGGCGATCGTCAAGCTGAGCTGAACGACCAGTACCATCGTTGACAACACCTCGCAGCATCCAATTGGTAATGGCAGTCGTTTCTTGGTCAAGCGCTCGCTCCCCCTTAAACTTCTCCTCGTAAATTACCTTGCCGTGCTGGTCGAGGATACGGTGAATGCCATGGGGTTTGACGTGAATTCCTTGAGTTGCTAGGGTACCGTAGGCACTAGTTAACTCCAAGAGATTGACCTCAGATGCCCCTAATGCCAAGGAGTAGGTGGGCTGAAGTGGCGATTCAATGCCCATTTTTTTGGCGACTTGGATAACCGGATTCCAACCAACATCAATTAACGCTTTGACAGCAACAATGTTGATCGAATAGGTCAAGGCATCTTTGATGTTAATCCAGCCCCGGAAGTTCTCGCTATAGTTCTTGGGAGTGTATCCGTCCACCGTAAAGGGAGCGTCAAGGTAGCCTCGATTGGGAGAGATTCCGGCGGCAACAGCGGTGGTGTAAACGAATGTCTTAAAGGTCGAACCGGGTTGGCGCTGAGCTTGGGTAACGCGATTAAATTGTTGATCGAAGAAATCTTTTCCCCCAACCATTGCCTTGATTTGACCGTTGCGGGGGTCGATCGCGACTAGAGCCGCTTGCTTAAATCCCTGCCAGCGACCATCTTTTACTGTCTCTTTAACGGCTTCTTCTGCCGAGTCTTGCCAATCTACATTTAAAGTCGTCTCAATGGTCAATCCTTTGTGCGCCAGAACGTCTTTGGAGACGTACTTGGGTAGCTCTTGTTGAACATACTCGGTAAAGTAGCTAGCTTTGCGTTCCAAGCGCTTGGGATTACTACGTTTTGTAGTCAGAGGAGTCGCGATCGCTTCATCCGCTTCAGCTTTGGTGATAAACCCACTCTCTTGCATGCGTCGCAATACCGTATCGCGACGCTCTTTGGCAATTTTTGGGTTGACAAGTGGCGAGTAGTCGTTAGGGGCAGAGGGTAATCCGGCTATCATCGCCATTTCTGGCAACGTGAGTTGATGGACTGTTTTACTAAAGTAGACCCAAGCTGCATCGGCAACTCCGTAGGCACCTGACCCCAGATAGACTAAGTTTAAGTAGCGCTCTAGGATTTGATCTTTGGTCAGGTCATGCTCAAGTTTTTGAGCCATTCGCATTTCTCTGAGCTTACGCCCAATGCTGCGCTCCTGATCGAAGTAGACAATCCGAGCCAGTTGTTGGGTAATCGTGCTACCACCCTCTACAACTCCTCCAGCTTGGAGGTTAGAAAGAGCTGCACGGACAACTCCTTGAAAATCCACTCCATGATGTTTTTCAAACCGCCGATCTTCTGTGGCGAGGAAGGCTTGAACTAGGCGTTGAGGGATTTCCCCTCTTGACAATGACTCGCGAGTTGCAGGTCCAACTTGCTGGAGGATCGTGCCATCGGCGGCTTTGATCGTGAGCGTGTCATCTCGGACATAGGTCAAAGCTTCACGGGTGGAAGTAGGCAGACTCTTCTCTAAGGCAACCGCACAAAATCCAAGTGCGATCGCGCCTCCACCTGCCCCTAACCCTAACCAGAACCAGTAGCGACGATGGAGCTGTCTTGGTCCTGTGAACTGTCCGACTACAGCACCAGAAATACGCTTCAGCCCGTTGAAGGTGAGCGTCGCTCCCTGTCGGCATCGAGCCAATAATAAAGGTTGTGATGAGCGTTGGTCTTTCTCATCTTGCTGAACACCGTTTTGAGAGTCCAAGTTCGTATCGGGTTGTGCTGACGCCGCCGAATTGGACTGGCTCGATAAATTTTTATGCTTCGGGATGAACTTTGACACTTCAACTCCTCAGTTACACCACAAGCCGCCACAACTTCTTGCTTATTTTAGGGCTTGGGATCGGAATCTGCGCTACGTATTGATTTTCTTTTTGATGTAATTTAAATCTCAATACCTTTAGAAGCAACTGCCTTTCAGGCTTCAAAGCTTCCCAATCGTTCCGTCATGCTACTTTTTCACCAAGGCATTTAACCCAATTGAATGACCCAGCACTCTTGTTTCTCGGCATTTATGACAGATTTCTCTCGCACAGATTTCCTTCCCAGGTTAGGTATCCCATATTCCATCAGATATTCTCCTTTACATTAGCCTGCCAGCTACGCATAGGAGAATCTCTACTCCAACTGCGGAGCCGACAACACTTACAGAGCGTGTTGATGGAGAACATTGCGCTCTTTGCAGGTAGACAGCGTTCAAATTTTATCTGAATCGGTCAAAATGTGACACCGTATTCCGATGAGTCGTCATGGAAAATTTATATCAATGCACTCAGAATTCATCGATGTTTTGGGTTTAGTTGCCGGAACAATGACAACCATAGCTTTTTTGCCTCAACTGCTCAAGACCTGGAAATCCAAGTCGGCAAAAGATGTTTCTCTCATCATGATGATTACGTTTTGCAGTGGTGTTGCCTTATGGATTGTATATGGACTTGCGATCGGAGCGATGCCGATCGTCGCGGCTAATGTGGTAACCCTAACTTTGGCGCTAATGATTTTGATTCTTAAAATTAGATATAAGTAAAGCCCTATCTTTCAAAACTCTGTGACCTCTGCTGTATTTGCATCTGAACGACTTTTATTTACACCAGCGACGCCTGACGTTGGTGCTATTCCTACAATCTTTGCTTTCCCCAACGAATACAGCGTTGGTATTACGAGCTTGGGCTACCAAGTTGTGTGGGCATCTTTAGCCTCGCGCTCTGACCTCCAAGTCAGTCGCTTGTTCACCGATTGTCATGAGTCCTTACCAGCACAGCCGGAACTCCTAGGATACTCTTTATCATGGGAATTGGATTATGTCAATATATTGCAGTTAATGGAATGGTTAGAGATTCCAGTCAGGTCAGCCCAACGGAGCGATCGCGATCCCCTCGTTTTTGGTGGAGGCCCAGTCCTCACCGCCAACCCAGAACCCTTTGCAGACTTCTTTGATCTCATCTTGTTAGGAGATGGGGAAATCCTGCTTGGTGAGTTCATAGACGCCTATAAGCAAGTCCGCACCGCTGACCGAAAAACCCAACTACGGCATTTAGCCAAAGTGCCAGGGATATATGTTCCTAGCTTGTATGAGGTAACTTACCACGATGTAACGGGTGCAATTCAGTCAATCCAACCCGTCGATGTTGAGATTCCCCCCGAGGTGGAGAAACAAACGTATCGGGGGAACACCTTATCCGCTTCGACGGTTGTCACCGAGAAAGCGGCTTGGGAAAACATCTATATGGTAGAAGTGGTACGCAGTTGTCCGGAGATGTGTCGCTTCTGTCTGGCCAGTTATCTCACGCTGCCATTTCGGACAGCTAGTCTGGAAGGTTCGCTCATTCCTGCCATTGAGCGAGGGCTGGAGGTAACCGATCGAATTGGCTTATTGGGAGCATCCGTAACCCAACATCCAGAGTTTGAAACATTGCTGGATTTCTTGAGTCAGCCTGAGTATGAGAACGTGCGGCTGAGTATTGCTTCTGTCCGAACAAATACAGTGACGCAGAAGCTGGCCCAAACCTTGAAAACCAGAGGCACTAACTCACTGACAATCGCGGTTGAAAGTGGTTCGGAACGACTGCGGCAGATTATTAATAAGAAGCTGAAAAATGAAGAGATTATTCAAGCGGCTATCAATGCAAAAGCGGGTGGCTTAAATGGGCTGAAACTCTATGGAATGGTAGGCGTTCCTGGCGAGGAAATGTCAGACGTTGAGCAGACGGTGGCAATGATGAAAGACATCAAAAAAGCCGCTCCAGGTTTACGCTTAACGTTTGGTTGCAGTACGTTTGTTCCGAAAGCGCACACACCGTTTCAGTGGTTTGGGGTGAATCCTGAAGCAGAGAAGCGGCTGAAGTTTTTGCAAAAGCAATTGAGACCGCAAGGTATCGATTTTCGACCGGAAAGCTATAGCTGGTCTGTGATTCAGTCGTTGATATCAAGAGGCGATCGCCGTTTATCTCACTTGCTAGAATTGACACGCCATTATGGTGACTCTCTGGGTAGTTATCGCCGTGCCTTTAAAGAGTTGAAAGGACAATTACCCGCATTGGATTTCTACGTCCATGCTGATTGGTCAACAGAGCAAGTGTTGCCATGGAGTCACCTGCAAGGACCACTTCCCCAGGCAACCTTACTCAAGCATCGAGATGCTGCAATCTCTCAGTGCGAGCAACCTCAGCCTGTTGGTATCAAGTGACAAAATTCTCTGTCATGCTGAGTGCAACGGGTTTGAGTGTGGAATACCTTAGCAGAGGTACTTGGCTTAACGGTGAAGGAATTAGGCGTGTAGGGATGTAGACACAAGACTGAATTACTGACAGCAATCCCTGGAGATATTGCAGCGCATTCAATCCCCCAAAGCAGAAACAGTGAAGCAAATTATAGCTAGAGTGCAACAGCAGGCAGAAGATAGCGCTAATCGGTAGCGGAGGCTGGTTAATTAGGCTTCTTGCAAAAGTCGATTTTAGCCCCCCAGCCCCTCATTTTGGGGGATAAACATTCAAATTCCCCTAGACTTGGGGGATGGGAAGGGGCATTCCAGAATTGATGCAACAGACCTATGGAAAAAGCGATCGCACTTCTAGAAACAAGGATTTCCGTGTAATTTAGTGCAGGCTGGCAATTTAATTCACGACGATTTCACCCCGATTCTTCAATCCAGACTAAGATGCTGCAAGACCCTAACCTTCGCGCTCCGATTGCCATTAGTTTAGGTGCGATCGCAGGCGCTCTCTCACGGTACTATCTCACTCTTTGGTTCGCTCAACGCTTTGGCACGGCTTTTCCTTACGGTACCTTCTTCATTAATCTCACTGGCTGTTTAATTATGGGGTTTTTCTTCACCTTTTCGTTAGAACGGGTGGCGATAATTTCTCCAGAGGTAAGGTTAATGGTAACGACTGGCTTTTTAGGCGCTTATACTACATTTTCAACGTATGGGTTAGAGAGCAATAACCTACTGCGCGATCGCAATTTCCCTGCCTTCAGCCTTTACTGGGCAGGCAGTGCAATTCTGGGCGTTATCTGCGTTCAACTGGGCGTTATCCTTGCTCGATTAGGAAAATAGCAAAAACCTATGAAAACTTGGAAACAACTCACGATCTATATTGGTGAATCCGATCGCTGGCACAACCAACCCCTCCATATTGCCTTAGTTGAAACCGCTCGGAAACGGGGAATAGCGGGGGCAACTGTAACCAGGGCAATTGAAGGATATGGTAGACATAGTACGATTCACACCACTCACCTGCTAGAATTATCGTCCGATCTGCCGATTGTCGTAACAATGATCGATCGCGAAGAGGTACTGGCTGATTTTTTGCCTGTAATCAAAGAGATGGTGAAAGACGGATTGGTAACGATGCATACTGTCGAAATCCTCCACCATGCCCCAACATCAGACGATTGAAACGCATCAAAACCCCCTAGACTGAAGGCAGCATGCAACGTAGGTAGGATGAGGAGGGCTTGCATTGACCGAAAACCAAACTCCCCTCCAGACGAGTTCGCGCAGCGAACTGCGCCAGCTGGTTCGGACTCAGCTGCAAATGCTCTTGGAGCAAGGGAACCTTCAAGGCGCTAAAGCACTACTGGTACCTGTACAACCCGTAGATATTGCCGAAGCGATTGAAGGACTGCCAGAAGCGATGCAGGCGATCGCATTTCGCTTACTATCCAAAGACGAAGCGATCGAGGTTTACGAGTATCTCGATTCCACCGTTCAACAGGCGTTAATTGAGGAGTTCAAGCGTCAGGAAGTGATTGACATCGTTGATAAGATGTCACCGGATGACCGGGCAAGGCTATTTGATGAATTACCGGCAAAAATCGTTCGACGTTTGCTCGAACAACTCAGTCCTGAAGAACGCCAAGCGACAGCATTGCTGTTAGGTTACGAAGCGGGTACGGCAGGGCGAATCATGACGCCTGAATACATCTCGTTGAAAGAAACCTTGACCGTTGAGCAAGCGCTGGAGCAGATTCGTAGCTTAGCGAATGCCAGTGAAGTTATTTATTATCTCTACGTTACTGATGCAGCTCGATGCCTGACTGGAATCGTATCGCTGCGAGACTTAGTGAGTTCCTCACCACACAAAAACCTTGGCGAAATTATGATTCGCGATGCGGTTTATGTGGAGACGGATACTGACCAAGAGGAAGTGGCGCGGCTGATTCAGCGCTACGATTTTCTAGCGGTGCCGGTAGTCGATCGCGAACAACGTCTGGTTGGTCTGGTTACGGTTGATGATGTAATCGATATTTTAGAACAAGAAACTACGGAAGACATTTATGCCTTAGGTGGTGGCGTTCAATCGGGAGGTGACAATTATTTCCAAACGAGTTTGATTACGGTTGCTCGCCGACGAGTAGTTTGGTTGTTTGTCTTGCTCCTCACTAATACCGTTACAGGTACGATTATCAAATCTCAAGAGGGACTTTTGCAGCAAGTGGTGGCACTCGCCGCATTTATCCCGTTGCTCACGGGTACGGGGGGTAACGTGGGCGCTCAGTCTTCAACAGTTGTGATTCGTGGCTTAAATACGGAGGAAATTCGCGATTTAGGGGTACCCCAAGTCATCTTGCGAGAGGCTATGGCAGGCATCCTGCTCGGGTTAATTCTAGGAACGATCGCTACAATATGGGCTTACTTCCTCCTCCAAGGGCATGCTTGGTTGTCCTTTTCACTCCAGAATTTTTTTGTGGCATTCTCTGTGGGAATTAGTTTAGTTGCGATCGCGTTACTGGCTTCTGTGGCGGGTTCAGCGCTCCCGTTTCTTTTCCGTTCGCTGGGTTTAGATCCAGCGCTGATGTCGGCACC
>DATNPT010000225.1:0-5692 GCA_036703075.1 Chroococcales cyanobacterium
AAGTTCTACCGTACTTAACCTGGCGAACTACGCTCAGAATTCTCGACAGACTAGCGGAAGTTGGTAGCGCTCCCAACCTGGCAAAAAGCGATCGCTTCCACTCCCGACTGAAAACTTCAGCCACCAAAAGCCCCGCCTAAAGGATAGCGGGGTCGGTTGTTCTCAAAAGAAGAACTTGCCGAGGGCGAGCTAACTTCTTCCTAGTCAAGGGCAAAATATTTAGCTAGACTCACTAAAACTTCCCAGGTGGGCTGGTCGATCTCACCGAGTTTCTTGACCGTGATTTTCCGGGCTGTCTGTAAGTTGGAAATCGCCGCTTGAGTCTTAGCACCAAAATCACCATCAATCTTGCTAGTGTAGTACTCGGTATCCTTGAGCACGACCTGAACTCTGCGGACTAAATCGCCCTTATTGCCAAGCTTGAGAACTGGCATTGCAATTGGTTGATTGCTGCGTAGCACTCTCCAGGTTTTTTCACCCACAATCCCGTCTATAGTTAGGAAAAAAATGGATTGGGTAGTTTGCACCGCAACTTGGGTTTGGCCACCAAAGCTGCCATCAACTTTCAAATTGGCAGCGACTGTTTTATTGAGCAGTATTTGTAAGTCTTTGACGGCTTGTCCCTGGGAACCGAGTTGGAGTACAGGGCTATTTACTGGAACTGTGCTAGTCATGGTCGCAAATCCTTTTTGTGTAGTGGGAAGCCTCGCGTGCTTTTTGATTGTCTTAGCTTCCGGTTGTTTACCTTTACTGTCTACACGGAGAAAATTCTTTTTCCTGCAATCTGCTGACTTTTCTGTTCAAGAGTACCCTTTTGGGTACCCTCCTCCAAAAAAAACCAGCTTTCACAAGCTGGCAAGAAAATTTGTAAACAAATTAGCTACACCATTCCATTCAATACTTCCTGATGCCAAAAGCTCAAGTACCCTGGCGGGTACTGTTGATTGCGGTGTTGACTCCTCGACGAGCTGCTAAACAGCAATACACAGCAGATACATCGGCGAATTAAGAGGTATTATAAAAGTTGCCTTGAAACGCTCCAAATTTAGCAGCCTGAGGTACTAATTGATAAGACGGTCAGGTTGCCCCAGGGCAAGCGTCTGAAAAAATTGAGCGTTCAATCAATGCATCTTGAAGAGCAATCAACTGATTCAGCTAATCCAGAGCTGTTCTCTGCCTTTGTGGCATACGCCCCTGCTGCTGTAGCGATGTTAGACAGAGATCTACGCTACTTACTCGCATCTCGTCGGTGGCTGACTGATTATGCGTTGGAGAACCAAGAACTGGTTGGTCGCTCTCATTATGAGGTGTTTCCAACTTTTCTTGGTGAGGAGAGGGGACAAGAAGAACACCACAGCCGGGAAGAACTTCACTCCGCCAACTCCACACACTACATCTATACTCCACAAACATCTCATCACGCTCGGAATCGATGGCAGAAAATTTATGCTGCATGTTTAGCTGGAGAACGGCAACAAGGTGATTCAGACTATTTCATCAAACCTGATGGCTCCGTGCAACGAGTGAAGTGGGAAATTCAACCGTGGCGCACGAGGAGCGGCGAGATTGGTGGAGTGATGATGTTCACTGAGTTTCTAGAGCGTCACTTCCCCCTCGATGACTCCCGACACAACAGCGAGGACGGCTACTGTGACTATCTGAAAACAGCGACAACAGGGCTCTGGGGGACAGCTTCGCTCACCAAAACTATCGAGCAGCTACAACAGGAGATAGCAGAGCGCAAGCAAGTACAAGTGTTACAGCAGGAATCGGAAGAACGGTATTGTTCTGTGATTGCTGCTATGGCAGAAGGAATCCTGGTCAAAGATGCTACGGGTGAAATTCGCACCTACAATGCCGCCGCAGAACGCATCCTTGGGCTATCAGCGCTGGAGTTGACACGACAAGCATCTGTTGACTTACACTGGCGTATTGTTACGGAAGATGGCGAACCCATCTCAATTGAAGACTACCCGCTCAACGTGACGCTGCGTACTGGTCAAGCCTTTACCGATGTCATTATGGGTATCTACAAACCTGATGGCACCCTAACGTGGGTCAGTCTGAATTCTCAACCCCTGTTTCGCCCGAATGCAACTACTCCTTATGCGGCTGTTGCTTCGTTTATCGATATCACCAATCGGAAAAAAATCGAGGCAGCACTACGCGAGAGTGAAGCCCGTTTTCGTGCTACTTTCGAGCAAGCTGCTGTAGGCATTCACCACACTTCGTCAGAAGGTCGGTTTGTGCGGGTGAATCAAAAATTTTGCGAGATTGTCGGCTATACGTTGGAGGAGTTGTCCGAACGAACGTTCCAAGACATTACCCATCCCGACGACCTAGAGCTTGAGCTAGAGTATGTGCGATCGCTTCTAGCCGGTCAAATTGAACTGTACTCTCTAGAAAAGCGCTATCTCCGTAAAGACGGGCAGCGGGTTTGGGTGCAAATCACGGCGTCCCTAGCCCGGACTTCCCAAGGTGAGTTCAAGTACTTTCTCTGTGTTGTCCAGGATATCAGTCCTCGTAAGGCGGCTGAATCTGCTTTGCGAGCGTCAGAAGCTCAATTGCGAGAACAGGCGAGGCGGGAAACGCTGCTCAATCGGCTATCGAACCAAATCCGCAACTCCCTAGAACTTAAAACGGTTCTAGACACCACGGTTCAGGAAATCTACCAGATGTTGCAGAGTGATCGCTGCCAATTTGCGTGGTATCATCCCTCTGATGGGAGTAAAAGCGATCGCTCTGACTTGCCCTACTGGGAAGTAGTGACAGAAGCGAGGAAGCTAAATTTACCCGATCGCACGGGTCGCTATCCTGCTGACGTACTCGGAGCGCTTGCTCAACACCTCTTGAATCTAGAAGTTTTCCAGGTCGATGATATTGAGACAGTGAGCGACCCAAGATTGCAGGCAGTCCTTCACTCTCTCAACTGTCGCTCAATATTGTCGCTGCCGATGCAAACCCCTTGGGGTACGATCGGTGTGATTAATTGTATTCAAACTAGTGAAGCTCGACCTTGGAGTGAGAGCGAAGTAGAACTCCTCAACGCCGTCAAAGATCAACTTCTGATTGCGATTAAACAAGCTGAACTGTATGCGGCTAGTCGCACGGCTACTCAGCAAGCCGAAGAACAGGCGGCACAATTGAAAAAGGCTCTGCACGAGTTGCGACGGACTCAAGCTCAGTTGATTCAGAGCGAAAAAATGTCGAGCCTTGGTCAACTTGTTGCTGGCGTAGCGCACGAAATCAATAATCCGGTGAACTTCATTTATGGCAATTTGATTTACGCTCAAGAGTACTGCCAAGACCTCTTAAGTCTCGTGCAACTTTATCGTGCCGCCTATCCCAATCCTCCAGCCGTTATCAAAGAACGCATTGATGAGATCGACTTGGACTTTCTCATGACCGACCTTTCTCAACTTCAGAATTCGATGAAGGTGGGTGCAGAACGTATTCGAGAAATTGTGCGATCGCTACGGACATTTTCGCGGATCGATGAATCGGAGAGCAAGCTAGTAGATATTCATACGGGTCTGGAGAGTACCCTAATGATTCTCCAAAACCGACTTAAGGCTAAGCCCGGTCAGCCTGCCATTTCTGTGATTAAAGAGTATGGCGACTTACCCCCGGTAGAATGCTGTCCGGGGCAGCTCAATCAGGTGTTTATGAATTTGCTGACCAATGCCATTGATGCTCTGTTAGAAAAATTGCAGACAATGGCTCATCAGCCAGAAGTTGCCGCTCAGTTTTGCCCGACGATCGCAATCTCGACAGGTATCCTGGAAAAGGACAATCGCAGTGTACCGCGCTTGGATACGGGGACGTTCAACGACCAAGCTGACCGCTTTGAGCCTAACCTAGCTCCCAATGCTTCCAGTTCGCCAACACACGTTTTCATTCGCATCTACGACAACGGCCCTGGAATGACCAAAAAGACGCTCCAACAGCTGTTTGACCCCTTCTTTACCACTAAACCTGTGGGGCAAGGTACAGGTTTGGGGTTAGCCATTAGCTACCAGATTATCGTCGAGAAGCATGGCGGTGAATTAAAGTGCAGTTCAGTTCCTGGAAAAGGAGCTGAATTTTCGATCGAGATTCCCATCCGACAAAGACGTTGATGAACTCTCTCGATTGATTTAGTAGTTAGTAGGTGTTTTCTGCCTACTCTTGTAGCTAAGTGCAGCGCGGCAGAAATAAGTGACCCGTTAACAACAAAGCCAAACCTAGAAAGTATAAGCCTTTGTTCCTTCTGCCCTCTGGCTTCTGCCTCCTGCCTTCTTGTACTCAGTCACTGATTAACAACGCTACAGCATAGGCAGCAATGCCCTCTTCTCGTCCTACTGGGCCTAACTTTTCGTTGGTAGTGGCTTTGATGCCGATTTGGTCTGGCTTTAATTGCAAGGTTTCGCTCAAGCGATCGCGCATCAGCTTAAGATGGGGCTTGAGCTTAGGACGCTCTGCCACAATCACCGAGTCAATATTTCCAATTCGCCAACCCGCAGACAGTACCAACTGATTGACCTGATGCAATAAAACCAAGCTGTCCGCCCCCGCCCATTTAGGATCGGAGGGAGGAAAGTAATGACCGATATCCCCCAGACTCAAAGCCCCCAGCATGGCGTCCATAATCGCGTGAGTCAGGACATCGGCATCACTATGACCGAGCAATCCCATCTCATGAGGAATTTCCACCCCACCGATAATCAGCCGACGTTCCTTGCTCAACTGATGGATATCGTAACCGTTACCAATGCGAATATTCATCTTTTGTCCATCCTACCCACACAATTGCGATCGCTGATTGTCAATGGTTTCCCAATGACCCATCACCTATGACCCTAGCAACATCCTCCCGATGCTGACCTTTATAAGGTACAACACGAGGTTGTTAAACTAAGCCGCTCCTCACCGGAGCAACTTGTCTTCAGAACCGTGCTTGCGGATGATTTTTCTGCACACAGCTCTTCAGTGTTTTGGTGCTTTGTTACGCATAGCACTAACCTTATCATCATTAGCTGTTTTAAAATCATGGCAGAATTGCCGCCACCACGCCTGAAAATAGTTCTCACTCTCCACGGATTTGCGTCAGTTCAACCTTTATTTTCCTATGAGGTTTAATGTTTTATTCGCGTTACTCACAATAGAAAAAGCCCTCTTGCATCTACCAAGTCAGAGGGCTTTTGTTCAAAAGCTAAGAAATACTCTACTGACTAAACGTGAAAAATTTAGGGTAGGCCTTCACAGTGTCCTGTTATCAGTTACTAGTGACTGGGCTAGTCAACCTGCATTTTGTATCACGGGTCGCTGAAGAGCAACCAACTGCATAAGGGTTCTTGGCTCTAGAAGTAGATAGGAGTGACAGACTCAGAGCGTATTTTCCCTAGCGAGCATCTCACTGGCTAGGGTTTTTTCCAAAGCAGACGCGATCTCTTCTTCAGTTGGGTGGCTTGCGATCGGGTGATTCCATCCGATGACTAGAGATAAATTTTATTTCTACTTTGAATAAGTTCTTTACATGAGTTGCCCGGTTTGGAGGGGAGTCGTTATAAGGTTAGGAAGTTGCGGAAAAATAATCTACCAGTCATCCTAGAAGATAGGAAACGCAGTTTAACCCGCTTGTACGCTCAATCTCTAGGCTTGGAATCTCCAGGATAATGCTAAGCGACCCCATTAAATCTACCCTTAAAGATGC
>DATNPT010000230.1:0-12270 GCA_036703075.1 Chroococcales cyanobacterium
GGAGAAGCCCATTACTTTGAAAAAAAAGGAGCGTCTGTGAGTTGGGTGGGTCATCCCCTAGTGGATAGGATGCGAGCGAGTCCGACGCGCGAGGAGGCGCGTGCGGCGCTTGGCATTGAACCTAACCAAACCGCGATCGCACTTTTACCAGCTTCTCGCCGTCAAGAACTTAAGTACCTGATGCCAGTGGTTTTTGAGGCAGCCCGACAAATTCAAGCGAAATTACTAGAGCCTGGGGACTGGGGCATAAGACAGGAAGAACATAGCAATCTAAAATCAATTCAAAATCCCAACTCCGAAGCTCCATTGTTTTGGATTCCGCTTTCTCTCGAAGTTTACCGACCTGAAATAGAAGCTGCGATCGAACGATATGGTCTACGCGCTACTCTGATTGCTGGCAACACTCAAGAAGTCCTCGCCGCAGCAGATTTAGCAATTACCAAGTCCGGTACCGTGAACTTAGAATTAGCACTTTTAAACATTCCGCAGGTCGTCTTTTACCGGGTTAGTCCCTTGACCTACTGGGTTGCCCGTACCTTCTTGAACTTTTCCATTCCCTTTATGTCACCCCCTAATCTGGTCGTGATGCGCTCAATTGTACCGGAACTACTCCAAGAGCAAGCCACGCCAGAAAATATCGTTAAAGAAGCCCTAGCACTCCTCCTCAACCCCGATAGACGCAAGCAAACCCTGGCAGACTATCAGGAAATGCGTCAGTTATTAGGGGAGGTTGGAGTTTGCGATCGCGCAGCTCAGGAAATTCTCCAGTTCGTCACTCCGCTCGGATAACACGTCAGCTCAAACCTTCAAAATTTGAGCAGTAGGGACGAGGGAGGATGCACTGTCTCCCCACACCCAAGGCGTTACCAGTTACCTTAATTTCTGCTTGATAAACGCCATGACTTGAGCTAACTGCTTCTTCAATGCGTCAATTTCCCCTTGCATTTTGGCAACTCTTGCCTTCAGCGCCTCGATTTCCTCAGTCGCCGCACCTGAAGCCCCAGCCGTAGTGGTGGCACCTGCGGCTGGCTGTGCGACTGGGCGGTTTTTCGCCTTGCCCATCGCTTCCTTAATGGCATCAACCAGTTGCTTTTTCTCAAATGGCTTTTCGACAAAGGCAAAATACTCGAAGGGTTCAGTAATTTTCTCTGCGACTTCTTCCTTGCGACCCGACATCAATACCAAAGGGATTGTCTGAAGCTCGGCGTTATTCTGAATCTGCTGGAATACTTCCCACCCGCTCATTTTGGGGAGGAGAAAGTCCAACATGATCAGGTTGGGGCGCTCCTGGCGAATTAAATTAAGGCCTTCAATACCATCTTTAGCCTCCAGAACTTCAAAGTTTCCGGGAGGCAACATCTCTCTTACCCGCATCCGGATAACCTTACTGTCATCAATGACCAGGATTTTATGACTTGCCACGACTTACTCCTTTGGAAAGATGATTTAGAGAAAAAACTATAATTTTCAGCAAGCGATAATGGCTGACCCTAGAGAACGATCTAAAAATTGAACCTTTAGATAGAACTATTTAGCGTGAATGCAGCCAACTCCCTAGCAAGGTATGGCGCTAGCGTGTCTAGCTGTGAGTGCTTCAGTCTCGCTCTAGAAGAGCCAGATTGATTATCACTCGTTTACCAGACAGAGTCGCTCCTGTCTGTTAACTGTAATACAACTCCTGTTTTGACTTCCTCAACTGTTTGTCATAAATTGCGATCGCGCTCGAAAGCAAGCTGTGTGTATGATTCTAGATTAATCTGCTATGACTAAGAAGAGCAAAAAAACTCGTCACTCCTTCCCACCCCCTTGGTAGTCCAGCAAAGTACTATGGATTTGCCTAGCGAAACTAACCCGTCCCTCACAATTCCCTCCGCTCAAGACCGATGGCGCACCGAGATTGAATCGCTACCCACCTGGTTGCGACGCTCCATGGGCAAAGCCAGCGACATTTCAACGGTACAGCGAATCATCAAACAGCGAAAGATTCACACAATTTGCGAAGAAGGACGCTGCCCAAATCGAGGGGAGTGTTATGCCCAGAAAACCGCGACATTTTTGCTGATGGGTCCAACTTGCACCCGTGCCTGTGCATTTTGCCAGGTGGACAAAGGCCATGCCCCCATGCCTCTCGATTCCGAAGAACCGCAAAAAGTGGCCCAATCGGTTCGCTTGTTAGGGTTACGTTATGTTGTGCTGACTTCAGTGGCGCGAGATGATTTACCCGATGGGGGCGCGAGTTGGTTTGTCGCAACGATGGATGCGATTCGTCAGTTCAACCCAGAAACGGAAATTGAGGTGTTAACGGCGGATTTCTGGGGCGGTAAGGGCAATGATGACCAGACACCGACAGATTTGCAGTGCCAACGGGTTGCCACGGTTGTTCAGGCTAAACCCGCTTGCTACAACCACAACATTGAGACGGTGCGTCGCCTACAGGGACGAGTGCGTCGAGGCGCACAATACGAGCGCTCTCTTGATGTCCTGCGCTTTGTCAAAGCGATTGACCCGACCATTCCCACCAAGTCTGGATTAATGCTGGGACATGGGGAAACGGAAGCGGAGGCGATCGAGACGATGGTGGATTTGCGTAATGTTGGGTGCGATCGCATTACCCTAGGACAATATATGCGTCCTTCACTCCAACACCTGTCCGTGCAAAAATATTGGACGCCGGAAGACTTCGATCGACTAGGTGCGATCGCGAAAGACATGGGTTTTGCCCACGTCCGTTCTGGCCCTTTAGTCCGTAGCTCCTACCATGCGGGTGAGAGTAGTGCCTAGACTTTTCAATCAGTGAGCAGCAGCAACCCGTTGGTCGCTGCTCAGGAGCGTAACGGTTCACTGTTGAGCCACCTCAGGATTTGCGCCTTTTAGGTGAGATGAACCCAGCCAACAATCCGTCTCAGGGACTTTATGCAGCCGGTTCCTGGTTTGGTACTTATTGATACGAGGTCCACTAAAACAGGAGCGATTCAATGCCAACTCAGGAAACACAACCAACCCGGTCGGCACGAGCAATCAAAGCAGCCCCAGATGAGAAAAAAAACTCAGCTCTTCTCGCCTCCGATCCGACGCCTGCCTTTGGGTTGGGCTTTGTCGTGGCGATCGTCTTCCTGCTGGGTAATTTATTAGTTGCCGTACTCTTTTTGCAAGTTTTCAACCCCTAAATTTTTCGCGCTCGCGACCTAGCTGTCACCCCGTAATCGTACAATAACGAGGGTGCTTGTCTAGCTGTACCTTCAAGGGAATCGAGGTTCAAGCCTTTGAGAGAAAGGGTTTTTCGTCGAATAGGTGAAGTGTGCCGACAAAACTTCACAATAAATCTCCCGTAGAGGTCTAGCTCTTAAGCACAGTTTAATTTTACTATCTTTTCATAAAACCTCTAAATTAGGAGCGAATTTTATGGCTCAAGCCAAAAAGTATGAAGCCCCCGTTGCCAAAAGCGGTGCTACATTCCCCTACCCTTTTCGCCTATTCTGGGCAATTGTTCTTTTGTTTGGTAACTTACTAGTTGCGGCCTTTTATTTTCATATCCTTGAATAGTTTTCGCCTGTTGAGATGGTAAAACTGATGCTGCTCGGTGTTTCCTACAAATCCATCCTTAAGGGCGATCGAGTAGCATTCAACAGATGAAATTAGGGAGTAGGTTTAGCTTATTGCTGTATTGCCTGGGCTTTAGGGCAGAAGTCCTGCAAAAGCAGGAATAGGACTGATACCTACTCTCTTAAGTGTTTCATTGCGGAGAGTTCATGCAAGTACCGCTCTCGTAGAAGTAACAAGTCAAACATCTTTTGAGCCTAAGACATTCAACCGATCAAACCCAGCGTTGTCCGAAAAGCGTCGTCTAATCTATTAACAGCGAACAGTTACGCTCCTGACCAGTTGGCCGCTGCTCAATGAAAGGTGGGAATAACAATCTTATCGTTACACTTCCCATAGCCTCCGTGGAGTCTGCGTTATACTGGCGTAGACGCTCTCGCCGTCCTGCTATCTGCTATCTCTATCAAAGGAGAGAGGGCAATCTCTATTCGGGCAAGAGAGGTTAGTATGAACGTGCCAAATACCTTCGACGCTGGTAGAACATAATGAAACTGAAGCCGATATCCATACTTGCTGGGGTCACGGTAGCTGTTATTCTTGCTACTACTCCCTTAGCGGCGTTCGCTCAAAACTCGCAACCGAATTCACCCCAACAATCTCCACAGACCCAACAATCCCCACAAACAAAGCCAAGACCCCGGATTGTTTTAAGCGAAGAACAGCAAAAAAAGTTTCAACAAATTCAGGCAAGTGCAATCGGTCAGATTGAAGCTGTCCTCACACCACAACAAAAGACTCAGTTCGCTGAAGGCAGAGAAACGGGTCGAGGACTAGACGCGATTCAAAATCTTTCCGAAGACCAAAAAGGTAAGATTGTGGGAATCCTTCAGAGCTTAAACGAGCAGATTGGCAATCTACTTACACCAGAGCAAAAGCGGACTATAGAGCAAAGTCAGTCTAACCCGCGGTAGAGCTTTTACACCTTGTCTAGTACCAAAACTCCATCAAGAAAGCGCGTGGGGTTTTTATCAGCATCTAAAAAAGAAGGAAGAGAATTAATATCTCTTCCTTCTTTTTTATTTTGTTGGTTTTGCTGGTTTGCTTTTTGGCTCTCTTTCAGTTTCTGGCGCAACATCTGAGTTTTCTTCTTCAGTTGCCGTTGTCGAGCTGAACCACCTTTACCTTTATCGTTTCTACCTTGGCGGCGAGGAGATTCCCACCGCTTGAGTCGCTGTGTCACGATCGCTGCCTCTCAAGTTCAGTGGGCGGGGAGAGACTCGAACTCTCATGACCAAAGGTCGCCACATTTTGAGTGTGGTGCGTCTACCAATTTCGCCACCCGCCCTTGGGGTCAACCTTTTCATTATAACCCGTTCGCGGCTGTTCTAGCAAGGACTGATAAGCTTGAGAACTTGCCCACCGATCGATTTCTCGTGCGCGAAGAACTGGGACGGGATGCGTCAGTTGTGCTGTCTGTGCTGATTTGAGCATTTCGCCTAGCTCGGTATTGCTAATGTTATCGTAAGCTCTGGCTTGAGCGATAAAAGCGTCCAGGTTCAGTTGCGGTGAGAGGCTGGGGGAACCGCCAGCTAGTTTCATCAGCACCGACATCACCACCTGAGGGTTTTGCGTCGCCAGGAGTGCAGCTCGATCGCAAGTAAATTCCGCACATCGCAACCACTCCAATAGCTGCGCCTGTAGAGCTTGAGCGATCGCTGTTCCCCAACCTGGGAGTAACCCAGCCGCTAAAACAATAATATTCAGCGGTGTGAGGTAAACGCCATGTTCGCACTTGAGATGACCGAGTTCGTGAGCAATCACCGCCTGAATTTCTTCTGGCGTCAGCATATCAATCAGAGAGGTATGCAGGACAATAAACGGCTGCTGACCCCGCATGGCAAAGGTATAGGCGTTGGGAACTGGATGCTGATGCACGTATAACTGGGGTGGATCTAAATCTAGTGTTTTGCAGGCATCTAAGAGAAGTTGGTGCAGGTGCGGCAGTTGGTTTTCTCCCACCAAGACACTGGCGGCAATATTGTTCAGGTAGAAAAACTGTTCTGCCAATGGCCCTAATAAATTTCGTACCATCAAGTCAAGCCCTGGCACTTGCTTGAGCGCTCTAGTCGCTTCCAAATCCAGGGGATGGCGGAACTGGTCTGCCCTCAGACCAATTAGCTGTGTCTTTGAAAATCCCATGCGAACAACCGTAAATGAGGAGTGTCTCGAAGGTGCTGTTGTAACGCGATCGCCACAACAGCAAAATGGCAAATGTATGACCCTGCTTTACAAGATTCATACTGTTCTAAAACAGGGGTCTTAGAGTCGATTAAGCTTCAGATAACCACTTTTTGACGCGGCTTAAGCTTTGCCAATCCGGTTTTCGGCTCAAGCCATCATCAATACTTTCAAACAGATCGCGCCGGATGTCTGACTCAAGTGCCATCATTTGTTTCACAACATCAATATGTTTGCGGACGCCAGCTTGACCCGTTTCTAGCATGGCTAATGTCAGGTTAATCCGAGCTTGCGGAGCATTTGGGTCTAACTTAACACCTTTGAGAGCGGCCTTGTACGCTTGATCGGGTTTATTATCCAGTAGATACAACCAGGCCAGACAACTCCACGCCGCCGCATTTTTGGGAGCGCGATCGCATAAATCCTTAAATACTGGAAGCAGTGTATCTGGACCTTCACCTGAGTTGTAACGTTCCAGACCGGCATCAAATAGGGAATTAAGGGAGTCGATCATTTCGATTTTGGATTTTCGATTTAGATTTTCGATTTTGGATTTTCCCCACAAATGAATTTAGGGGATTGCCACTAATTTAATCTTCTGTCATAAATTGTTGTAACAGATATTGTTTTTGGTCGATCGACCCTTGAAAAAGATACCAGACCTAGTTCAACCATAGGTCTGGTTTGGGCAAAACCGGCAAGAGCTGGTTTGAGTTGTTCAGTTTGCTGCCACAGAGGACTAGTACTAGAGGAGCGAAACCGTCGTCGAGTGCTTAAACTCCAAAGGACTTCCCACAGCCGCAACTTTGAGCAGCATTCGGGTTGGTAAATTGAAATCCCCCCCCAATCATGGCATCACTATAGTCCAGTACTAAACCATAGAGATAAAGTATGCTCTTGGGATCGCAAACGATTTTAAAGCCTTCGTAGTCAAAGACTTCATCATTGTCGCGAACGTTACTAGCGTCTTCAAAATCCATCAGGTAGGACATTCCCGAACAGCCTCCCTGGCGGACACCTACCCGCAAGCAGAGGTCTTTTCCTTGTTTCTCGCGCAGTGCTAAAACATGTTTTAATGCAGCTTCCGTTAGCTGGATACCTTTTCGTTGGGGTACAGTGGTTTGCGTCATGATTATCTTGCGACTCCTAATTGCTCTTTTTATAGATAATGTCTAGTCGGTCGCTCCTAGAATCAAGGAGTTTACCAGAATTACCGATAAGCGGCGAACTCGCTTGTGTAGCGTATCGCTTTATTCTTATATATTGTATCCACTCCCCCTCCAGGGATAGGGGAGTACGAAACAAGAACGCCTAAGCTAGAACAAGAGGCTTCTATTTTAACCAAGACAGGTCGAACAATCCTTAGCCTGCAAGCTTTAACACTCCGCTCTCAAGAAGAACAACAGCCCGGAAATTATTGAGGTTTAATAGGAGTAAGCTAGTTTCCTTATATATTTATTAGCTCTAACTCGTTATTCTATTTGCAACTAACGCCAGCGCTACCTATGTCTGTTCTGAATCCCACTACTGCTCGTCGGCTCAAAAAATTACAACAAATTCCTAGCGTGTGGGAGGGCGATCGCCGAATGTTGTCGGCTTTTTCTGATGACTCGGAGCCAGAATCCGAGGGCAGCGAATGTATCCTTTGGGTAGATGGCTCGGAAGGAATTGTGCGAGCAATGGATGTCGTGTCTGCCGACATGGGGCCAGAAGCCGTCGTGCGGGCCTTGCTACGAGCCATGGAGCATCCTCAAAGTCCTGCACGACCTGCACGACCTTCTAAAATTGTGGTACGCGATCGGGAAATTCAGTTTTATCTGCGAGGTGTTCTGCAAGAGCTAGACATTGCGATCGATTACGTCCCCGACCTACCTCTGATCGATGAGTTGTTCCGGGGATTTGAGGAAATCGCCAAGACACGGCAACCCAAGCTTCCTCCTCAATATGCCAACTCACTACTGGAAAAAGCCTATGAGCTTTGGAATGAAGCACCTTGGGAACTGCTAGCCGACCACAATATTCTCGCCATTGAAATCAACCGTTGGGATATTACAACCTTATACGTCTCCGTTATGGGCATGCTGGGGATGGAGTATGGCGTGCTACTCTATCGCTCTTTAGAATCCCTCAAACGATTCCGAGCAGCCGTTTTGGCAGAAGAGTCGTTTGAACAGATGGAACAAGCCTTTTTAGGACAAGATTGCTTGTTTGTCACGTTTAGTCAAGAAGACGAGGACGAAGAGGAAGACGATGACATCGATCTAGCTGAATTGCCGTCTTCCGAGATTGCGCCTAGTTTCGGAACCGTGCATCCGTTGGAAGGCATGCGACCGTTTCTCTACGACGAAGAAGCACTCACGATTTATGTTGCCCTCGAGGCGCTCAATCGATTTTTCCGGGCTTCATATCGACAGTTGACAGGAGAGCAATTCCCGGCGCTATCCAAGAGTTATCGCATACCCTTACCCTTAGAAACCAAGCCAAAATCGACGGTTGCGGTTAAAATCGCTACTCTCCCAGACTTGGCTGCCGAGTTGCTGGAGATGGCCGAAGGGGCTGAAGATGAGGATTTTGATGACGACTTTCCCAGTGGGGAAATGGCTGTTCCGCTACGAGATGACTTGATTCCCAAAGATGCTTTCCTGAGCTTGGGGATGATGCCTTGGGACAGCATAGAAACGCTACGCACTGGAGTTGATTGCTATCAGTCTTTGGATGTCAAGGAAGCGGGGGATGGGATGCCTGTGGTTTTGATTCAAACTACCCGTCCGAAGGCCAAAGCCTTGATCGAGCAGATTCAGACGGCTGGAGGATTGAAGGCAATTTGTTTCAATCCTGGGGAAGACCCCTTTGAAGGCGATCGCTACGATCTAGGCATTCTTCAGACTGAAAACAGCAGCCTCTACCTATTCGGCGAATTTCCCGAAGCTGACCCCGCTCATGCTGCCGCCCGTAAAAAGTGGGAACAACGCTGTAAGACCTTAAAAGGATATTGTGGTTTAATCGTGGCTAAGGGGTTGACTGGAGCGTCTCGCGGCAATCCTCAGCCTCGCGATATGATGGCGTTTTTTGAGGCGCGATCGCTTTCGGCAAAAGACTTGGGACTAGGTATGCTTCAGCTTATGCCTCAATTCAAATTGGACTAGGAATGCGTAGTTAGTCGTTAATGGGAAGGGCGGAAGCGACCTCCGCTTGGGAAGTGAACGCGAATATTCTACTTCTACGGACTGAATTGTTAGCGTAAGCTAGAAAGAATTGCATCTATCTCAAGAATGAGATAGGGAGGAATAGTGCGATCGCGTAGCTTACTTAACCCAGCCTCGCCCAAGTTACACTCGGTTTTCTTATCGCTGTTTGTAGCTGTAGCACTGCCACTCCCGGCCAATCGCTATATTCCCGAACTCGACCTACCCAAAGCATCTGTCTACGTCAATCGGGGTGATACGCTGTACGACCAAGGGAAATTGGATGAAGCGATCGCGGCTTATCGCAAGGCTATCAAAATTAACGCCCAAGATAGCTGGGTGTTTGGAATTTTGGGCGAGGCACTGGGCGATCGGGGGAAACTGGATGAAGCGATCGCGGCTTATCAAAAAGCCATTCAACTCAATCCTTATTTTGCCAGCGTTTACAATAATCTAGGCAATGGACTGTACGCACAGGGAAAACTGGATGAAGCGATCGCGACGTACCAAAAAGCGATTCAACTCAATCCTTATTTTGCCTATGCTTACAGCAATCTCGGGAATGCACTGAGCGATCGAGGGAAACTGGATGAAGCGATCGTCGCTTTTCGCAACTCCATCCAACTCGACCCGAAAAACGCCATTATTTACAACAATTTAGGTAATGCCCTACAGCAGCAAGGCAAGTTAAAGGAAGCGATTCAGGAGTTTAAGCAGGCGATTCGCTTAGACCCAAGCTTGAGTAGTCCTCCACTCAATCTCAACGAAGCACAACGGCGATTAGCCTTTCGGCAAAATCCGCATTTATCTCTAGCACCGGAACGATTACCCAGTCGGAACGATGACCATTTAGTTTCGCTCAAGCGGTCTGTCGTGCGGATTATCCGCAACAGTTCTTCAGACTGGCATATCGGCACGGGTTGGGTTGTAAGGCGTGAGGGTAACAAAGCTTGGATTGTGACCAATCGCCATGTAGTGACAGGAGATAAAAACCCACCTTTAGAAAATCAAAAAATTGAGGTGGAGTTTTATAGCGACCCACTTCCCGGTCAATTCCGGAAGCGACAACCAGCCCGAATTACTCGCACAACCTCAGTTGATGACCCACTAGATATAGCGTTACTAGAGGTCAGGAACATTCCCCAGGATATTCAGCCTTTACCCATTTCCTCAACCGATATTTCCCCTAGCACATCGATTCGCACGATTGGGAATCCTCATACGACGGGTGATTGGACAGTTGCAACGGGAGAAGTTACTAAAAAAACAGACCAAGAGTTACAGCTATCTGCACTCTCAGCCTCAGGCAATTCGGGTGCCCCCGTGTTAGATCGAAGCGATCGCGTTACGGGAGTGGTTTGGGGAAGGCGTTCTCAATCAGTCGATCGCTCCGGTCCTGCTCTTGCTTTTCCTATACAAATAGTTGCACAACAGTTGCAGAGTTGGGGAATTCGTCTCTCAGTTAGATGAAGTACATTTAAACCGTAAATATGCGGGATAAACCAACCAAGAACAGTATTGTACTGCAACTGCGAGCTAAGTAATAGTTAGCTCGCTTAGTCTTTTTATGAAATAAATCCTAGTAATTGTATTTTTTTGATGAAGTTTTTATAGAGGGGATTGAATCAGATATTGAGACAAGAATATAATACTTTCTAGGAATAATTAAGCAAGATACTTTCTTGAATAGATCTTCGTTTTCTATTATATTTAGCAGATTTTTAGGGAAGTTTATTCCGAGTTTTTCTAGCATTACTCTTGTGTCTTACTTAAGTGTTAGCTCTGGTGCTGCTGTGGCTAAAATGACTGAATAAATATCCAATCTAATTTAATCCGGGCAACCTGAACCGGTGATGAGAAAGATTTAATTCCGAGTAATAATTAAGGACTAGCTAATATGATTTTAACCGGTACAGGTGGTAACGACACTCTGACAGGCAGTAGTGCTGGCGATACAATTCGAGGTGGCTTAGGTGCTGATTATCTCGATGGTAAAGCCGGAGCAGACACTTATCTGTTCAAACGCGGAGATGGACAAGATACCCTCGATGATGACAGCAATGATACCAGTGTGGATAAACTCGTCTTTTCTGGTACGGGTTTGACTTCAACCAAGGCCATTGTTACTCGCCTTGGCAGCAGTTCTGATTTGAGAATTTCCTTTGGTGGGATTGCTGATTCGGTGGTTCTCAAAGACCAGGTGTATAGCTCTTCAGCCAACTATGGGGTGGAGAGCATCAAGTTTAGTAATGGGGTCACTTGGACAGAAGCACAGCTTTGGAATGCTTATCTGACACTAGGTGCAGCTACCAATGATACTTTGACAGGCACTAGTGCTGGCGATACAATTCGAGGTGGCTTAGGTACTGATTATCTCAATGGTAAAGCCGGAGCAGACACTTATCTGTTCAATCGGGGAGATGGGCTAGATACCCTCGATGATGACAGCAATGATACCAGTGTGGATAAACTCATCTTTTCTGGTGCGGGTTTGACTTCAACCAATGCGATTGTCACTCGCATCGGCAGCAGTTCTGATTTGAGAATTTCCTTTGGTGGGATTGATGATTCGGTGATTCTCAAAGACCAGGTGTATAGCTCTTCAGCCAACTATGGGGTTGAGAGTATTCAGTTTAGTAATGGGGTAATTTGGACAGAAGCACAGCTTGTGAATGCTATTGTTTAGACTGCCTGCCTCTCAGGTTGAGTTTCATGTTTCAACTCAACACCTAAGATGCGCTCGCTCCAAAGGAAGTCAGGAGTCAGGAGTCAGCAGATAGATGAGTGTACTCCACTCATTTGAAAACTGCTATATTGATCGGCTAGCTTTTTGTCAGTGGTTAGTCGTCTTCGACCACGCTTCCTATGCCCCAAATGAATTCCGGTCCAAGAGCATCGGTCAGTTGTAGGAGAGCTACTGACCACTGACCACTGACCACTGACTCCAAAACTGAGTGTAGATTATACAGATTAAATGGACAGCAGCTTATCAGCTTTTTTCCACTCGTTCCTGCATATTCCTCACAATTTTTGTCACCATCTTTCTCGGTGTAAATCTTACCGTTTCAATCAGGAGTTTATTCTTCACTCCCGGAATGACAACAGGTTTATTTTCCATCAAGCCGCGATAGCCAATCTTAGCAACTGTTTCGGCATCCATAATCTTCTGTCCGCTGACTAATTTGGATTCTTCCATCGCCGCGCGTTGTTGAAATCTCGATTCGGTTGGTCCCGGTCCGTAGGTGGCAAATCCAGCATTATTCACCAGAGCAGAAATTTTAATCCCTTCGTTTTGCAGCTCCGTAAA
>DATNPT010000236.1:0-9031 GCA_036703075.1 Chroococcales cyanobacterium
CAACGGTGCGATAGCCAAACAGGGGGTTGCGGGAAAAGGCGGGGAGAATTTCGGAGAAAATGCCGAAGGCGGGTAGCGCCATAACGTAAACGGCGGGGTGAGAGTAGAACCAAAACAAGTGTTGGTAAAGGATTGGACTACCGTCCTGAAAGGGATTGAACAAATTTGCCCCCAGCGTCAGGTCGAGAAACAGCATAATCGCTGCGCCGGTGAGGGAAGGCAGGCAAAATAGTTGGAGCAACTGGGCGCTTAAAATTGTCCAAGGGAAGAGAGGCATGCGGAAGAACGTCATCCCCGGTGCCCGCATCCAGACAATGGTGGTGACGAAGTTGACTCCCCCCATAATTGATGAGATACCCAGCAGCGTTACACTTACCAGCCAAATGAGTTCGCCGTTGAGTAGGTGACCGGACGGGTTCTGAAGGCTGACGGGTGGGTAAGACCACCAACCCGCCTGTGCGGTACCGCTCGGTAGCAAGAAACTTAACAGCAGCAGGAGACCTGAAGGGGGGATAATCCAAAATGCGATCGCATTCAGCAACGGAAACGCCATGTCCTTTGCCCCAATCATCAGTGGTATCAAATAGTTACCCAAACCCGCATTCGCCGGGATAATCCACAAAAAAATCATCATCGTGCCGTGGATGGTAAATAAGCCGTCATAAAGGGGACGACTGACCAGATTTAATTGAGGGGTCAGCAGTTCGGCACGAATCAGCATCGCCAACAAACCGCCAATGAGAAAGAAGATAAAGGTCGTGACCAAATACTGAATACCAATGACCTTGTGGTCGGTGCTGAAGCTGAAGTATTCCCGCCAACCCGTAGGAGACTCGCGGCCCAACTGTTCGGACTCGCCCGTGTCGGCGAAGCTTCCCATCGAATCATTTGTCATGAATTACCGTCCTTTCTCAACTGGGATGATGCACCACTGGAGGTGGAGCAGGCCGGACAACCGGCCAACCGTCTCCGAGGGCTTTTTGGGGTTGTTGGGTATATTCGAGAAACGCTGGATTCCTTGCGGTCGTGGGCGTTTGGGTAACGGCTTGAGCGAGCCAGCGATTGTAAGCGTCAAGGGGTTCAACGTACACATCCGCTTCCATCAGGGGCAAATAAGGACCGCTAAACGAGGAATCCCGCAATCGGTATTTGCCCAGTCGGGCGGGGGTGACGGTAAAGGTAATGGTGCGGTTGGGAATGATGTCTTGCTTGACGCGGAATTCAGGGACGTAGAACCCGTGAATTACATCCAGTGACTCTAACTTCAAGCGAATGCTGCGATTAACGGGTAGGTGCAGTTCAGTACTGGTGACACCACCGGGATAGCGGAACGACCAAGACCATTGCTTGGAGATGACCTGAATTTCTTGTGCCGCCGCAGGTTGGGCTTGATTCTCAGTACTGGGCTTGGCGTCGCTGACAACGGTTGCAGCATAGGCAGGTTCTTCCATCGGCATATGCATCACAATGGGGGTCAGACCTTGGATGTTTAATTGCTGATAAATGGTGTTGCTTTGAATCGCAATCCACAACACCAACCCGATGGGAACGACAGTCCAAAGAACCTCGATTTTCCAACTTCCTCTGGCAGGATGACCGTGACTGAAGTCTCCTTTGGGCGCTCGATAGAAGAGGATTGAATACCCGATAACGGCAGCGATGCCAAGGAAGATGAACGCTCCAACCGCCACTAGGAAGCTAAACAAATCGTCAACGTGTTTCGCTTCTGCGGTTCCCTGGCTGGGCATCCAACCGTAGGCCTGCTGTCCCAGCCATTTGCTGGCGACGATATCTACTGCGATTAAAACAGCCACTAGCAGAGTCTCAAGAACTGTCAGCATATCAAACGTCTGTAGAAATTACTTGAGCAGTAGGTTGGGGTTTTTGCTCTGCCGGAGCAACTCAGCAGCGGTAATATGAATCCCAAAGTCGTCCCCTAGGTGCGCCCCTAGCGTGCCTTGGACGAACATGATGCCCAGGATGGCAATCCCTACGACCAAGTAGCTCCACTGCACCTCTCTAGCTGCCTCCTTGCGCCAACGATAACGCTGAAACCCTCGCCACACCGTCATCCCCACGATTGCAGCCAGGAGGAAGATTCCCCCCAAGCCGTGCAAAACCATCGTTGTACTAGCCTCCAACCCCCAAGCACTTTTCACATTTGCGGGTGGGTCTGCTAGCATAATCTCGAAAAAGCCCGCTGCTACGGTGAAAAAGGTGATAATTGCAGCAGCCACTAGGTTATACCAGCCGACATCATAGAAGCCTTCTCGAATTACCGTTAAAGCGAGGAATTTGAAAATCGGTCGTTCTAGGCGGAAAAAGTTGCCTGCCACATCAAATGCGATCGCAATAATAAATAGACCCAAGGTGAAATGAACTAGATTCGGGTGAATCGGGAACTCATAGGGCAGTCGGTTAGCCCCCAACTCGAACCCCACCTGGCCAACCAGTTGCCAGTTCATTGCAAAACCCCCTGCTTCATCGCTTCAACCACGGGTTCTACATGCAACCCGTACACCCAAACCAGCCGACTGCCGAGAACTGTCTGGAACGTTACCAGGCAGATTAACAATGTTGCGACACCCAGGTAAGTAGGCGGTACCCTGAGCGGATTGCGGTTACGAATGACAAAGCGCCATGCCGTTATCGCAACAACAATCGCCGAAAGCGACCAACCCGTTATCGTGTGTAAATTCAGGACTGGCTTAGCTGCTGCGTAAGGGTTTGCCAGACCCGCTTCAAACTGACCAAAGATGACCGCCAGGAAAATGCAAATCGCAGCAGCAAACATGTTCCAGAAACTCACCTCAAACAGACGAGGGTTGCGGGTGAAATAGCCCAACACGTCACAAAAAAAGGAAAAAAACACCATCGCAATCACAAAGTGGACGATGATGGGATGGATGGGATCGGGGTAGGGTAGATTCTCGTGATTTAGAGACAGAGTAGGCATCGCTTTCTCCTGTACGGTATCCGGACACCGCGATCGCTTTTGGCAGTTAACGACCAAATAGCCTTTATGTATCAATTAATTGAGATTATTTTATTTCCTAATAAAACAAAAGTTTTGTAAATCCGTCTCCAGATTGATATAGAAAAGTTTAGGAACACGCTAGAAAGCTTATCAAAAAACAATAAGCTTATTTCATATGTATTAAACAACATATTTTCTACACATGCATGCAACATCAATGCGTTATCCAAATCCATGCCAATGAACAATTGGTCAGGAACTCACTCGATCGTGGGAACTTTTGCTCTAGAGGCTCATGAGCAAAGACCACCCTACAGTCTTGTGTATCACACACAATGGAGAACCGTTATATTTATAGCCATCTATATTATTAAAGTAATGAAAATATGAAAATGCTATGAAAATTGACTATATCCATATAAATATGGCTCATGCTATTAATTAAAATTTAAATTATGTAAAACTATTTACAGTGTTTGGTTTAAATAAATTCTCAAAATCTAAAGTTAAAGAAAGAAGCCGTTATTGTATGAGTTATGTATTAGGAGTTGATGGGGGAGGAAGTAAAACTGTCTGCTTACTGATGGATGCTGCGGGTCAAGTACTAGGTCGTGGTGAAGCTGGGGCATCGAATTACCAAAGTATTGGCAAAAAATCAGCGTTCTTTTCAATTCAATCTGCGATCGTTCGGGCAATTGGCTATCAGCGATTACTTGAGATTAAAGCCATTTGCTTGGGATTAGCCGGTGTTTCTCGTCCGGAAGATATGCAAGTTGCACAAAGTTTCGTAGAACAGTTAAAGTCGAGTGCTTCTATTCCAGTTATCTGGAGTCTAGCACCTCAAAATATCGTCCTTTGTCACGATGCGTCGATCGCTTTAGTGGGAGGAATTGGTCAAGCTGTAGGAATTGTAGCGATCGCGGGAACTGGTACGATTGTTTTTGGGCGAAATCAAGAAGGACACACGAAGCGGGTGGGTGGCTGGGGGCCTATTTTAGGAGATGAAGCCAGTGCTTATCACATCGCTGTTTCTGGACTGCGAGCTGCCATGAGAGCGTATGATAAATGTGATAAGCCAACAAGCCTTCAAGAACGCATCAGGGAGCATCTCGGTCTAACGAGCTTGGAAAATTTAGTAGAAGTTATCTATCAGCAAGGATGGGGTGTCAGAGAAATAGCTGCCTTAGCCCCCATTGTCGATCGAGCTGCCACGTCAGGAGACGAAGTCGCCATGACAATTATTGAGGATGCTGTTAGAGAGTTGGTACAAGTGACAACAGTCGCGATTGATGCTCTGTTCACGCCTACAGAAGTATTTGAAGTGGTTACAGCAGGCAGCGTGTGGAATGGTCTTTCCAAAATTCGCGATCGCTTTGAAGCTTCTCTAGTTCGGCAAAAACCAACAGCAAAAGTAATTTTCCCTCGGCATGAACCTGCCTACGGTGCTGGTTTATTGGCATTAAATACTCTGTGCGACTAAGGCTTGCTTCTAGGGATTGAGATTAGTATTTGCCCCTAAATTGAAGGGATAAAACGTAATATTTTTGGACTAATACTTTACCTTAAGGCTGAAATTAAACTCATTCAACTTTTCAAAATTTCAGGAGATTAGACAATGCCGACTTATTATGGAGCATCGGGGAATGACTTCTTTCAATTCAATTCTGATTTAAATTTAGTCTATGGTTTGGCTGGTAATGATTCGTATTACGGAGGTCTTAATAACGATAGCATTTATGGAGGTCAAGGCAATGATAGTTTAAATGGAAATGATGGCAATGATTTTTTATTTGGAGGGGAGGGAAGTGATTATTTAAATGGAAATAATGGCAACGATTTTTTATTTGGAGGGAATGGCGATGATATTTTAAGGGGTGGAGATATATCGAGTGGCAATGGGAGTGACGATGGCAATGACTATTTAATCGGAGGTTATGGCAATGACACTCTCTATGGCGGTGGTGGCAATGACACTTTAATCGGAGGTTATGGCAATGATATTATCTTTGATGGCAACGGCGATGACATAATCATTGGAGGGTATGGCAATGATACATTTGGTGGAGGAAGCGGACGCGATCGCTATGTCGTGCGAGCCGGTCAAGGCACAGACTCTATCGACGGCTTTGAAGATGGTCAAGATTTAATCGTGCTAGCTGGAGGTTTAACATTTGACCAGCTAACGATTACCAATACCACTAGTCCTGGTAATTCTTATTCTTCTTTTGATATAAGCATTACTAGCACGGATGAAGTGTTACTCAGCTTCGCCGCTACATCACTCGATGCTCAAATCACAGTGGCAGATTTTCTAACTATTTAAGACTACAGACAGTTTAAAGGATTGTCGCAACCCCCGATCGCATCCTAGCTAACGGAGACTGCTCTATTCATCAGTCAGACTTAACCTGAATGGTACTGACTTAACCATCAATCAACCCTTGCGCGGGGGGACTGGGGGAAACCCCCAAGTCCGGGTTTTTTCTAATACCTGCAACTTTCGCCTTAAGTCAGTGCCATTCGACTTAACCTGAATGTCACTGACTTAAGGAAATTCATCACGACCGATCAACCCTTGCGCGGGGGGACTGGGGGAGACGCTTGTCCCCCAATCCGGGTTTTCCAACAAACGATTACTTTTCGCTTAAATCAGTGCCATTCGACTTAACCTAACCCTAAATCCGTCACAGCACCTACACTGCTAGACGACACTAACTTGGCATACTTCGCCAATACACCTGTCGTATAACGGGCTTTTGGAGGTTGCCAGTTAGCACGGCGTTGCTCTAACTCCTCATCTGAGACATTGAGCTGCAACAATCGTGCATGAGCATCAATCGTAATCGTGTCGCCTTCTTGAACTAAGCCAATGGTTCCTCCCACCGCTGCTTCTGGCGCGACATGTCCGACAACCATCCCGTAAGTTCCACCAGAAAAGCGTCCGTCGGTAATCAACCCCACGGCATCGCCCAAACCAGCCCCGATTAGTGCTGAAGTCGGAGCTAGCATTTCCCGCATTCCTGGCCCGCCTTTTGGCCCTTCGTAGCGGACAACAATTACATCACCGGCTTTAATCTGTCCTGCCAGAATCGCATCCAGACACGCTTCTTCGGATTCAAACACTCGTGCAGGGCCAGTAATTTGCGGCTTTTTGACACCCGTGATTTTCGCTACTGCCCCTTCGGTAGCCAGATTGCCTCTGAGAATCGCCAAGTGGCCTTGAGCATACATTGGATTGTCCCAAGGACGAATCACATCTTGGTCTGTTGGTGGTTCCTCTGGTACATCGGCTAAGACTTCAGCAATGGTTTGACCTGTAATGGTTAAGGCATCGCCGTGTATTAAGTTATGTACTAACAGCATTTTCATGACTTGGGGAATGCCACCAACGCGGTGCAAATCCGTCGCCACATATCTGCCACTGGGTTTCAAGTCGCACAGTACCGGCACTTTAGCGCGAATCGTTTCAAAATCATCAAGCGTTAACTCAACCCCAGCCGCATGAGAAATCGCTAATAGGTGCAATACGGCATTGGTAGAACCACCGACTGCCATAATCACCGCGATCGCATTTTCAAAAGCTTTGCGAGTGAGAATCTGTCGGGGCAATAGCTGGTTGCGAATTGCCTCGACCAATACGAAGGCCGATTTTTCCGCACTGTCCGCTTTTTCAGCATCTTCTGCGGCCATGGTTGAAGAATAGGGTAAGCTCAGCCCCATCGCTTCAATCGCAGAAGACATGGTATTGGCCGTGTACATCCCGCCACAGGAACCGGCACCAGGGCAAGCCCTGCGTTCCACTTCCATCAACTCAGTCTCGTCAATCTTGCCAGCACTGTACTCCCCGACGGCTTCAAAGGAACTCACAACCGTCAAGTCACGCCCGTTGTAATGTCCGGGTTTAATCGTGCCACCGTAGACAAAAATGGCGGGGATATTCATTCGCGCGATCGCAAGCATCGCTCCTGGCATATTCTTATCACAGCCACCAATCGCCAGAACACCATCCATACTCTGACCATTGCAAGCGGTTTCGATGGAGTCGGCAATCACTTCCCGCGACACCAGGGAATACTTCATTCCCTCCGTTCCCATCGAAATTCCATCGCTAATCGTAATCGTGCCGAACATCTGGGGCATCGCGCCAGCATCTTTAATTCCCACCTCCGCACGTTTTGCCAAGTCATTAATCCCCATATTGCAAGGGGTAATCGTGCTGTACCCGTTGGCAAGACCTACAATTGGCTTGGTGAAATCTTGGTCTTGGAAACCAACAGCCCGTAGCATGGCACGGTTTGGCGAACGTTGAACGCCTTGGGTAACGACGTTGCTTCTAAAGTTGTCCGGCATTGATGCTTCTTCCCTTCGCTATCAGCTAGTACAAAGATATGGATTAGAGGTTTTAGATTGCTGCCTTAGCAGGTTCCAGGGTAACAGGTTGCAGCTTAGAGTTTTAGGACTTACGCAAATAACTTAGTTTTGTCTCCCAACCCCCAACTTTGGGGGAGTAGGATTTGTTCCCCAGTATTGGGGAGCTAGGGGGGCGACTGGTTAAGTCTTGAATTTCTAATTTTCTTACTTTCTTGCCAAGTTTCCAACCTTTAGGCAGATGTGTCTTGACACATCTATACAAACGTCAGCATTTGACGATGACTTCAACAGTTTGCTTGGACTCAATGTATCGAAATGCCGGAACATCCAGCATCTAAATTGCGGCTTTTTCCAACTGTGGCAATAATGATTGTTTCTGAGGCGATCGATCGTAAAAAGGCGAGGTCAAGAGTTTATGGATGCCGATGAACTGCTGAGGCGATATGCGGCAGGAGAACGAGACTTTCGCAACGCTGACTTACAGGGAGTGTCTCTTATGGGAGTTGACTTGAACACTGCTAACCTACGAGGAGCTAATCTCACAGGCGCTAATTTGACGGGTGCTTGCTTGGAGTTTGTCAACTTTCGCGAAGCCAATCTCGCTCGCGCTAGCTTACGAGGAACAAACCTGCGTGAGGCTAACCTCATTGCCAGCAATCTAATTCAAGCCAATCTTAGTGAGGCTAACTTGAATAATGCCAGTCTGCGAGCATCTAATCTCATTGAAGCCAATCTGACGGGAACCAACCTGAGTGAAGCCATTCTCAGCGAAGCCAATTTACGGGAGGCAAATTTGAGTCGAGCCAAACTTATTGAAACCTCCCTGAGTCGAACCAATCTGTCTAATGCTGTGTTAGCTGGAGCCGTTTTAGAAGGGGCAAACTTGACAAATGCCGTTCTGATTGGGACTGACTTAAAAGGCGCAAATCTCTCAAAAGCCCTGCTAACTGGAGCCAACTTTACTGGGGCAAACCTGAGTCAGGGGGATTTAAGTCGGGTCAAAGCGAACGGTACGAACATGGCAAACGCGATTCTGATTGGGGCTAACCTCAGAGGAGCAAGCTTGTGTTGGACAACGCTACGGGGAGCAAATTTGACAGGCGCAAATTTATACCGGGCTAAACTCAGTTGGTCTAATCTAACGGGGGCAATTTTGGTGAGTGCTGTGTTGCTCGACGCCAACCTCAATCAGGTGACTCTGCGCGATACCAACCTTACGGGAGCAATCATGCCGGATGGCGCGAATTATCATCAATAGCCAAACCAGGAATATGTCTTCAGACTAAGGAATCTCGTCCTAGACAAAAGGTACTCTCTTCATAAGCTGTACCTCAAAAGCGATCGCATTCCATGAGGTGCGAAGCACATTTCCCCATATTTCCCTTGCACTACCAGCTAGGGCTGCCGTTTCCTTGCGGAGGTTTTGATGGATGCTTGTAACGAGACACTTACTACTGCGGCAAGGCCTACTCTTATACCTCCGCGATCGCTACACTTAGATGCAGCAACGTTACAAGTATTGCTCAAGCAGCAGGGACCATCATTAGGTGTATGGCGTGCCGCAGAAATAGCGGCGTTGCGCGAGCAAACCTATGAACCTCCCATCCTCGACCTAGGTTGTGGTGATGGTTTAGTCACTTCGATGGTAGTGCCGAAAGTAAACATCGGCATCGACCCAGACCC
>DATNPT010000239.1:0-3492 GCA_036703075.1 Chroococcales cyanobacterium
TCTCGCGTGTACTTGCCAGTCAGGAACCCGCTAGCCAAGGGACTCCAAACCAAAATGCCAATCCCTGCATCTTCGATAAACGGGACAAATTCATGCTCGATATCTCGTCCCAAAAGAGAATAATACATCTGCGCTCCCACAAAGCGGGCGTAACCATAGCGCTCCTGAATTCCTAGCATGCGAGCAGCTTTCCAGGCTGTAAAATTGGAAAATCCGACATAACGCACCAGTCCGCGCCGAACCAAATCGTCTAGAGCACGCACGGTTTCTTCGGGAGGCGTCAATGGGTCAGGAATGTGCAGTTGGTAAAGGTCAATATAGTCCGTTCCCAGTCGCTTCAAGCTCCCCTCTGCTGAAGCGATGATGTGTCGATAGGAAAGACCTGTATCGGTGATGGCATTGCCCAAGCGGAACCCAACTTTGGTAGCAATGACCACGTCCTGACGGCGATTTCCTAAAGCTTTACCTAGGATAATTTCAGACTGTCCCTCCGTGTAAGCATCTGCCGTATCGAATAGGTTGATACCAGCATCCAAGGCACGGTTTACCATTTGGTCTGCTTGGGCTTGGTCGGTATTGTTCGTAATTCCTGGAACTAATTGACCAACGCCAAAAGTCATTGCTCCGAAAGCAAGACGCGAGACAACTAAACCTGTATGTCCAAGAGTGGTGTACTGCATGAGTTCGATATTCCTATTTCTAACTCAATGAATTTTGATGACTGAGAAAAACTGAAAAACCCACAACTACACTCAGATGCAGAACATCTTTTCGAGTGTGTCGATTAAACATCATCGTTGTGACTCGTTCGTTGGATGCCTAAGGAGGTTAGGTGCCGATCTTCACGCGGGGGGCGAATATATAGCACGGGAATGAACACATAGAGAATCAAACTAGCAGGAATGTTGATAAAAGAGAGGCAGATGGCAAATAAATAAACAAACGGCACAATCAGGAACACTCGCTCAACCTTGCGAATAATCCGGATGTCCATATCAACATCCACGAGTCTGTGTCCGTAGGTGATGTAGCGCCAGTGAATGTACCGCACTAATCCTGCTGCAATTAAGTTGAGTCCGTAAATCGCGATCGCTGTTCGATACTGTAAATTTCCTCCAAGTAATGCTGCCGAAAAGGGAATAAAAGCAATGCAGACTAAAAATAGGAGATTGAGCCAGATATGGATGCGGTCAGAGCGACGAATGTAATGAAATTCCATATGATGACCGAACCAAAAAATCCCCAGAATGATGAAGCTAATGATGTAGGAAAATAACTTAGGCCATAGTGCTAGCAGTTGACTAATCAGTGCTGCTTCTGAGGACGCTTGGGGTGCCTTAATATCCAAAACCAGTAGAGTGAGTACGATCGCGAATACGCCATCAGCCAGCGTCATGATTCGCATACTACTCAGACCATAGCTGGTTGTTTGGATATCAGCATCGTTGTTGGGATGCACTGGTAAAATCCTCCTTCCAAGCTTTTCTGTTGCTTTAAGCAGCAGTATCTCATCTGTTGTTTACAGGTTAGGAAAACTGAAGCTGTCGTCCACGACCGATTCTTGCTAAATTTTGTCGTAATCTTGCTCGAAGCGATCGCAAAGGTATCAAAGACTGTCGCGGTACCTTTTAGGTGTTGTACCTGTAACCTTACGAAACTGAGCAGTAAAGTGACTCTGGTTAGAGAACCCAACCCGATAAGCGACTTCAGCAACAGGAAGTCGAGTCACAGCTAGCAACATCTTTGCCCGCTCTATCCGCCGATGGGTCACGTAACGATGAGGTGGTTGACCTGTTGCGGCTTTAAAGGCACGAGCAAAGTGAAAGGAGCTCATGTGAACCACTGCCGCCATATTAGTAAGGGTGAGTTCTTCAGCGAGTCGCTCTTCTATGAACTCTTTGAGCTGTTCTAGCGTTAGGTCGCTCAACGGCCCGTTATCCAGATTGGACTTGACCGACAAACCACTATAGTTACGCAAGAGATGAACGGTCAGCAGGTTGGTCAGAGATTCTGTATAAAGCTTCCCAGCTAATCCACCATTTTGCATCTCCTGCTTCAACAAATGGGCGACATGGAGAATAGTTGGGTCTGCAAACATCACGCGGTAGTCGAGTGCAATAGTGTTTGACAGAGCGCAATCTACTGCCACTTTACTCCAAAGCGTCGGCGCGATCGCCATATGTAAACACTCAGTCGGTTGCTTCCAGCGCGACCAAACAAACTCCCGTGACGAGTAGAGAAAAACGCTTCCGGGTGGAATCGGCGTCGTTTGACTCGACCCACCATCAACACGCCAGGTTGACTGTTTTTGAGGTGCAAACGCCACGCTGACGACATTCTTGCCCATTGCGATATCTTCCTCGCCCGCAGGCAGACGAGAATACTCGATCGCTATGTCATGCCATGAAGCCTTGAGGCTAGATGATGAAGACTGTGCGTTGAGGAACACCATAAAGAAGCACTACGCGATCGAGTTTAGCTAAGTCAGCGGTTATGCTGAAAATGTGTGTGGGATTGGTGATTGTCACGGTTTCCCAATTCCCCATTACCTTTTCTATCAGCCCTATTTTTTCTTGTATCCGTAGTACCAACGATTAGTTGTTTTACCGTTGTTGATTACTGTATGGGATTCACCTGCGGGAATGAGAAGTTCTTCCCCCATTTTGGGATGAAACGTTTGATCGGAAAACGATAACTCAATTTCCCCTTCTTCCAGCATGACTAGCTCATCGGTTTCATGGACATAATCAGCCCAAACCTGTCCGGGTGGGTCAGTCCAGATTCCACAACTAAATCCCCTGTTTTCCCAATCCTGTTTAACTGTGGAGTAATCCATAGTTCCTCAATTGAGCTACTGAGCGACGCATCCACCTAACATTTTATTAAATTCTAAGCTGAGGTTTTCGGCTCGCGTGAAGAGAAGTATAAGTCAACACCCATGAACTATTGATGCACACACCATTTGGGCGGATTTACAGCAAATCAGAGAAACCGTCCCTCTCATCCATAACATTACAAACTATGTTGTGATGAACAATACCGCTAACGTTCAACCCAACCTACCTGAAGGGGAGCTGCAAACTTGACATGCTCCTTCTCGTATCAGTGAGCTACATCTAACTTTCTTACCTATTCCCTACGTCTGCATTTTCTAGGCGGAAAATGAATTCTCGCGTCCAGCGTCACCCAATTCCCCGTTCCCAATTTCCTCTCAACCCAGAATTTTGTACCTCATTCAACTGAAAACCGCGATCGATTAATCTCTACCCTTTTAGCTAGACTAAGGTGGCAAGAACGTCGATTACAGCTTGTATCAACGAGCTGATAATTTTTTGTTAAAAAAGGTAATAATCTTATTTCAGGAGAAATCGCAGATAAGGATAGTCATACTTCAGCAGTCCAAAACGCTATCAAATAATGAGCCGATTGTCATCCGCTAAGTTAAGGAAAATTTTAGTTATAATTGCTGAAGTAAAGCATAGGAAACTGCCG
>DATNPT010000258.1:0-4992 GCA_036703075.1 Chroococcales cyanobacterium
ATCCTTATGGCAGCTCGTAAAGACACAATTTGGGATCGATTCTTATCGCCGATTGTTCGCAACTTTATTGATGAGGCAAAGCTGCGGCAGGTTTATGAGAGTACTGACTGGGAGAGTGAAAGCGATCGCTTCCGACGCCCTGATTTAACTTATCCTCAGTACTACAACAGTCAAAACTTCCACGGCATTGAAGGTGGATACCTAAATCCTGGTGCTTCTGTTTCCTACGATCCGATTACTCAGTACGTACTGCAACCTAATGAAACGTGGGTTCGTCAGGGCTTGATTGATTCCATCGCGAGCAAGCCGCGACGAATTCTGGATGTGGGTTGCGGCACGGGTTCCACAACACTGATGTTGAAGCAAGCCTTTCCCCAAGCTGAGGTGATTGGGTTAGACTTGTCACCCTATATGCTGGTGATGGCCGATCGCAAAGCGAAAGAAGCTGGCTTAGATATCCAGTGGCGTCACGCTGAAGCCGAACAAACAGGCTTTCCGGCTGCCTCGTTTGATGTCGTAACCGCATCATTACTGTTTCACGAGACACCACCAACCGTCGCTCAGTCAATTTTGCGAGAAGCCTTTCGACTGCTGACAGCAGGAGGAGAAGTCTTAATTCTCGATGGCAATCAGAAAACTCTGCGCCAAGCGGATTGGTTAACCGAGGTGTTTGAGGAACCCTATATCAAGGATTACGCCGCAGGCAGCCTGGATGCTTGGATGGGTTCAGCAGGCTTTGAAGCGGTGCAAACCAAAGATGTATTCTGGATTCATCAAGTTAGTAAAGGGGTTAAACCCATTCCAGCGGTGGATTATGCGGCGACACAGCGACAGGTGGATGCAAGCAGTGATTCAATAGATTTTGGTTCAGAGGGCTTTCCTGCCCCAGCTTTTTAGCAGATTGGCATGACTTTAAAGGCAGTTCTGTTTGATTTCAATGGCGTCATTATTAAGGATGAGGCAATTCACCAGCAGCTGATTGAGGAGATTCTCCTTCAGGAAAACCTGCGTCCCTCATCGACGGAGTATCGGGAAGTGTGTCTGGGAAGAAGCGATCGCGTTTGTCTGGCTGACTTACTCCAGCGTCGAGGTCGATTTGTTACAGAAAGCTACTTAACCCAGCTCGTTGTCCGCAAAGCTGAATCCTATCGGCGTGAGTTAGAAAAACTGCCGAAATTGCCTATTTATCCGGGATTGGAAGATTTAATTTACAAAATTCGCGTTGCTGGGTTGCCGATGGCGGTTGTCAGTGGCGCACTTCGTTGTGAAATAGAATTGGTACTCGATCGCGCCAACTTAGCCCAGCACTTTAGCGTCATTGTTGCTGGTGATGACATCAAGGTGAGCAAACCGGAACCCGACGGTTATCTCCTGGCAGTAGAGCGGCTGAATCAGAAACATCCTAACCTCAATACAAAAGCCTCGGAGTGTCTTGTCATTGAGGATACTCCAGCAGGAATTGCAGCCGCGAAACGAGCTGGAATGCAGGTGGTTGGAGTTGCGAATACTTATCCCTTTCACATGCTCCAGCGTCAGGCTAGCTGGACGGTGGATTATCTCAACGATCTAGAACTGGATCGAGTGCAAGAAGTCTATTCTCAACTTGCTGCCTAGCAGGTACACAGAAAGTGTTAAGATATAAGATGGCAATTAAAAGCTCGCAAGTTGGGATTTTAGGCAATATCACTCCAAAATCCACAAGCGATAAGGGGAATTAGCTCAGTTGGTAGAGCGCTGCGATCGCACCGCAGAGGTCACCGGTTCGAGTCCGGTATTCTCCATTGTGCTGTACATTCGCAAATTAGATGTCGCGATTAGCAGATTAAAGTCATTGTTCGCGCAATTGGCTCATTATAAGCGATATGAGGTCGGAGCGGGCTAATGGTTAAGGAGAGAGATCGCTTTTTGGTCGTGCCAACGCATCGGAAAGCAAGTTCTGCAATGCTCTGCTAAAGTTGGCTTACAGCCTACCGAACTAGATGCTCTGAAGGGGGCGATCGTGACTGTAACGACCAAGAAACTAACCTTTGAGGAGTATCTGACCTACTCAGATGGGACTGATACCCGCTATGAGTTGGTGAATGGGGAATTAGTAGCAATGAGCGTTGGCACGAGTCAACATGGAGAAATTATTGACTTTCTCTATCGACAAATCGATGCTGCGATCGGGCGTAGCGGACGCGACTGGATTGTTAGACCTGTGGCAATTGGGATACGTTCTCCTCGCGCTGGCAAGTGGGACACTTCTCGCATTCCCGATTTGACCGTTATACCTATGCAGCAGTGGCGGGAGTTAAGAACCCGCGAGGCTGTGATCGAACTCAACGAACCTCCTCCGATTTTAGCGATCGAAGTCGTTAGCGAATCAACAAAGACCGCAGATTATCGCGCCAAGCGAGTTGAGTACAACGTTTTAAATATTCCAGAATACTGGGTAGTCGATCCACTGACATCAAAGGTGACAATTTTCACCCTGGTTGACGAACTGTATGAAGGTACCGAGTTCGCTGGTACTGAGCAGATTGTTTCAATCACTTTCCCACAGTTGACCCTGACAGTCGAGCAGATTATTTGGGCTGGGGTAATTCCTAGCGACGAAGAAAACCAATGAGATGCGATCGCTCTGTTGTCGTCCCTATGACATCTCACACCAAGTTCCACAATACTCTGTTGCAGCTAGGTTACAGCTTTATGAGAACAGTGAATTTAACGCTAGGCTCAAATTCCTAGTGCCTTTAAAATCATTGGCAACAATTTACTGCAAGATTCTATGATCGCAGCCGTATTTGGAAGGCTTTTCAGCGTTGCCTCAAATATTTTCTTTGCTTTCCGAACAAGCCCTTCTTTCTTTATGGGTTCCTTTGCCTGTTGAGCTTCAGCCAATGCCTGTACCTGTTCCAGCAAATCGGCTTTGTCTGTGTCAGGCAAGTCAGTGTCGTTTTCAATAGCTTGTTGGAGTTGTATCAAAAGTTCTTTAAGGTTAGGCTGCTCAGGTTCAGATACATCAGGCAATTGATTAATGGCATTGGTCACATTACCGCTAATCGTGCCGAGATTGACAACTCCACTGACATCGCCACCAACTAAGCCACTGATATCGCCAATATTGCCATCTGCGTTGATATTGATCCCGCTATTTTCTGGCATAAACTCTCCCTGAATGCTAAAAGTTGGTTGCTTGAGTGCCGTTTTAATCATTTGCTCTAGACTGCGAATTCGCACATCTTTTTCCGTCAGCAAGAACTGTACTTCCGCAGGTAGTGCCTTAAGCTCATTGTAATCTGCAAAATATTCTGCGCTCAGGTCAGATTTGTTTGCCGTTTGTACCGTTCGCACTTTCAGGTTGAGGCTATTCTGTCCTCGTTTCTCTATCGCCACAATTTCCAATTGTGCATCTAGATGACTCTGTGTCAGATTCTTGAATGCAATAGAAATGGCACGTGGGTCAACGTCCTGACTATGATACAGATCGAGCGTGTCCACGTAGGGTCGAATGAAGTCAGCAAATTCTCCATCTACAAAGGTTTCCCGTAGGTTATCCGGTTTCCTTAAGGGGTTAGGATTCTCCTTAGTCGGTACTCGCATATAGACATACTCACACCGCACACTATCCAATTTAGTGGTACTTGTAATACCCCAGTCCTCAATATATGCACCTGTGAGGATCGCTTCGGTTAAATCTGCTCCGTCCAGTTGAGTCTGCTTGAGCACTGCCCTTGATAGATTAGCATGTTGCAAATTAGAGCGATTGAGATCAGTTCCTATAAAGCTGGCATCTACTAAATTCGCTCCACGCAGATTAACAGCTTCTAAGTCCATAAAATTAAAATTCTTATTACTGCCTTCACCCTCAATCAATAACTTCATTTTTAAAATTACTTTATTTAACACATATTTATCTGATACAAAATTGAAGCCGAAATTCCTTGTTCTATACCAATAAACACGAGTACAATCAGCTTTAAAGAAGTTTGGTCTTATAAGAAATGCTTTACTAAAGTTGCAATCTGTTAAATCGGCTCCTTGAAAATCAACTGCTCCGAAAAAGGACTCAATTGATTTTTTAGATGAAGTGTCGAAAACATTTGTAATCAGAAATGCTGAGGGAAGCGCCAAGAGTAGGAACCCTAATACATCCAAATGATAAGGTATATTCCTGGTATACTTATCAATAGTTCCAGCATACCGATTAATTGGGAAATTTGAGAACCTCAGAATAGTTCCAAGACAAACTATGGTAATTTCAATTCTTAAAAAGTAGATGGATGTATGTAAAAGAGTAGAGAGAAGGTTGATGCAGTTCCTTTGAAGCCTCCATTGCTCGTAGTCTTGCTGCCAGTCCTCTGCTCTAAACCACCCTAATACGTTGGAAATCGCAAATTCCTGAGATTGTGTTTCAGAAAAATTTCCTTGTAGAACGATCTTAAACATAAGGACGCTTGAAAAGAAGAGCGTGAAAATCAGCAAGCCCAGAAATATGGGATGTAGGAGTGTTGCTAGCCCAGCCAGAAGTAGACAACATCCTATTGTGTAAATAGCTTTATATAAGATTATTCCTGCATTGACTCCAGTAAAATTTGCACCTCTCAAAATGGCATTTGTAAATTCCGCTCCTCGGATATCGGCATAGCTGAAGTTTGCTTTTATTGCATTCGTTTTGCGATCTTTTGTGGATGAAAACCTGGCTCCACGAAGGTTGGCGCTGGTAAAATCTACTCCTTCCAGGTTTGCCCCTTGGAAATCTGCTCCAGCAAGGCTACGTCCTGCAAATGACTGACCTCGGAGATCCCGATCGACGTAGTTTTCGGCGTAAGGCATGGGGCAAGGCTAAATTAAACAAGTTTAGCTATCAATCTTAAGCGATCGTAGATAAACGGCAAGCGTGACGATGCTGAAGTAGGAAGCGATCGCACCACTAACCCAATCATCCCCTACTCAACTACGAGAAGCGATCGCTCTCAACTTCTAACATTTCATTTAGCTTTGCTCGTC
>DATNPT010000273.1:0-14718 GCA_036703075.1 Chroococcales cyanobacterium
GTACCCACCTTGGCTTCGATAATCCCCACCAGATAAAACAGAATTGCCAGAATTAAACCATGGCTAACCATCTGAGAAACAGCACCCAAAAGGCTTAATGGTGTCAAAGCCGCCGCTGCTACAACGATATAACCCATGTGCCCGATCGAGCTATAGGCAACCATGCGCTTGATATCTTTTTGCGCGATCGCACTTAATGCTCCATACAGTACGCTAATTACCCCAATAATTGAAAGTCCCGGAGCCACCAATGACCAAGTTTCGGGAAACAGTTGCAAACCAAAGCGGATCAATCCATAAGTTCCCATCTTGGCGACGATACCACCCAAGAGAATGGCGACTACTGGAGACGCTTCTACATACGCATCTGGCATCCAGGTGTGTAAAGGAACGAGCGGGATTTTGATGCCAAAGCCCACCAACAGCACAGTGAGCAGAATGAGTTGAGTAATTGAGGGTAAACCTTCAGTTACGATCGCATCATAGTCAAAGCTAGTCGAGTTTGATAGCCACGTCATCCCCAAGAAAGCAGCGAGAATCAGAATTCCAGATACTGCTGTGTAGATGAGAAACTTCATCGCGGCATATTCGCGCCTCTCACCTCCCCAAATCGCAATTAATAGATATAGGGGAATCAGTACTAATTCGTAGAACAGGACAAACAGCAGTAAATTCTGCGCGAGGAAAGCTCCAGTAACGCTGGCATTCACCAGGAGAATCAGAGCGTATTTGAGGCGAGGACGCTCGATCTCAATCCTGCCGCTAAAGATAACGACTAAGGTGAGAAAACTGCTTAAAGCTAGCAATGGCAGAGATAAACCATCCACACCTAGGTTATAAGTCAAGCCAATTTGAGGCAGCCAGGGTAAGTATTCTTGGAACTGCAATCCTGAATTGGTCAGATCAAACTGCGTTGCCAGCCAAAGCGTGACGAGTAAGATAGTAAAAGCGATCGCGATGGCTATAGAACGTATTTGCGTACCGGCTACTTTTCCGGGGAAAAACCCGACTAGAGCAGCACCCAATAGGGGTATCCAGATCAAGCTACTCAGCATAGATGGTTGTTGGTTGGTAGTTGTTGGTTATTGGTAATTTGAAGAAGGCTTGGCTTTTAGTTAGTTAGAAGGCTGGAGATTTCACTCAACCTTCTAGCCTTCAACGTTCAGGACTAACTCACTAAAGTTACAGATCCAGTGTCTAAATCGTAATAACCTCCGACCACTTTCAGTTTGCCGTCTTGAATTAATTGAGAGATAACTGGAGATGCTTTTAATCGTTGTATTTGAAACAATACATTAGCTTTTACAGCATTCTCAAGCCGGTCGCCTGGTTGGTTTTCTGAACTTTTAATAGCGGGTTTAATGGCATCGAGCAGCGTAGCAATTTGACCGGGGACTTGAGCGCCTTTGAGCGTGGCAGAGACAGCACCACATCGTTCGTGTCCAATTACCATGATGACCTTCGACCCTAATATTGAGGTGCCGAATTCAAGGCTACCAATCTCCTCTGGAGTTGCAATATTACCAGCTACCCGACAAACAAATAAATCTCCAAACCCTTGGTCAAAGATAATCTCCGAAGGCACGCGTGAATCAGCACAGCTAAGAATTGAAGCGAATGGCTTTTGCGTTTGTGCCACTTCGGTCAGACGTGCCATGTCTTGGTGAGGGTTTTTGCGTTTTCCACTCACAAAGCGTTGATTCCCATCCAGTAGCATTTGTAGCGCCTGCTCTGGAGTCATGTCATCTTGAGCAACAGCTTTCTCGGGAAATCCTAACTGCGAGCTAAGCGCGCCTGTAAGTACGCTTGTTCCAACAGCTCCTGCACCAAACTTCAGTAAATTCCGCCTTGAGAGATGGCCGTTATAATTTTTCACAGTCATTGAATCCAGTCTTCCTACGTTTGAAATCTCGAGCAAAAACAGTTGAGAGGGGTGAAGAAAATTCCGTTATTCTAAGCTCGATTCATTACATTGACCTAAGTTCACTGACAAAGACTTAGGTGACCCCTCTACGAATGTCGTTTAACATCCACAAGTAACGAGTTCGTCAGCTACCAACAATCAGAGAAAGATTTGCCAACAACGGCCAAGCCACGACCAATCCAAATAGAGCTATTCCCAAAAGAATGGTCAGTGCATAAAACTGAGTCTGACCGGAAACGTTGTACTTCAAGCTTTGTCCGCTGAATACAGTTGCCATTCCGACTAGATTGACTAAGCCATCGACGATATAGCGGTCAGCCCAGGAAATCACCTGAGAAACTAAGCCAACGACAAACACCACTGTTACGCGGTAAAGCTGTTCGGTGTAAAAGTCGTAGGCAAAGAAGTCTTGCAGAGACTGACTGCCAAAGCGCACGGGTTTGGCAAAGCTGTCGTTGAGATAGATGAATGACCCAAGGCCACCAGCCACGACACTCGACAACACGAGCAAGCCAGCCACAGTTGTATTCACCGTTGACCAGTCGGGAATGAGTTGCCATTGCAGAAGAATCAGGGGAACGTGCAACGTGAAGCCCATCAAGAGCAACATGGGGAACGCCATCGGCCAATGAACTTCAGGCGAGCGCTCGGCCATTTGCTTTGCTTTACCGCCAAATACGAGACCGAACACGCGAGTTAAGCTGAACGTTGCGAACGCATTAACCAACAGCAACACACCAAACAACCAGGGGTGGTTATGAGACAGATGGTCGCCTAATTGCAACAAAGACCAGAAGCCACCGAGAGGAGGTACTGCGACTAATCCCACGGCACCAACGAGGTAGGAGAATGCTGAAGCCGGTCGCTTAGCCCACAGTCCACCTAATTGAGTGACATCTTGAGTGATGCTGTTCCAAACAATGGCACCGACGCTCATGACTAATAGAGCCATTGATACGGCGTAAGTCAACACTAAGGTTAGGGCCGTTTCGGTCTGTCCGGTGCCGACGGCGATAAACACTAAACCCATGTAGGCGCTGACGAGGTAGGACAGGGTGCGCTTGATATCAATTTGTGCGATCGCAACCATAGTAGCGCCCAATGCGGTCACTGCACCAATAAACAACGTGGCTGATACGGCAAAGGGAGAGAGCGCGATAATCGGTTCAATTTTAATCAGCACCCAAGCGCCAGTACAGACAACGACAGCATTCCGTAAAATCGTGCTGGGAACTGGTCCTTCCATCGCTAAATCGAGCCACAGATGGAGAGGAAATTGAGCGCATTTGCCCATTGGTCCCGCGATTAAAGCTAAACCCAGTAGCGTTGCAACTTTGGGGTCTACATGAGCTGTACTTGCCCAGGCGGCGAGTTCTGTAAAATTCCAAGTTCCTGCTAGGGGATAGATAGCAATTACCCCCATCAAGAGAAATAAGTCGCCCACCCGTTTGGTTAAGAATGCATCTCTTGCACCCGTAACCACCAAAGACTGGTTGAACCAAAACCCAACTAACAGGTAAGTTCCAAGCGTGAGGATTTCTAGAATGATGTAGCTGAAAAACAAGGAGTTACAGAGAACCAGCGCACACATCCCAGCTTCAAAAAATGCCAGTAGGGAATAAAACCGCGCCCATCCCCAATCCATCTCCATGTAACCAATGGAGTAGATTTGTGCCAACAGGTTGATGCCTGTAATCACTAAGGTTGCGCCAATAGTAATGGAGGAAAGCTCTACAGGAATTGTGAGATCGAGATCGACAACATGGAGCCAGGGAATGAATAGTTCTTGTGCCGGTTGATTCCAAGTTGCGGATAAAGCCAGTAAACCGTGCAAAAACGCGAACAAGGTCATCAACGTATTGATATAACCGGCTGGTCTTGGTCCCGTGCGCCGAATAATCCCAGGAGACCAAGGTATCGCCAAAATCGTCCCAATTAAGGGATAGCATGGAATTAACCAAGCTGTCTGTAGAAAAAACTCAGCCATTGGCATTACTTGTTTGATGTGCAGAAATACTGATGCCTGTGTCAGCAGTAGTGAACTAGCCCCGTCTTTAACAGGACTTTGACTCCGTCAGTTAACTTTTTTTTAAGGTTTCATTTAGTGTAATAGTTAATTGTCAAAAAAAGAAGAACGAGATTAAATAAATCAATAATGATAGTCGTAAATTCTACTTATAGAGAAGCTGGATTGCAAGCATCGATAGTAACTATTGCTTACCGTCTATGTATAAAGATGTAGTTTCGGTTATTTATGTAAAAACTTATGAAATTGAATTGACTAACCGTAGATGAATAGCGAACTTTTTCGCGATCGCACTATCATTATTTGTCCTGGTATGCACGACCCACAGCTAACCCAGGAGTTTTTAAAGGGATTGCAGGATGGCGACACTGGTCATTTATTGAGCCAATGGAGCGAGAGTGTTTTGATTTTTCCGATTCAGGATTATCCTGCTTATTCAGCGATTCATATTTTGGAATTTTTGCAAGACCATATTGGCTCAACCAAACCTTCATTGGTTTTGCTGAGTTTCAGTGCCGGAGTTGCGGGCGCAATAGGGGCCGCGTGGGGGTGGCAGGTATTGGGAGGAACAGTCAAGGCATTTTTGGCTTTCGATGGTTGGGGTGTTCCTTTATACGGCAATTTTCCCATTCATCGCATCAGCCATGACTACTTCACGCACTGGAGTTCGGCGCTATTGGGCGGTGGGGAAGATAACTTCTATGCTGAGCCAGCCGTCGAGCATTTGGACTTGTGGCGAAAGCCCAATGTCTGCAAAGGTTGGTGGGTGCATCCTGCGACGGACGGTAAGCGAGAACGGCGAACACACACAACTGCCACTAAGTTTGTCAATCAGTTATTGCAACAATATATCATTTCTGGCTGAGATGGCGTAAGTTCTAGAGCGCCATCTCAGTAATCTCAGAAACATTGATTTTTCATAGGGGCAGTGCTCCCATACCTGCCCCAAACTCCAGGAGGAGCAACCACGGGGATTGCCCCTACCATTAATGAACCGGCGCTCTAAGAATACAAACCCGCTACATATTCCCCGTAACCGTTATAAGGAAGCGTTTGGCGCTTTTCCCAGGTTAATCCTGGTCCTTTACTAATAAACCGCTCTGTCGCTTGCGACCAACGAGGGTGAGGCTTGTTTGGATTGACATTCGCCTCGAAATCGTATTCGTTTGACACTAACGTGTTCCAAAAGGTTGCGGGCTGAGTGTCGAGAAACTCGATTTTGACAATTGACTTTGCCCCTTTAAATCCATACTTCCACGGCAAAACTGCTCGCAGTGGCGCACCATGCTGCTTCGGCAGCAGGTGACCGTAATTGCCAATCGCAAAAAATGCCAGTTCGTTTGCCATTTCCTCGATTCGCAGACCTTCTGTATAAGGCCAAGGCAACAGGTTCCCAATTTCCCAAATGGGCCCCGTGGTGACTTTGGGATGGTAGTACGACGTAAAACGCACAAACTTGGCTTTATCCGTTGGTTCGACAGCCGCTATTAGCGCCTTCATCGGAAAGCCAATCCAAGGAATCACCATCGACCAAGCTTCGACGCAACGGAAGCGATAGAGACGCTCTTCTATCGGAAAAGTCTTTTGCAAATCGTCTAAGTCATAGGTACGAGGGTTTTTAACCAAACCAGTCACTTCTACTTTCCAGCCATTCGTGGGCAATGCCCTCGCCTCTCGCCAAATCGATTTACTGCCACCAAACTCGTAGTAATTGTTATACTGCCCAGCCAAAATTCGCTCAGTCATGGGTCGGTCAACCGTTGAGAAAGCCGGGTTGCCTGCAACCTTATCCAAACTAGGTGTATTTAGGGTAGCCGCTAGTTTGCTATCGACCTCTTCACTCTTTTGACAACCAAGAATCGGCATAATCGTAGCGCCCACCCCAGCACCGAGTAGGGTTTTGAGAAAGCGACGCCGATTGACAAAGGCATCTTCTGATGTCGCTTCTCGTTCTGGAATTTCCCAGGATTTAGGTACGCGGATAATTGTCATTGGACACCAAACGCTATACGAGAGGGGTTAGAGGCTGAGAACCAAGAAGAAAAAATCTATTTCCTTGCCATTGCTACTTAATATTGTAAATAAATGTAACAAAAATAAATGCCCTAATTTTCTATCCTGCTAGAGGAGAAGGACGCTGGGTAGGGACGCACGGCTGTGGGCCCTAATGCAGGGTGTATTTCATCAACAGATCAATTACCCATTCAGCATCACAGAGGTCTGTAGGCTAAGCTTTTCGAGGCATATTTAAGTAAATATACTTTCTATCTGCAACCTGCCGTTGGCGTTCAATCTATTGGCTTGCCTTTAGATTTACTTTATAAATAGCCTCTAAGCCAATAGGTAATCATTTCTCCTTTACCCTTGATTGCGATCGCATCCCGTTCTTCAAAGAGATACTTGTCCTTCAAAAGCTTGTAAGTGGCAGCCGTAACTTGAATACCCCCTGCTATTCCCGTAGATTCCATCCGGGACGCCATATTCACGGTATCACCCCATAAATCATAGGCAAACTTTTTCGTGCCAATCACTCCTGCTACTACAGGTCCTGTGTTGATACCTATACGAAGATCGAAGGGTTTGCCATCGTTCCGTTTGAAGCGATTGATTTCCTGTTGCATGTCCAGTGCCATCTCGGCAACTGACTCGGCATGGTCGGGTCTAGGTTGTGGAAGACCACCTACTACCATGTAGGCATCTCCAATCGTCTTGATCTTCTCTAAACCGTGCTTCTGAGTCAAGCGATCGAACACTGAAAAGATCTTGTTAAGCAAATCGACTAGTTTTGTGGCAGGAATCTGAGCAGAGAGTTCTGTAAAGTTAACCAAGTCAGCAAACAGAACTGTGACTTCGTCAAAGCTATCGGCGATGAGGCTTTCTTGTAGTTTCAGCCGCTGAGCAATCGGATCGGGCAAAATGTTATGCAGCAAATCTTCAGTGCATTGCTGTTGATAATGGAGGGCTTCTTCCCAAACCATTCGCATCGTAATATCCACAACACTACCTTCGTAGTAGAGCGGCTCCCCTTTGACATCACGCACAAGGCGGGCATTCTCTAAAATCCAAATGATACTACCATCCTTCCGATAGACCTGAGACTTAAAATTCGACACCCGATCTTGGGCTTGAATGAGAGCTACAAATTCTGCCCGATGAGCTTTGTCAACGTAAAGTTGCTGATTGATATTTTTCAAACAAGCAATCAGTTCTTCAGGTGAGGAGTAGCCGTAAATTCTCGCCAGCGCTGGATTAGCGCTCAGATATCGTCCATCAGGTGTCGTCTGGAACAGACCTTCATCAGCGTTCTCAAAGATGCTGCGATATTTCTCCTCGGCTTGCTGTAGTGCTGCTTCTGCCTGCTTGCGCTCTGTAATATTAATGCTGCTGCCAATGATGCGATAAATACGCTCTTGCTTGTCCCGCAGTGGAGTTAGACTGGTGAACCACCAAGTCTGTTGTCCCTGGAACGGCAAACACTCCTCGTAGGTGATAGTTTCTCCGGTTTCAACGCAATCCCGATACCGTTGCTGTACGTCTAAGGCGGCATGGGAAGGAAACAATTGTTCAGGAGTTTTGCCCTGTAACTCGGTTGACTGAATGCCTGTTAACTGCTCATGGGCAGGATTCAATCCAACATATTGAAATTCGCCATTTTCTAAAACGTCTACGACAAAGATGGACTCTGCCACCCCGTCGTAAATGCTGCGTAAAAAGACTTCTTTTTCCGCCAGTTCCTGAGTGCGCTCTTGGACTTTCAGTTCCAGGGTTTGGGCATAGTTTTCTAATGCCTGGTGGGAGAGTTGCAACTCCTTCCAGAGAAGGGAACCGCGACTCACCAGCCCTGCACTAACAAAAGCTAGGAAGGGCGAGGCAACAGTCACCCACCAACCCTCAAGAAAGAATAGGTAGGCGCTCCCCATGAGAATACCACCGGCAGCCAAGATGGCAACAACTACCCAACAGGGAGAACGAACTCTCCATCCCAACGCCGTCCCCACACTCGACCAAAGAAAAACCCAAAACCACCCCACCAGTTCTGGTACGCCCCTGAGGAGTTGCCTGCCATCCAAGGCAGCACTTAAAATTTGGCTTGCGAGGTCGGCGTGTAGCTCGATACCCGACCAAGCTGTGCGAAAGTCGATTGTGTAAGGGGTGTAAAACTTATCGCCCAAACTGGCAGCGAAGGTACCAATCAGCACGATTCGCCCCCGCATCAGATTGGCAGGAATCCTATCTTCCAGAACGTCAGTCATGGAAATTTTGGGGACTCCCCCGTGTATTTTGTGAAAGTTAGCCAGGATTTGATAGCCGCCCACATCGGCGCGGACGTAACCGCCTTCGTTCTCTTGGAGTGGTCTAAACTTAGCTTTCCCTAGCTTAATTAGGGTTCTATTCTTGTCACTGGCTTCCGGTTGAATGTTTTGACCTTCCAAATAGGCTAAAGCTAGCTTAGTTCCCAGAGTCATGATAGTTTTGCCCTGGTAATTCCGAACGGATAACAGATGGCGACGAACTTTGCCATCAGTATCTAGCACTAGGTCGCTAGCAGCAACTCGATCGCGATCCTGGAGAATGGGAGGTGGGTCAACAGCAGGTCCACTGGCATTGCTAAGTGCTTTTTTAATGCCAATTAAATTTGGGGTAGAGGCAAATACTTTAAGTAATTCCTGATGTCCGGGTTCTACTGGAAGATTGCGATAGAGGTCTAGTCCAATAGCTGTCGGTTGCTGCTGTTTTAGCTTTTCCAGAAGTTTGGCTAGGGTCGCATCTGACATAGGCCAGCGTCCCAAGCGCGAGATATCTGCCTCGTCAATGGTGACAATGACTACATGGGATGGACCGAACTCCAACGGACGCAGACGGAACCATCGATCCAAAACGGCAGATTCTAGCAATTGCAAAGTTCCAGACCATTGCAGTGCCAAAACCGCTCCCGTCACACCAATAACGATCATCCCGATGCCGCGCCCCTGAAGAAATTGCGCCTTCAGATTTTTCCACATCGATTGTTGGTCTCTAGCTACAGGGGTGCATCCAGGAGGAATACGGCTATTACATGGGTTGAATTGCTATCGCATTTGGCACATCAAAGTCTTTCGCCTCTAGTCCCACCGATTTCATTAATTCCGCCCAAGTGGTAGCTATAACTGGATGATTGGGTTGGGTGCGTTTAAGTTCCACTAATGTGTCCAGCGCATCGTACCAAAATCCTTGCTTGGCATAGAGAGAGGCCTTTTCTACTGCTGTGACATTCGCTAATTGTTGCTTTAGAGTTGCATTCGGTTCGGCGCGTTCGATCCAACCACCGACGACCCAATCATCAGTGCGATCGCTCGAATTACAAACCAGGGCAACTGTCCAGTAGTAGGGTTTATCCTTCGCTAGCGGCGGTGCACTATCCGATAAGCGAATGCTTACCAATCCCGCTTTAGAAACAGGGACACTGATTTGGTAAATACCGTTCATCTGCTCGTCAAACAGGCTGAATTCTGCTGTCTGGGCTGTCGTCTGCGGTATAGAAACTAAGAAATTCGGGCGATCGCTCTGAGTTAAACCCAGGTGGCGACCAGGAACCAGAGCCGTTAAGGAACTGGATTTTGCAGATGGATTGGATAAGCAAGCTCCTCCAACTGGGCGCGATCCACCCCCAGCCGTACCACCACGGGGTGCGTCTCTGCCTGGAGGCGGTTCAAAGAGGGCTGTAGCGCCGGACTCTGCCCAGACCTTAGTTGTCACTTGAGGTATCAGTATTACTGATAGTGACAAAAAGACCAATACCTGTCGAAAGATAGATGTAGGAATAGCCATAATCTAAGTCATAGGATTTAGTTCTAGTTTGCCACATTACTAGAAAAGCATTTTGATGCATTTGCCTTCAGCAGAAGCTTGAGGCGTTCTCCTTAAAACCTAGGCTATAAAATTGAGGAAAATGTTAAAGCGAGGTGAGCTATATCAACTTCATTCCTATAGCTCCGTTATTCTTTAAGGAGAGGGAAAAAGGGAGATTCTCCAGTGAGGAAAAAAGGGTACAAAAGGCGGATTTGGTATCAGATGATGTTGCGCTTTTTGTGGTATTGGGAGTAGTTCAGTGAACTCTAAAGCCAATTGCCAACCAAAATAAAGGGTGCCCAGAAGTAAGGATGCGTTGATTCAGGTGTTTTTAGTAAATACAGTTGAGCTTGCCTTACAGCTTCAGCCCTGGTGATGTTTGGAGTAAACAGTTCTTTGTAAAACTGTTCCATAAACTTTGCCGTCGATTCATCGCTAACAGTCCAGAGGGTACCAAGGGTACTGCGAGCACCCGATCGCACCGCTACCCCAGCTAATCCTAAAGCTGCTCGTTGATCGCCTTTTGCCGTCTGACAAGCACTCAGTACCAAAAGTTCGAGGGGTGGCGAGTTGGGTAAGTCTCGGCTGCCTAACAAGGTATTCAATTGTTTAACATCCAGCCGCCCGTCCCAAGTGAGGATAAATGTTTCCTCTGGTTTAGAGCTAAACTGACCATGAGTTGCCAGGTGAACGATGGAGAAGGGCTGCGTATTGACTTGGGTTTGCAGGGCTTGAGTGGTGAATTGGCGATCGAGCAGAATGGTTGCCCGGACGGTAGTGCTGACTTGGCTGACTTCCTCCTTAACGCCTGGTAAAGCAGAGAACGCCTGATTTGGGTCGCTCAGTCCGGCAAGCAGGGCTTTGTGTTGAGTACGGGCAAGGGGCTGGGAATTTAATAGCTGTAAGCTGGGTGCGATCGCAATGCGATATTGTTCAATCAAATACTGTTTCCCATCATGTAAAGCAGCCATTGGTACATTCCGCAGCGAACCATCCAGAACAAACACGAGTGTTTTTATAGACTGCCGAGTCAAATCATCTATAGCTGGTTGCACCAACCAGCTATAGATAGTGTTAGCAACGGATAATCGTTCTTGAGCAAAGGACGTGCGTCTCAGGGATTGGCGCATTCGGTTGATTGCCTCTTCCACTTGTTCCTGAGACAGATTTGTCATGTAGTGCCTGAGCGGTTGACTAGGTAATGAGAGAATGACCTCCAGGCGATCGCGTAGGATAATCGGATAAATGACAGCCGCCGTTGGATCGATGCGATCGATCGATTGGGTTTGAGTGTCCAAACAGGCTTCCCTAAAAAAATTAGCAAGTTCAGCCAGTTGGAGTGCTTCAATGGTTGACCGTGCTTGTTGCAGGTTGGCTTGACTCACGGCTCCAATTTCCCCTGGGGTAGAACTAACCCCCCCAGCCCCCCTTGGTAAGGGGGGAGATTGGTTAGGTTGCAATAATAAATCCACCAATTCCCGATAAACGGGTTCAACCTGTTCCCGAAAGGAAAACTGCACGTCTTGGTTAACCGCAACCAAATCTTGCCGCAAGGATTGGAGGGTATTGACGGCTTCGGTGTAAGATGCGATCGCGCCTAATCTATCGCCTGTCTTAACCAGCACTTGTCCCATTTGCCACTGCCACTGATACGCAATCTCCGAGGCGCGAATGGCTTGTGTCAAGCTTAATGCTTCTTGGGTTAAGTGTTTGGCATCCTCCCATTGCTGGGTTTTTGAGTAGATTTGTCCCAATCGTCCCAAGGCATAAGATTCGGCACGGGGATTTCCTAAACTTTTTGCCTGTTTTTGGGCAGTAGCCAAGAGTTGAGCCGAAGGGGTAACGTCCTTCGGATTGAGTTTAAATAGATATTCTCCTAACTCAATTTGAGCGTAAATTGTAGTTTGGCTGGGAGGTAAGTTTGCCAGTTGATATTGAACTAGCGGTAGCAAGTTTTGGGCATCTGGAAGGCGATTCAGTTTAACCAACAAGCCTAGCTGATGAATTTGAGCTTGCAGTCTGACTGGACTATTTTCTGCCGCTACTTGTTGGTAAAGTTTCAGTGCGGTTTCGGGCTGCTCTTGAGCCTGGGCAAGATTAGCCAAACTGAACAAAGCAACCTGAATATCCGAAACAGATTGTAGTTGTTGCGCTGCTGCTAGACCCTGCTCTAGGATTTTTTGGGAGGCATCGAAATCTCCAGCAAGACGCAGAACATTTCCCAGATTCAGAAGTCCGGCAACTTTAAGCTGGGAGGCGGGTTGGCTCTTGAGAGATGCTTCCACCTGTTCTAAACTACTTCTAGCACGGAGGTAAAAACCCAACGCTTGCAATGCTCTGGCTTGGTTAAGTTGGGTACCAATTTCACCCGTGGAATCTCCTAATGCTCTGTAGAGCGTTTCTGATTTTTTCCAAATCTCTAAGGCAGCTTCTGGCTTCCCCTGAACAAATTGTAGTTGTCCTTGGTTGTTGAGAATTTGGGCAAGGATAAATTTCGCTTCGGGTAATGTTTGATTGCTGCTCAAACCCACTGCTTCAGCCATCGTTGCTTCGGCTGGCTGGAGTTGTCCCAGTTGCTGATAAGCCAGGGAAAGATAACTCAATACCAATGCCTGATTGAGGATGTCCCCTTGGGACTGGTACTCAGAAGCGGCGGATTTCCAGGTATTCGCTGCTTCTAAGAATTGCCCTGCTTGATAGAAAGCTTGTCCGTTTTGGAGTTGGGTATCGGCTTGAGCAATAACTTGTGGCGAATGGAATGAAGCTGTTGGTGAATTCGGAAAACCTAAGGTGTGAGATGTGACATTTGGTGAGCGCTCACTGGTTGCAGCATGAACACCTACAGCCATCAGGAACCCAAACACCCACAAAAAAATGAAGGCCAGCAACAGGTTCCTAAAAAGTATTCTGTATAAATATAAATATCGGCTGAATAATTTCATGGGCTGCTAGGGTGATTTGCCGGACAGTTTTGTGAGTAATAGTTATTAGAAGAGACTTCAGCCGCAGAATTAGCCACTAATTCCACAGTCCCATCTGCATTTTTTACCCAACCCGTAGCCTCAACCAAGGGATTTTGGATTTTAGATTTTGGATTGCCGACTGCCAATTGCTCACGGGAAAATTCTTGTGTCCTCCCTGTCGTCCTTGTCTCCCTTGTCTCCTCATCTCCCCGACTTCTGGATACTCGCCAATCAATCCAACCTTGAGCAGCATTGAGTGCCTCTCTGGGGGTGGGTGGCAATCCTCCTCTTCCAGTGACAACAAAGCTGTTGTTTCTGGATTGAGACGAGCAGGTTTGAGCTATTTGATTGCTAGAATCCGTTAGAGTTTCTGGTAACTCCGCTAGTCCGCGATTGGGGTCAATTCCTTGAATATCGATTTGTACCGTGCCATTAAATTCGGGGCCTAAGTCAGAAGTAGCAGTAATGTCACTTAATGGAGTGAGTCTATCCCGAAACTGAGTACCGAAAATACCTTGAGCTGTAATGCTGACTCGACCCCCAAAACCTTTTTGAGCGTTAGCAGTGATGTCGCTATTTTCTTTAGGTACGGCAACTAAAGTATCGGTGTTAATTGTGATATTGCCGCCAGTTGTATTACCTGCATTGGTGCTGATCGAGCTACCACGACGCAATAGGATGTTGCGTGCTTGAATGTTAATATTTCCCTCTTTACCAGAGGCAGTAGAAGCATTGATGCTGCTTTGGTTGTCAAGAGCGATCGCATCTGCTATCACGTTGATGTTACCAGCCTGTCCTGTTCCCAACGCTTGCAGATTGAGTGTTCCCCCATTGCTAAGAATCAATTGCCCGACATTCAGATTCAACGAACCTCCCTTCGCCGTAGCAGCAGGGTTGGTTACACCAGATGCAATGCCAACGGAAATCTGAATTTGACTGTTAAATTGACTCCTACCTTCATCACCAATAATCTCTACACGACCCCCATTAATCGTAATGCTTCCCGCATCTCCTTTACCTAAAGACGCCGTAGAAATCAGCCCTCCATTCCGGAGAGTCAGTAACGGTGTAAAAATTTGCATAGTTCCGCCAGGTTTAGCAGAGTAAGCATCAGCGGAGATGAAACTAGGATTCCGACTCCCATTCCCCAACACTCCAGAACTCCCCTCTACTGTTACTGACTCAGTCGCTTTAATTGTTAAATTACCGCCAGGCCCTCCTGTTGTATTAAAAGGTTGGTCGCCAATAACTGAGCCACTCGATAAACTAATTCCGGCTCCTTCAGAAATTCTCAACCGCTTCGTCTCAATATTAATGTCCCCAGCTTTCCCATTAGTGCTGATTGCGGTTGCACCAAGCAAGGTTGCTGACGGATTTCCGTCTGGAGTTCGCAGCAGTTCTACTGATTCAGAAGCTTTAATGTCGATATTCCCCGATGGTGCGTCAGTGCGAGTGATGCTAACAATCGCACTGCCATCGCGCACGGTAAAACGTTCTCCCTCAAAGGTGATATTTCCCCCGTTACCCGTACTCCCCGCCAGTGTACCAGTGTTGATCCCTGAACCGACTAGATCGAAAACCCTGGCATGGATGGTCATATTTCCACCGTTGCCAGAACCGAACGTAGCGCTACCCACTACGGTTCCATTGTCGATCAGCAGTGTTCCTGTATCAATCGTGATGTTTCCACCATCTCTCATCCCAGCAGTACTAGTGACCAACAGAACTTGTGGGTCAAAAGGGTTGACTGAGCCAGATTTTGTATAGTTATCGACAAAGTTTTGAAAGCCCTTAAATCCAATCCCAATTAGTTCCACTGAATCGGTAGCCTGGATATTGACAGCGCCCCCTGCACCATTCCCTAACGACAGCGTTGACATTTGCGCCCCACCTTCAGCCCGAAACGTTTGGGCGTTAATGTCGATGCCCCTACCGTCAATATCTCCCAAAGTCAGTGCATAAATTCGCCCACCGTT
>DATNPT010000436.1:0-13833 GCA_036703075.1 Chroococcales cyanobacterium
GGGCGATCGCTAACAAACATTAACGCCCGCTTAACCTGATCGGACAGTTCCTGTTGGCTTTTGATGCGCCCGTTAATCAGCAGTTGCGTTCCTTGGAACTGGTGGACGCGTAAAAAGGTGTACAACGACTCCAGCCACTGCCGGGGGTCTTGGAATAACTTACTCGATAGGTAGCGGTTGAGGAAGCGGACGCCTTTACCGATGTTTTTGGGGTCGCGAATCGTCGGACTGTAGTCGTAGAAGGGCTGGAAGTCCAGTTCGAGAACGTCACCTTCTTGGGGATGGTAATGGTTGACAAAGCGATCGCGAACGTCGAGCAATTCCTGGGCGGTGACTGACTCAACGCTCAAGTCCTCAAAAATCCGGAAGACTTCTTGAGACGCAATCTTTGGGCGAATAATAAAGCAGAGACTTTCATTCTCCAGGATAATTTCCTGAGTGTAATAAATTAATTGACCCAGATGAGACGTCTGAAAAAAATATCCGGGTTTGTTGTGGGTCGTGCAGTATTCGTTAAATGCAGCAAGAATATCGTTTCGGAGTAAATACCTCTTGTCTGAGATACGCAGTTGACTAGCAAATTGGCGGAGGTCGCTTTTTTCGTCACTTTCAAGAACGTCCTGGATCAGATTAATCATTGAAACTCCCAAAGAGCAAATTAAGCAAAATCAACGGTGACAACAACAATTGACAAGTTGCTGTCTGCAAGCTTATTCCCAAGATAATCAGACGCACATTAAGTGGGGCAACAATTTACAGGATGTAAAGTTGCCCGTACTTTCGCTGGATGTAACGGATAAACGGATCGATGCACAAAGAGGCACCGGTGACGCCCCTGATGAGTTCGGTTGCGGTGTATTTACAACCGTGTTGGTAGATTTTATCTTTCAACCAATTATGTAGTGTAATACACTGACCTTGCTCTATGTCTATTAAGATTTCTGGATGAGCGGCGAGTGCTGCCTCAAAAAACTGTGCGCTCATTAAATTTCCTAGGGTGTAGCCTTGGAACATGCCTCCAATTTGACCGCTATACCAGTGAACGTCCTGTAATACACCATCCGTATCACTGCCTGGCACAATGCCTAGGTCAGAGCGGTAACGTTCGTTCCAGGCTTCGGGCAAGTCTTTAACCTCAAGCGAGCCTTCGAGCATCTGGAGTTCTAAGTCAAAGCGAATCATGACGTGGAGGTTGTAAGTCACCTCGTCAGCATCCGTGCGGATGAGCGAGCGATCGACTTTATTGATTGCTCGGTAAAATGTATCGAGCGAAACAGTCCCCAACTGCGAGGGAAAGCTGGCTTGTAATTGGGAGTAGAAGTATTTCCAGCAACCCAGGCTCCGACCCACCATGTTTTCCCAAAGCCGCGACTGGCTCTCGTGAACGCCCGATGAGGTGCCACCAGCTAGAGGTGTCCCTTCATAATCGAGATTGATTCCCTGCTCGTATAGGGCGTGACCCATCTCGTGGATCGTACTAAATAGAGCTTGACCCAAGTCATGCTCGTAGACGCGGGTGGTGACTCTCACATCCCCAATCGAAAATGTAGTCGTAAAGGGATGGTGAGTTTGGTCTTGACGCCCGCGATGGAAGTCATAGCCTAACTGTTCGAGAATGTTTAGGGTGAATTCCAACTGCTGAGCTTCGGGATAGATTTGGTGCAAGCAACTATCGTCAGGTGCTGGCTGTTGGGTAATCGCTTCCACAATGGGTACGAGTTGCTGGCGTAACTCAGCAAATAGCGATCGCAAAAATGACGCCTTCATGCCATAGTCGGCAAAGTCAATTAATGGATCGGCAATATGTTCGTAACCGGGAAAAAAATTCGCTAGTTCGCGACTCAAATCTAGAGTTTTTTCTAAGTAAGGTCGCACCAGAGAAAAGTTGTTCGCAGGTCGTGCTGTGGCCCAAGCTTCATAGGATTGGGTGCGATGCATCGAAAACTGCGCCATAAATTCAGCCGGTACTCGTACCGCTGTTTCATAATTGCGTCGGGTAATCCGGATTAGGCTAGCTTCGTCGGAGTCGTAGGGAAAACTTGCTTCTAGAGGGCGTAAATCTTCGAGTAACTGACCGATTGCGGGGTCTGTGAATTTACTATGAGAAATTTGCTGTAAAGTAGCTAATTGACGACCGCGAGCTGCCGCTCCGCCAGAGGGCATGTAGGTTGCCTGATCCCAATACAAGAGGGAGGCGGCTGCTTCAATGTCGTGAATCTCGGTAAGGCGGGTTTTCAGTTCTAACAGCTTCGGTTCAGTCTTTGCGAGGGTTTTCTGCATGGTGGTGGTGGATGGATGCTTCGATACTGGTTTGACTGGTTGAGTGCAGTGTGCTAGCAGATCAGTAAATGTACACCTGACAACCGAAAAGGAAAACCTTACCCTACAGTGGACGTGCAGCTCAATGGGTTAACCAATACTTTTTTCTAGGACGCTCATCACATTCAACAGCTGCGCGACATTCGCTTCGTCCAGCAGGGAGATAGACTAACCCTGACCAGCTTGAAACTGTGTAGTTGGCTCTCGTAGCCAACCTTCTCCCAATCAGAAGAATGAAATACCAGAGAATTTGGGAGATCCACAGACCAATATTGTGCCACCTCTGTAGGGGGACTGCATCAAGCTTGTGTGAATCCTGTGCTTGTAGACATTGCAGCGAAGAATACTTTTCGTTTTTCTGGTGAACCAACTTTGGCGCGATCGCGCCGTAGAATAACTGGAGCTAAGCCAAGAGGACAGTTGCGCCGTACCAGAGATTGAATCTGGTAATCTTTAGACAAGGTATCGGGAAAGCCCAGCTCTTGATGGTGACAAAAGCCAGCTGGTTAACGCTGAGCGATCGCGATTGAAGGTGTTTGCTGGTCGCTAGTCAGTGTTGAGCTAGGATGACACCATTAACTCTTGTTACATTATTCAAATAAGCTTAAAGCTTAACGATACCTAACCTTGGGCATATCTCTAAGGTCTTAGTTCGTTCTAATCTAGAAAGCAGTTTTGAGAGGATTGAACCTAATGGCATACGAACTTCCACCTTTACCCTATGCCTACGATGCGTTGGACCCATACATCTCCGCTAAGACGCTGGAGTTCCATCACGATAAGCACCACGCTGCTTATGTGACTAACTACAACAAGATGGTGCAAGATGCTGGATTGGCTGACAAGTCAATCGAGGAAGTCATTAAGGAAACCTACAATGACTCGTCCAAGAGCGGTATCTTCAACAATGGAGCGCAAGCTTGGAACCACACCTTCTTCTGGCACTCCCTGAAGCCTGGTGGCGGTGGCGCTCCGACCGGCAACATTGCTGCCAAGATCGATTCTGACTTAGGTGGCTACGAGAAGTTCAAAGAAGACTTCAAGAAAGCAGCTGCCACCCAATTTGGCAGTGGCTGGGCTTGGCTCGTCCTCGACAACGGTACGCTCAAAATCATCAACTCCCCGAATGCGGTTAACCCGTTAGCGCTCGGACATACGCCTTTGCTTACGCTGGATGTCTGGGAACACGCCTATTATCTCGACTATCAAAACAAACGTCCTGACTTCATCGATGCCTTTATCAATAACCTAATTAACTGGGACTTTGTAAATCAAAACATGGCTGCTTAGCTATGTCTATCTCAGGAAAGGGAGGCTAAATTTAGCTGAACTAACTCTCTTTAACTAGGACCCTTGAAAAGACAGCCGCAATTCGAGTTGTGGCTGTCTTTAATTAGAAGTTTGAAGTCATACGTTAAAGTCCCAGACTCGATGAACTATGGATAGTAGAGATTTAGCACAATATATTGAAGCGACAGATAGTATTTCTAAACCCTGGCTATTGGTACAACTGCGGTTAAAAAAACTCCAAGAACAACAGACAGCTCTCTCACCCGATGTCTATGCTAAAGAATTAGCAGAGATTCATCAGGATTTGATGAATTTAGGTGAATGGTGGCACGGCATTGAAGATGAAACTTTTTAGCGAATCAAAATTACTTCTTATTAACTATTCTTAACCATTTGTTTGAGTTGCCCTGCTAAAGTGCCAATGTGGAGATGGAGGCTGCTTGAGTAGCAACGTATACCTCGGCAAGGGTACTGTATTACTGTTCCTATCGCATGATAGGTTCGAGAGCGCTACAGCTCGGGGTAGTATGAAGTCAAAACCTAGCGAAACACTAGTCCATCAGTCGTTGTAAAGTGCTATTGGCTCAAGCGTGTTACGGCAGGCACTCCTCTGTAAGTGGCTGATGTTGCAAAGGATTAAACCAGGGACTGGAGACGGTGCTACCTCTTTGACCATGACTAAATCAAACACGACTGTTAATGCAATTAGTCTGAGTGACCCTCAGTATTACTTCAATCGGGAACTCAGCTGGCTGGAGTTTAATCACCGAGTATTACAGGAAGCAATAGATCCTCGGACGCCTCTATTGGAACGATTGAAGTTCATGAGCATCTTTAGCTCAAACCTGGACGAATTCTTCATGGTTCGCGTTGCTGGATTGAAGAAACAGGTAGAAGCGGGGGTGAGGAAGCTGACACCGGATGGCCGATCGCCTAGCGACCAACTCGAAGCGATCGGTGAACGGTTGCGTCCTATGGTCAGCCAGCAGCATCAACACTTTGAGAAAGTTCTACGCCTACAACTGGCGCGAGAGGGCATCCATATTCTGGATTACATGGATTTGACCCAGGAACAACGGACTTATCTGCAAAATTATTTCGAGGAGCAAATTTTTCCAGTTCTGACTCCCCTCGCCGTTGACCCCAGCCATCCATTTCCGTATATTTCTAACCTCAGCCTGAGTCTGGCGGTAGTGGTGAAAGACCCAGATACGGGAGAAGAATTGTTTGCTCGGGTGAAAGTACCAAAAGTCTTGCCTCGGTTTGTGTCTTTGCCCGAACAGTTGCGCTATCGGCACAAAGCTCAAGCTTCGATCTGGACAGGTGTTCCTTTAGAACAGGTGATTGCTCATAACTTGGAATCTTTGTTTCCAGGCATGAATATTCAGGAGTATCATCCGTTTCGAGTCACTCGCAATGCCGATCTGGCCGTAGAAGAGGATGAAGCCGATGACCTACTCTTAGCGATCGAGCAGGAATTAAGGAAACGACGCGTCGGCGGTTCTGTCGTGCGCTTGGAAATACAAGTCACGACGCCTGATTCAGTGCGAAGTATGCTGATGGAGGAGATGGGACTCAAAGACATTGATGTCTATGAGTTAGAAGGTCTGCTGTGCCAGGGAGATTTAATGAGTTTCATGGAATTGCCACTCCCAGAACTGAAAGACCCGCCTTGGACGCCGGTAGTACCCTCTCGGTTGCGATCGTCTTGTCCGGATGAGGAGGACGATCTATTCTGCGCGATCCGCCAAGGGGATTTACTAGTACACCATCCCTACCAATCATTTTCTGCAACAGTGCTGCGCTTTATTACTCAAGCCGCACAGGATCCGAATGTGCTGGCGATCAAGATGACGTTGTATCGAACGTCTGGGGATTCACCGATCGCGAATGCTCTGATTAATGCGGCAGAAAATGGCAAGCAGGTGGCGGTACTGGTAGAACTCAAAGCTCGCTTTGATGAAAAGAACAATATCATCTGGGCGAGAAAGTTAGAACAAGCTGGCATACATGTGGTTTATGGTCTGGTCGGTTTGAAGATTCATACCAAAGTCGTGCTGGTGGTGCGTCGAGAAGACAACACGATTAAACGATACGTCCACATTGGCACCGGCAACTATAATCCAAAGACAGCGAGGATTTATACTGATGTAGGGCTGTTAAGCTGCCGCAACGAGCTAGGGGCAGATTTAACAGACTTGTTTAATTTTTTGACTGGTTACTCGCGGCAACGGTCTTATCGCAAGTTATTGGTGGCACCAGTAAATTTGCGCGATCGCTTTCAATCCTTAATTAACCGCGAGATTGAAAACTGCTGTCAGGGTGGCACGGGTCGCATTGTTGCCAAAATGAATGCGTTGGTAGACCCAAAAATCATTACCAGTCTCTACAAAGCCTCGCAAGCAGGCGTTCAAATTGACTTAATTATCCGAGGAATTTGCTGTCTGCGTCCTGGTGTTCCAGGCGTCAGTGAAAATATTCGCGTGATTAGCGTTGTTGGTCGCTTTTTAGAACACTCGCGAATTTATTACTTCCACAATCAAGGTGAAGAGGAGGTGTATATCGGTAGCGCCGACTGGATGCCCCGTAACTTAGATCGACGAGTCGAGGCGGTTGTGCCAGTCGAAGACCCAGAGATTATCCAAGATCTTCAAGAAATCTTGGGAGTCATGTTGGCAGATAATCGTCAAGCGTGGGAACTCCAGCCTGACGGTAGCTATATCCAACGGCATCCAGCGGATGGAACCAGGGAACAATGCGCCCAAAAAATTCTAATGGAAATGGCTAATGAATCAGCCAAAAGTTCTGAATTCGTTCATAGCTCTTGACTGTAGAGACGCTTTACTCATTGCATCTCAATATTTTTCTTTCCGATCGTCTGTAACTCAAGCATCAGATACTAAACATAGAACTTTACTTGCCGTTGAGGGATTTCCGTGAAAAAAGTATTAGGCATTATTCTTGGTGGTGGTGCTGGTACCCGCCTTTACCCATTAACTAAACTTCGGGCTAAACCAGCTGTCCCGTTGGCAGGGAAGTATCGCCTAATTGATATTCCTGTTAGCAACTGCATTAATTCTGACATTGTTAAAATCTACGTTCTGACTCAATTTAATTCAGCATCTCTCAATCGTCACCTCTCCCGTACTTATAACTTTTCGGGTAGCTTCAGTGAAGGGTTTGTGGAAGTGCTAGCGGCGCAACAAACCGCAGAAAACCCTGGTTGGTTTCAGGGAACTGCTGATGCCGTTCGCCAATACCTCTGGCTGTTTCAGGAGTGGGATGTTGATGAATACTTAATTTTGTCAGGAGACCATCTTTATCGGATGGACTACCGCTTGTTCGTAGAACGCCATCGCGAAACAAACGCTGATATTACGCTTTCCGTTATACCGATTGATGAGAAGCGGGCATCAGATTTTGGCTTAATGAAAATTGATGATACGGGTCGAGTGATTGACTTTAGCGAAAAGCCCAAAGGGGAAGCGCTCAAGACAATGCAAGTCGATACGACTGCACTCGGTCTAGACTCCGAACAAGCTCAAAAGAGCCCCTATATTGCCTCAATGGGGATTTATGTCTTTAAACGGGATGCTTTGATCGATTTGTTAAATCGTTCTCCCGATCAAACGGATTTTGGCAAAGAAATTATCCCAGCTTCCGCGAAAGACTATAACATTCAAGCTTATCTGTTTAACGGCTACTGGGAAGATATCGGAACGATTGAGGCATTCTACGATGCGAATTTAGCTCTGACCCAACAGCCTCGACCTCCATTCAGCTTCTATGACGAAGAGGCTCCTATCTATACTCGCGCTCGTTATTTGCCTCCCAGCAAGCTTTTAAACTGTCAAGTGACGGAATCGATGATTGGGGAAGGTTGCATCCTCAAAGAGTGTAGGATTCACCACTCTGTATTGGGAATTCGTTCGCGGATCGAAGCAGGTTGCATCATTGAAGATTCCCTGATTATGGGGTCTGACCTCTACGAACCCTTTGCTGAACGACAGTCCAACTGTGAAACTGACAAAATTCCTCTGGGAATTGGTGCCAACTCAACAATTCGTCGTGCCATCATTGACAAAAACGCCCACATTGGCTGCGATGTTCAAATTATCAATAAAGATAGAGTAGAGGAAGCCGATCGCGAGAAACAAGGCTTTATCATTCGCAATGGTATTGTCGTCGTGATCAAAAACGCTGTCATTCCCGATGGAATGGTGATTTAGCCATTTCAGTTATGAATGTTGAATAATGAATTGGCTCTTTTGGAATTTAGTCAATGAGCAAGATGAATTCTAAAACTTCTATCTGATTCAGCATTCATAATTTCTAATTTATGATTTAGGTCTGGAACGCGATCTCACTCAAGAGCGTCAAGATTCCGAGGAGGTCATTTGGTCAATGCACTCCTCGCGGCGGGACGCCTCACCGTCTTTGCAAGCTGGACAAGAGCGCTGCATCTGCTATTCCTATGGAAGTACGGAAATTGCGATCGCACTTTTGAGGAAGAACCGAACTCACTCCACTTGATGGCTTTGCTACCCTAGCTTTGAGGTAAGTGTAACGATTGCCCATCTTGACAATTTTTCAGTTGACTGCCTACCGTTGCCAGGGCAAGCAGTACTGAAAACACACTTGAAACGTTAAGACTGGGACAGGGACATGCTTGCAGCCGCAGTTGCAGGCAGCATAGAACAAAATTTAAACTAAATCGCTAAGGTAGAGGAGACTTCCTTTCATGGCTGCGACCGACTTCAAAGACTATTACTCAATCTTAGGAGTAAGCAAAACCGCCAGTGCAGACGAAATTAAAAAGACCTATCGCCGTCTCGCACGGAAGTATCACCCAGACCTGAATCCTGGTGATAAACAAGCAGAGGCTCGCTTTAAGGAAGTGAGCGAAGCCTACGAAGTGCTATCCGACCCAGACAAACGCAAAAAATACGATCAATTTGGTCAGTATTGGAAGCAAGCAGGACAGACTTGGCCGGGTGCGGGTGGTGGAGCTGGTGTTGATGTCGGCGGCTTTGACTTTAGCCAGTACGGTAGTTTTGATGAGTTTATTAATGAGTTACTAGGTCGCTTTAGCACGGGTGCTGCTGGGGGACCTCGTCGGAGTTACAGCTACCGTACTAGTACTGGAGGCACTGGCTTTAGCGACTTTGGAGGCTTTGGTGATGTTTCAGGCTTCGATAGCAGCACTACCAGCAGTGCTAGTACAGATCGAGAAGCAACCCTTACCCTCACTTGGTCTGAAGCATTCCACGGAGTCCAGAAGCGTCTGAACTTAGGAAATGAAGTGATTGATGTTCGGATTCCCCCTGGTGCAAAAGCTGGAAGTCGGATTCGGGTGCGAGGCAAGGGTCAACCCAACCCCTATAACCAGCAACGGGGCGATTTGTACTTAACGGTAGAACTCAAGCCCCACTCGTTCTTCCAGTTCGATGGAGACAATCTCATGTGTGAAGTGGCAGTAGCACCTGATGAAGCTGTTTTGGGGGCATCGATTGAAGTACCAACACCCGATGGAGCGGTAAAGGTCAACGTTCCTGCGGGTATCCGTTCCGGTCAATCGTTACGGTTGCGGGGTAAAGGCTGGCCGCGACCCAAAGGTGGTCGAAGCGACCAACTCGTGCGAATCGTCATTGCTACCCCAAAAGAACTGACTCAAACTGAGCGAGAATACTACGAAAAAATTCGTAATATCCGCAGTTTTAATCCCCGCAGCCATCTTTCCCAAGTGAAGCTTTAGACTTAGTTGTTAGTTGTTAGTGGCTAGTAAACCTAAATGCTAAAAAGTATTTACACAGGGCTAAAGCCAATTGGCGTAAATCTGAATCTAACAACTAATGTACAGACGCGCCAACAGCGCTACGCTTATCCTGTGGTAGGCGCGTCTTTAAACTAATCTCAGCTTTTGCCCTTAATCAGTGCCCCTGCTGCTGCCTGTAGAGAAGCATAGTTAACATTAGGTTGACCATTGATATAGTACTTCTCATCCATCGACTCACAGATACTACCGATTACTAGTCCATCAGGACCATAGACTGCTAATAGCTGCTTAACGTTATCGGGTTGAAAGCCTTGGAGAAGGGTACTCCATTCACTTCGATCGACTGAGCGAATCTTGATTGTTTCATCCATGTAATCGACTCCTCTTAAAAATTCCGGCGCTACTCGGTAGGATGCAGCCAAATATTTGATGGTGATAACAATAAACTAATCACCGAGCTAATCCAAGGCGTTGTTCAAAAATAAAGTCGCCATTTTAGAGCTGAGTTTTTTGCCAATTATCCGTTGTAACTAACCACCGACAACTAACCGACACGGGATTCGGGAACTACTTCCGGCATAGGAAGCGCGGTTGTTCGCGAAGCGTCCCGAAGGGAAGACTACTGACAGCACACCCGAATTAGACAGCTCGGCATGATTTTTGTATGACTCCCAAGCGCATGTCCTTGCTGGGTTCATAGTTGATCGATCGCGTTTAACAAAGTCTCTATCTCAGCATTGGAAGACAAAAACGAAAAGAGATGTTTAAAGCGAAGTTTCCCTTGGCTATCGAGGAGAAACTGAGCAGGTAGTGGCGCACCCAAGGCTTGACCGACTTGATAGGCTTGAAAAATTCCGCACTTGGGGTTGCTGAGTAAGGGTATCTTTAAATTGAGGTCTCTAACAACCTGTTGGCTTTGCTGGGTGTCAGTACTGGTAATCATTAGTACCTCAACTCCTTTTTCGGTAAAGCGATCGTAGTTCTCATTCATCGCTTTGATGTGAGGATAGCAAAAAGGGCAGTATTGCTTTTCCGTGAAGATGCGAGTAAAAGCGAGAACAACAGGCTGCTTGCCCCGGTAATTGGAAAGCCGCACCTGACGGTTATTAGTAATATCAGGTAGCTCGAAGTCAGGAGTGGGTTGTCCGAGTTTTAAAGTATTAGTGGCGGGTACTGGAAAAAAATTGCGGAAGAATCGCTCGTTGAGTAGACCGCTAAAGTCTGTTGAAGTCAGCATAGATTAGTGAATCCTCCAAGATAAGTCCCATATCATCTCCACTTTAGCTGTCTTTAATCACCTTAATCGAACCTTTGTTTGTCGTTGTTCTCCCTTTTGTCTGCTCTGAGTTAAGGCATGTAGCCTGATATGAGATTAGCCCCAACACGCTTGAACTAATAAATCTCAAGGCAGCGTTGGGGCGTATCTCTAAGTGTAAAACTGACGCATTTTTAGGGTGTGGATCGATTGATTTTACATCAGTTGTCTCAATCCCCTAGATTAAGTATCAGGACAATTCAACGTCAGCAATTTTGTGGTTTGCAATCGACTCACAGGTCAACTGTCGATCTAAACAGCGGCGAAGAAAACCTTCGACTTGACGGGGTCAGGAACCATCGTCTTGTCACCGGGTTGCCAACCGGCTGGGCAGACTTCGTCTGGGTGTGACTGAACGTATTGAATCGCTTGAAGAGTCCGTAGGGTTTCGTCAACGTTACGACCGAAGGACAGGTTGTTGATGGTGGCGTGCTGAATCACACCATCTTTGTCGATGATAAACAGACCGCGCAGCGCGACACCGGCATCCGGATCGAGGACATTGTAAGCGGTGCTGATTTCTTTCTTGATATCAGAGACCAAAGGATAGTTCAGATCGCCAACACCACCAGATTTGCGGTCAGTCTGAATCCAGGCCAGGTGAGAGAATTCACTGTCAACAGAGACACCGAGAATTTCGGTGTTCAGCGCTTTAAACTCTTCGTGGCGATCGCTAAATGCTGTGATTTCTGTAGGGCAGACAAATGTGAAGTCAAGGGGGTAGAAAAACAGGACGACGTACTGACCTCTATAATCAGACAATTTAATCGTCTTGAATTCTTGATCGACTACAGCCGTTGCAGTGAAATCAGGGGCTTGTTGGCCTACCCGCAGACATCCTTCAGTGGTCATAGAATCATTCTCCTTGAATTTTTTGGCGTATATGTTCGCTATAGTTCGCCGGTCAAGTTCTTGCAACTTGCCCCGTTCTACTGGAAACTGCTTATTTACGAACTGTTACAACTATATCATAGTCATAACGATTTTGAGTAGAGGCAGCGCTCTAGCTCCAATCAGTCTTTTCTCCTTCAATCCGCCAGTTCCGGATCGTACAATCCAATGACTCTTCAACGAAAGTTGATAAAGCGATCGCGTCTGAGTGAGGAGAAAAATTAGGGAGAAAACCGTAGACTGAGCATACAGGGTAATACAGGTGCGAAATCGCTGTGAAGGATTTAGACACAAGGGAGTGGTTGCTGACCAATGGCTTGGGCTCTTTTGCGAGCGGCACAATTTGTGATGCTCGGACTCGCACGTATCACGGATGGTTGATCGCCGCCCTAGAGCCACCGGGACGCCGGACCCTATTGCTCTCTCATCTTGATGCCAGCTTGGACGTATCCGGAAACGTCTGGGCTCTTTCGACGAATTTTTGGACTGGTGGCAGTAAAATCGAACCTTTAGGTTACCAGTTACTGCGCTCGTTTGAATTAGAACCCGTGCCGAGTTGGATTTGGGGGAACGAAGGCTGGCAACTGACACGACAATTGGTGATGCCCTACGGCTTGGTGGAGAGTGGAGAGTGGGGAGTTGGGAGTGGGAATCACTCAACGGTCAAACAGCCACCTCAATTCTCTAACCGCATCTTGATTCAGTATCGGTATGAAGGGAGTGAAGTAGCGACACTGAGACTACGCCCGATAATTACAGATCGCGATTTTCACCACCAGCAATCAGCCGATGAAGGATTACAGTTCTCTCAACTCCTAGGACATCAACGCATCTATCTTCAAGGAATTCGTGCGGCTCAAGCTGGGGTAACGTGGCAGTTAGGTTGGAGTCAGGGAGAGTATCAACCTGAGGGAGTTTGGTACTGGAATTATTACTATCCCGAAGAAAATCGACGAGGATTAGGTGACAAGGAAGACCTCTACAGCCCTGGTTACTTAACCGTCGTTTTAAATCCAGGAGAAACCGTCACTCTAGAAGCGAGGGTAGGATGGCCTGAATCGACGCAACCCGAACTCAATCCTAATTCCTTTGAAGAAGCAGTGCGACAAGAGCAAGCACGGCTCAGTCAGATGTATGCTCAGATACCAGTGGCGGTAAAAAGCGATCGCGAAACCATTTGGCGTCAGCTATTGCGAGCCAGCGACCAATTTATTGCCTATCGCGCCTCGATTTCTGGCCCAACCGTTATTGCCGGTTATCCTTGGTTCAACGACTGGGGTCGCGACACGCTGATTGCCATACCCGGACTAACGTTGACAACTGGGCGGTTTGCAGAGGCGAAAGGATTACTCAAAACCTTTGGCAGTTATTGCCGTAATGGATTGATTCCAAATACCTTTCCTGATGCGGGTACCGAGCCAATTTATAACAGCATTGATGCGGCGCTCTGGTGGATTGAAATCTTGGGGCTTTACCTGGAAACCACACAGGATTGGGACTTTTTAATTCAGGAATACCCCTCAGTGCGGAAAATCTATAAAGCCTTCATGGCCGGAACTATTTACAATATCCGCGTAGATGCTGCTGATGGACTACTAACTTGGGAGGCTCCCCATGTCGCGCTCACCTGGATGGATGTTGTGCTTGACGGCGAGCCGATAACACCACGCCAGGGCAAACCTGTAGAAATTAACGCTCTTTGGTATTCGGCATTGTGTTGGATTTGTCAGTGGACGGAAAAACTGGTAACAGAGGAGATAAGTCACAACCAAGCTCTGCTGCGGAGTGCAGAGCGCATGCGTCTTTCGCACCAAGCCCAGCATTACTCTCAACAGGCACAAAAAGTCAAGGCATCGTTGCAAAAATTTTGGAATCCTGACCGGAATTACTTATACGATACGTTGGAGCCGGACGATCGACGAGATGCTCGGATTCGCCCTAATGCCGTTTTAGCGCTCTCCCTGCATCATTGCGGATTCCCGAAAGAGCAAGGACAACGGGTTTTGCAGGTAGCACGCCATCGCCTCCTCACGCCTTACGGTTTACGCAGTCTCGACCCCGCTGACCCCAATTATGTGGGGTACTATAGCGGCGATCGCTTACAGCGTGACAAGGCCTATCATCAGGGAATCGTTTGGAGTTGGTTGATTGGGCCCTTCATCCGCGCTTGGAAACGATTCTACGAGACAGAACCCGTTCCTTGGGACTGCCAGCCCCTAATCGCTCACGTCCAAAAGCAAGC
>DATNPT010000300.1:0-17666 GCA_036703075.1 Chroococcales cyanobacterium
AGAGCTATACATGTCTAAATTATGGTCAAAGGTTTAAATTCTTCGAGACAGGTACTCATCTGTCAAAACCGTACCTGTCGCAAGCAAGGAGCAGCATCTGTACTGGCAGCATTTCAAAACTTGTCAGTGACTGATATCACCGTAGTGGGTAGTAGTTGTCTGGGAGAATGCGGCAACGGTCCAATGGTACTCGTGACACCCGAACAAATTTGGTATTGCAGAGTTCATCCCAGCGAAGTGCCTGCGGTGATCGAACGACACCTACAAGGCGGGCATCCTGTTTCATGTATGCTTTACCCTAAGTATCATAAGCCCGAACGGCAACCTTAAGTATCCTGACTGGACGTGAAGGATGAGGATACAACCCAATGGGTGCAACGATGAGGAAGGTTGATCCAGGCTCGGGGTAGAGCTAGCCAAACCCCGCTCGGTTTGGCTGAGTCGCGTAGCAATCCAATGCCCTCAGCAAAATTCAAATATCGTTACACTTTATGTATGCAACATTTGGACAAAAGTGACTCCCGCCTGAAGCAAGTGCTGGAAGTCACTAATATTGGCATGTGGGAGTGGAACCTCTTAACTGGTCAAGTTGCCTGGTCTGAAATTGTTGAGCGGTTGTTTGGCGTAACCCCAGGTACATTGGTTAAAACGTATAAGGGTTTGCTTAAGCGAATTGTTCGAGCAGACCGCCGGTTAGTTGTTCGATCGCTCGCCCTTACCCTGAAAGAACAGTCCGACCATAAAGTGGAGTTTTGCATCTACTGCCCTGATGGGAGTATTCGGTGGTTGGCAAGCCAAATCAAAGTCGATCGCGACGAAGATTTCCATCCTATCAAGATAACTGGATTTTGCTGGGACATTACGCGAGATATGCAAAACAAGGGGTCTGAGCGTCACAAGCAGCACACTCATCCGCGTTCCCAAGCTGCACGACGTAAAAAAGAACCACCATTCAACAGCCTGCTCAATTTCCTGGACGATGTTGTTTGGTCAGCAACCGTCGAACCGTTCGAGCTGATTTACCTCAACCAATCGGCAGAGGAAGTTTACGGGCGTTCCCAGCAAGAGTTTTTCGAGCAACCCGACCTTTGGCTAGAAGTCATTCACTCCGAGGATCGCGATCGCGTCCGACTCGCAATGCAGACGCTGAATGAAACCGGCAGCTACGACGTAGAATACCGAATTTTACGTCCTACAGGTGAAATTCGCTGGTTGCGCGATCGCACTCGACTTATCTGCGATGCCAAAGGCAAAGCCATACGCCTAGAGCGTATCGCCAAAGATATTACCCAGAATAAGCAAATTGTCACTGCCCTACAAAAGGATAATCAAGCCCTAGAAGCACGATTGCAGGAACAAACAACCGCTCTCGAACAAGTGACCCAAAAGCTCAGCGTGGAGATGCAACAACGGGAACACGCAGAGGTATTTGCATCCAGCCTCACCACTCTCTTGGAAGGAACCACGGATGCAGTGGGAATTGTAGATCCTAGCGGAGAACCCCTTTACCTCAACCGCACGGCACGGACGATGTTCGGTAGCCAACCGGAAGGCGTAGCCACGGCTTTACCCTCAACGAGTTCAATGCTCTCGATGCAGCAACTCATTACCGGGGAAGGCGTGCAGGCCGCGATTCGGGACGGCATGTGGAGCGGGGAAATGATTTGGCAGCAGTGCGAGGGTAAGATTATTCCCGTTTTGCAAGTGATTCGCTCCCACAAATTGGCCAGTGGTGAGGTAGAGTTTATCTCAACCATTTCCCGCGATCTTAGGGGGCGTCGGCAGGCAGAAGCTGCCCTAGCACGGAGTGAGGCGAAATGGCGATCGCTAATTCAAAACTCATCCGATCTGATTACTATTCTCTCTGCCGACGGCATCATTCTTTATGAAAGTCCTTCCCTCGAACGCATCCTAGGATACTCACCGGAAGAATTAGTCGGACAGCCCGTCCTACACTACATCGACCCTCAAGAGCATAAAGCCATGAGGAAAGCGATGAGAAAGTTGTTAACAGCAGGAGCAAGCGTTACCTTACCCCCTGTAGTATTGCGATTCCAATGTAAAGACGGGTCATGGAGATTTTTAGAAGCTTCTGGTACCAACCTCCTCACCGATGAAGCGGTGGGTGGCATTGTGATCAATTCTCGCGATGTGACAGAGCGATTCAAAGTTCAGGAGGCGTTGCGGCAAAGCGAGGTGCGGTTTAGGGCTATCTTTGAAGGCTCGGCGTTAGGAATTGCCCTGAGCGACCCCAGAGGCATGCTCCTCACCTGCAACCCCGCTTTGCATAAGATGTTCGGGTATACCGATGATGAGCTACGCCATCGCACAATCACCCATCCTGAAGATATTGCAACCGACGCCCACTTGTACGAGCAAATGCTCGCAGGTTCCATACCTTCTTATCAGATGGAGAAGCGTTACTTTCACAAAGAGGGACGCTTGGTTTGGGGACGCTTAACGGTTTCCCTAGTGCGGGATAAGGCGGGATGTCCGCTGTTTGTGGTCGCGATGGTTGAGGATATCACGATCGCCAAGCAGATCGAAGCGGAACTTTTACGCATTAGCAAAGCGGTTGAGAATGCCAGTGACGCCATTTGTATTGCCGACACGATGGGGTCGAAACTCACCTACCTCAATCCGGCATTTTGTCAGATGTTTGATTATACGATGGGGCAACTGAACGCAGATGGGGGAGCCGCCATTCTCTTTTGCGATCCAAAAATCATGCACGAAGTGTTTGCCATTGCGGTTAGCGGTCATTCTTGGCAAGGGGAAGTCGAGATGCGCTCTCGCCGTGGTGCAATCCGACAAATTGCCCTGCGAACCGATGCGATTAAGGATATTAGTGGCGAGATTGTGGGTACGATTGCCATTCATACGGATATTACAGAACGCAAGCAGGCAGAAGCAGAGCTACAGCGTTCTTACCATCGTGCCGAGTTACTCAAGCAAATCACAACTGAGATTCGCTCGTCTCTCGACCTCCAGCACATTTTCCAAACAACCGTGACACAAGTTGGCAAAGCGCTGTTGGTCAATCGCTGCATGATCTATGTCTATGAAGACGAACCACAACCAAAGCTGTGTCTGGCGGCGGAATATTTAGAACCGGGGAATTCCTCGATCGAGCCGTTTGACATCCCTGTGGCTGGGAACTTTCATACTCAGCAGGTGTTAGCCACCGATCGCGCGATCGCATCCAGTGACGTGTGCGCCGAACCGCTACTAGAAACGAATCTGCACCTGTTTTATGCCATGGACATCAAATCCATGTTAACGGTTCGCACCTCATATCAGGGTCAACCAAATGGCGTCCTAGGGTTACATCAGTGCGATTCCTACCGCAATTGGCAAGACAGTGAAATCGAACTTCTAGAAGCCGTTGCCGCTCAAGTCGGCATTGCATTGGCTCAAGCTCACCTGCTCGAACAGGAAAAATGTACGGCAGCAAAACTAGCACAGCAGAATTTGGCTTTACAGGACTCCGAAGCGTTAGCCAACAGCAAAGCAGCGGAACTCGAACAAGCCCTCCAAGATTTGCAACGCACGCAAGCTCAGCTAGTACAGACGGAAAAAATGTCCAGTTTAGGTCAGTTAGTTGCGGGTGTGGCTCATGAAATTAATAATCCCGTCAACTTCATCACGGGTAACATCAACTACGCTTGCGAGTATATCCAGGACTTGCTGACTCTTGTGGAACTTTACCAGCTCCACGAGCCTAAACTGGTTCAGGACATTCAATCTCAGCAGAATATTGACCTTGAGTTTCTGATGCAGGACTTACCGAAGCTATTCAAGTCTATGCAAGTGGGGGCTGACCGGATTAATCAAATTGTCCTGTCGCTGCGAAATTTTTCCCGGCATGATGAAGCCGACATGAAGCCAGTAGACATCCATGAAGGGATTGATAATACTCTGATGATTTTGCAGAATCGCTTGAAAGCCAAGGGAGGACAACCGGATATTCAAGTCACCAAAGAGTACAGCGAGTTACCCCTGGTGGAGTGTTATGCAGGGCAACTCAATCAAGTCTTCATGAACTTAATTAGCAATGCGATCGATGCTCTGGAAGAGCGTCAAAATATCACGGCTAAGATTATGCCGCTTTCCGCTTGCCCCTTACCTTATCTTCAAATTCGCACCGAAGCTAAAGGGAACGACTGGGTAAGCATTACTATTACAGATAACGGGGCGGGGATGACCGAGGCGGTACAGCAAAGGTTGTTTAATCCATTTTTTACAACAAAACCTTTAGGCAAAGGAACGGGTTTAGGGTTATCAATTAGTTACCAAATTGTGGTTGAAAAGCATGGTGGGGTATTGCAATGCTTTTCTGTACCGGGACAAGGCACTCAGTTTACGATTGAGATTCCCATTAAGCCATCTCAGCAGGAAAAGAGTTAAATGGGATACTCGTGCGTTACAAAGGGAACCTCCACAACTTCACCTTCTGTGTCTCCAACTTGTACATTTAAACCTTTGCCCCCAGCTTTTGTACGGATATAGGCAAGTCCGAATGGGCCTTGTTCGGTTTGGGTAAAACTGGTGAGCTTGCCAACTTTTTCGTCTCCTACCATCACGACAGCATCTGGCTCAACGGGGGCTTTGAGGCGAATACCCCAGAGTTGTTGCTTGACGCCTTTGTAGGTATTTAACCGGGCAATCGTTTCCTGACCGATATAACAGCCTTTGGTAAGGGAGATGGTCTGCCATAAACCAGCTTCTAGCGGATTGTAGTCTTCTGTCAATTCGCGATCGCAAGCAGGACGCCCTTGTTCGATACGCAACTGTTCCCAAACGCGATCGCCCATGGGGATAGCTCCAGATTCTGCCAGCACCTGCCACAACTTTGCTGCCTTGGCGGCAGGGACGATAATTGTATATCCTGGTAATGCCAAGCCATTACCTACTGCCACGCGCACGCTCACACCATCTAACGCTAACTCTTGGTGACTGGCATAGGTGTCCTCAACCGGCATCTCATCACTCAAATTTTGCAGCACGGCGTCACTGCCCGGTCCAATTAAGCAGAAGGTGGCATACTCGCGGGATACATCCTTTAATTCCACCTTATCCATTGGAAAAATATATCGATCTAGCCACTCCATCAGCGGCTGACGGCGATTGGGAGAGACTAGCACGAGCAAAGCGTCTTCTGTCACATAAACCGTAGCTAAGTCAATCGTGCGAGCCGTCGAGGTGACAAAAACCGTGTCACAACCCTGGCTGGGTTTGAGCCGCTCGATGTCATTGGTGCTTTGGTTGTGTAAGTAGCGTAGGCGATCGCCGCCGGAGATTTTCAGTCGTCCCCAATGAGATAAGTCAACTAGAGCAACTGCTTGGTGTGCCGCCTGAATTGCAGCAGCATCGTTACCAAAACTCGCTGCAACCGTTTCGTCTGCTATAGAATCAAACGTCGCTCCAGCAGATGCTTGTGCGTCTCGCAATTCTTGAATCATTTTGGTTGTTGATTATCGTGCGATCGAGAATTTGAGTGGAGTTTGTTCTAACTCACCTAATGTACCAGTTTTGCAAAACAGGTTTGGCGCGACTGGAGTTTTAATCCGGTTTCAAAATGACGTTTTCTCAATAGCTATAAATTGAAATTATAGTTCATTCCTTTATTGACCAGAGGCGTAAGTTCATGTTAATAAACAAAGCCTCTGGTATCAGTAAGATATCTTTATTAATTAGTAGGCAAGCTATCAAAAACTTGTTTGACTAACTGTTGTGCCTTAGTATCTAAACATTGCCAATCTACATCACCTGTTTCATCGATTAAGCTGGTATCGATCTCAACCTCTTGGCTTTCCTGTTCGGTATGTGTGGGATAGTAATTGAGAAAACAGACTTGATAACATAGCTCCCACAAATCAACACAGACTGACGCACTATTGTGTTCTAAGCACAGCTCATAGCCGGGTATTGGAGTCTGAACATCCCTGTAAATGGCTTTCCAATTCGTCTCTTCAACCTGTTTCCGCACCTGATCCACGATACGGATTAAAGCTGGTTGCATCAGCAGTTCAGCCTGTTGCCACGCGATCGTGTTCTTAAATGTGGGTTTCATAAATTACTGTCAAATTATTTTGCTTATTTCATTAGTGTAGTTTCCTTAGTAAAAAAGGACACCCTCAAGAGTGTCCTTCTCATCCGATTGCTCCAACGGCTAGCGAACCTAATTGATTGATGTCAGGACGATGGTACCAGGCGTTTTCGCAGGGACTCTGCGCGGCGTTTCGCCGTTGAATTATTCGGTTCGTGCTTCAATGCTTCTTCGTAAGTTTCTAAGGCTTGAGCGGTTAGCTTCTTACGTTCGTAAGCTAGCCCCAGATTATTGAGTGCTGTGACATAGCCGGGATTTTGCTTTAAAGCTTCTTTGTACTCGCGAATTGCTCTATCGTACTGTTCTTGGGCAAAGTAGGCAAAACCTAGTGCGTTGTGAACGGGGGCAACGCTTTCTTGTTCAGAGTCGGAACCTTTTAACGATTTTTGTAGCAGAACGATCGCTTGGGCAAACATCTTTTTATCGAGATATATACTACCCAATTCGTAATACTCTTGAACCGTTCCCCGCTCTTTCTTAAGCTTTCTTTCTAGCCGAGAGAGAGAGCTTTCAACTTTGCGAGTTTTGAGGACTTGACGGATAATTGCCCATGCCGCACTGCCCAGCAGCACCAGCAATACCAACAAGTAAATATAGGGAAGTTGAGTCTCCATGGTTGCGAGAAACTATAGGGATTTTTATCTTTTCTTATGGTAAACCCCAAGCGGCAATCCGTTGGGCTAACCAACCGGACGCTTGCCAACGGGCAAGAGCTTCGTTGACTTTCTGCCGCAGGGGCGCATATTGTACTCCTTTGGGCATCACAATACACAATCCTTCACCCGCAAGACGCACGGGCAACATGCGATAGTGAGGATAGTCCTGTACCCAGCCAGCTAAGACGCTGTTATCGGCGGCAAAGGCACTGGCACCACTCTGCTCTAAAAGCAATCGCGCCTCTTCATACGACTTCACTCCCACCAACTTCGCGTTAGGTAAAGCATACTTCACCACAGGGATTGTACTAGAGCCATTGAGTACCGCAATGCGTCCCGTTGCTAAGTCGCTCAATTTTGCGATCGCACTATTTTTAGTGACGATACCCGTACCATCCATGTAGTAGGGGCGGCTGAAGTCTACTACCCGCAATCGAGATGTGGTTCGTGTCACTCGCGCGATCGTCAGGTCAACTTTATCGTCTAATACAACATTTAGCCGGTCAACATTGTTCACCGGCTGCAAAATAAGTGCATTGGGTTTTCCTAACAGCTCTTCAGCCAGACGTTTGGCGATATCAATTTCCAATCCTTGTAGGTTGCCAGCCGCATCACGAAATCCCAAAGGATGCAGATTGTCCTTTACCGCAACAATCAACTTTCCGCGCTGCTCGATCGCTTTCAACTCCGCGCTGTAAACGGGAACTGGTGCTACAAACGGTGTCGCTACCAACCCAATCGCCAGACTCCAGCCAAAGAACCTGCGGTTAATCCACATTCCGCACTTTGAACCATCACTACAGGTGAGAAACGGGAAATGGGAAGCCTCGATCCAAATTACCCATTACCAAGAATTCTGAATTATGAATGATGAACAATTTAGATATGAATTTAAGCCCCCACTAAAATTTTTAGTGGTATTCACCAAGGAAGCAGTTAAAATCTCTTTCCCTGTTATATGTGGGCTTAATTAATTCATAATTCAGCATTCATAATTCATCATTCATCATTTACTCATTTCCTAGCTTGATTAGCTAATTCCACCACTTTGGTAAAGCTGGAAGGATCGAGTACAGCTAATTGTGCTAGCATCTTGCGATTTAGCTCGATGTTCGATTTTTTCATCAAACCCATTAGCTGACTGTAGCTAACGCCATTTTGACGCGCTGCTGCATTGATGCGAGTAATCCAGAGGCGGCGGAAGTCGCGCTTGCGCTTTTTGCGATCGCGATAGGCGTTTCGTAGCGCCTTCATTACCTGTTGATTCGCTGTGCGAAACAGTTTCGAGTGCGAACCTCGAAACCCTTTAGCGAGTTTTAGAATTTTTTTGCGTCGTTTGCGGGCGACGTTACCGCGTTTTACCCTTGTCATGGCGTTTGAATGGCGATCGGTGGTTAAAGATTAGTCGTTTGGCTTTGGGAGTTTACGTACACTAAAGAGCAACAGCACTCGTTGCACTTCACGTTCTGTCAATCCCAAATTCCTATAGATAAGGCAGCATTAGCTTCACGTTTTCAGCATCGCGCTCGTTCACTAAAACCAACTTAGACAAGCGATGCTTGCGAGCCGTGGTTTTGTGCTCTAGTAGGTGGTTTTTATAAGCTTTGCGGCGCACAATCTTACCACTTCCCGTGGCTCGAAACCGCTTTGCCGCTGCTCTGCGAGTTTTTAGTTTAGGCATTGACTAATTTTAAGAATGACACAATCTATAATAGTACTACTCTTACGACCTACACGGCAAACAACCTATCTCTCCTGAGTGCTATTTTCCAGAAATATGGGGCTGACAGCGCAGTCGATAAATTTGAGCTACCGTATCGTTTGGATTGAGCAGCAGACAATGTTCAAATAGAGCCGCCGCTTCTGCCAAATGATTTTGGTTATAAAGCAAGACAGCTTGTTCAAATTCTCGTTTGGTGGCGAGCTTACCCTCGCGAAGCTCAGGGGGTTCGGCATCAAATAGTTCATAGACACTGACCGCTTTTAATTTTCCCCTGACTCGAACTCGGTCAATCACGCGAAAGGCGTACTCCGTCGGATCGTCTAACTGTAAGAATGTGTGGTGAGAAACGATCATCGAAACCCCATAACTTTTCGTCAGTCGTTCTAAGCGAGAGCCTAAGTTGACAGCATCACTAATCACCGTGCTATCCATCCGGGATAAGCCGCCAACGGTACCTAGCATCAAAGAACCTGTATTGATGCCAATCCCCATTTTGATCGGTTTATATCCCGATCGCATACGATGAACATTATAGTCAGCTAATCGATGCTGCATGGCAATGCCTGCTCTCACGGCATTATCGGCACCGCCACTAAACAACGCCATAATCTCATCCCCGATGTACTTATCGATAAATCCTTGATTTTCAATGACTGCTGGTTCCATGCGCGAGAAGAACGCATTGATAAATTGGAAATTTTCTTGGGGAGTTAGTTGTTCGGAGAGGGAGGTAAAGTCGCGAATATCGGCAAATAGCACCGACATTTCTTGCTGAACGTGATCGCCTAATTGGACATCGACGATACTATCTTTGTTTAAATACTGAAGAAACTGACGAGGAACAAAGCGTTCGTAGGCTTCGTTGAGTTCATAAAGTTCTTGAGTGAACTTTCGACTTTCGGCTTCTGCCTGTTTCCGTTCGGTGATATCTTGAAAAGCAACGATCGCATAAGCAATCTTACCGTTTTCATCAAAGATTGGCGTTCCCCAAGCCTCAATCGGGATAATGCGATCGCCTTGGTGGATTTCCAGATTATCCAGCGTTGCCTTTTCTCCCCTTAATGCCCGTACTCCAGGCAATTGGTCATGAGGATAGAGTTGTTCGGTGCCAGCGATGCAGATGCGATACGTTTCGGTCAACTCTTGGGCTAAAGCTCCTAGCGTTCCCTCTTGACCCAGCAACTGTCGCGCTCTCGAATTACTGTAACAAGGTTGACCGGTGGCCTCGAGTATGCCTACACCCACAGGTACGGCATCGAGAAATTTAGCTAGTCTCTTCTGACTTTGCCGCACGACTTCCTCAGCCTTGTCAAACAGCAAACCCTCAACCGTATCGCCGTGCTCGGTTGTAGTTTCTAATAGAATTTCTAGATCCGCTTTGTCTCGACTGACAATCGTCACAAGTGACTGAAGTTCTAGTGTCAAGGCTTGTAGTACAGATTCAGCCCGTTGACGTTCAACAATTTCAGCTTGAAGTTGGCGATTTGATTCGTACAACTGCACGGCAATCGTGTCAGCATGGGCAGTCGTCGTTTCTAGCAAGAGTTCCAGGTCAGTCTTATCCTGTTTTAAATCTTTGACTTCTTGCCGCAGCTTATCGATTTCTGAACGGAGCTGTTCGATGGATAGTTGTTCTACTTGCATCGTCTTAAGGTGCTCTGTGCCTTGACAACCATTACTTTATGTGTAATACCTGTATAACGATGCACCTGATAAGTTTCTATTCAAACTCCAGTTGCAACGAGGGCATTAGACGTTGTAAGTTCTTTAAGGATTTTCCCTGCCAGGGGATAATTTTGGAGCCTTGTACGATCATCTGCATCGTTCCTTTCTGACGCACCTTGATTACAAACTTAGATAAGATATTTATCCCTGAGCTATTAAGAAACTCCAGCTTCCGCAAGTTCAGTGTAATTTTAGGGGGTTCAGAGTCAGCTAAATCGTTCAATAACTTTACGATTGGTGCATACTCGTCTATACCACTGAGCCGGAGCGAACCCTGAAAATTCACGGTTGTCGTATCTGGGTTATAGCAGACGCTGTAATCTCCTGTCTCGATCTCCATCACGTTACAGTTCCTTCGATAGTGTTAATGGACTATACGCTTAAGTGCACCATCGTAGTTACGGCGACCGCTGGGGGGTCTGTTTGGACAGTCTCAAACTTCCAGCCGAGCTTGGCAAAATAGTCATTCATCATTGTCAGCAAACCGAGGCCAGAGACGTTATCGCTTTCGCTATCTTGTTCTAACTGTTGAAGATACAATTCGCTGGGATCGCAAGCGAGTAACTCCTTAATAAATATTTGAAACGTTTCAACCGCTTGGGGATGAATACTGTTTGTGGCGATGAATACGAGTCGCTGACTGTGCATTTGCAGCCTCAGGCTGATTGGCAACAGCGATGTCTTATCATTAAACTTCATGGCATTCTCCAATAACTCATTGGCGATAAAACTAACAGCACTCTTGATCTCGGCTTTTGTATCTGTTTCGGTCGTATCCCCTTCACTACCCGGAAAAAATGTGGAAAAGTAATCAGCCATGAAATCAGCCGATAATCCATTCGTGCGCCAGCGTTGCTGGAGTGGGGCAGAGGTCGGGGAAAATACGATGGTTAAACCTTCCTGACCCCCAGGTAATTGGTCACTATAGTCTCCGAATATCTCACTCATATCAAATCAGGATGGATGCTCATGTTCTGGCTTAATCCGTTACTCATTAGCTATTGAAGTAATCACTAGTGACTAATAACAAGTAACTATTTTTGTTTCAGCACCACTAAAGTAATGTCATCATAGACTTTTTGTTCGCCAATATGCGATCGCAAATCAGCAATCACAGCTTGCTTAATTTCCTGGGCGGAGTACTGCCAGTTGACTCTAACTACCTCGCACAGCCGCTCAATTCCGTATTGCACCCCTGCTAAATTTTCTGCTTCTGTAATCCCATCGGTGTACAAAACAACTACATCTCCTGGATACAGTTGCACGCTGGTTTGAGCCACAAAATCGGCAATATCTGCCTCCAATCCAATGGGAAAGCCTAAATCTATCGTGTCTATTCGTTCTACCCGACCTTCAGAGCGCACGACAATCATCTCTTCATGTTGTCCGCTCAAATATAGATGCCCGTTTTGATAGTCCAGCAACGACAAGGTGAGGTTTTTTTCAGAATTCATTCGCAACACATTGTCATAAATTGTCCGATTGAGAACATTCAAGAACCTCACCGGGTCAGTTTCCCCATGGGAGAGAAGAGTGCGTACAGCGGTTTGTACCATAATCATTAACACACCACTTTCCAGCCCGTGTCCGGTCACATCACCGATGCCAATCTTCAAGTATCCATTGTGGCTGAGGATATCGTAGTAATCACCGCCAAATTCCTCTGCCGGTTCCATGAAGCCAGCAATTTCCAATCCTGGAATTTGACGCAGTTCAGCCTCTTTGGGTAGTAGCATCTGCTGTAGCTGACGGGTTAGCTCTAATTCAGTGGCAAGGCGTAAGTTCTCGGTTTTCAGTTGTCGTAGATTTAGGTGGGTTTTGATCCGAGCTAACAGTTCATCTTTCGAGATAGGTTTGATCAGATAATCATTCGCTCCCGCTTCTAGTCCCGCCACCAAATCTGCAACTTGATTTTTGGCACTTAATAACACGATTGGTAGCTCAATGGCTTGCCACGTTTCGCGGATTTTGCGCGTGACTTCATAACCCGTCAGGCGCGGCATCATTACGTCTAGCAAAATCAAGTCCGGTTTGAAGCCGCTTTCTAAAATGGACAGGGCTTCGGAACCACTGCTGGCTTGCCTAATTGAGTAGTTGTGGAGGGATAGATAGTTTGTGAATACCTGACGGTTTACTGGCTCATCATCCACAATCAAGATTTTGACAGAGCCATTGGAGGGTAAGGGTTGCAGGTCGAGGGGTTGCAGGTTGGCAGGTTGTGGGGTGACCCGTTGCTGCTCTGTAGGCTGCAACTTCCCAGATTGAGTTAAATCATCCAATCCTTCCGAACCTTCAACCTCTATCCCTTCTGACAGTGGCAGGGTAAAGGTGAAGCGCGAGCCAGTACCAACAATGGACTGGACGGCAATCTCTCCACCGTGTAACTCTACGAGCTTTTTGGTAATTGCTAATCCTAACCCAGTACCGCCATATTGACGAGCGATGGTTCCATCGGCTTGTTCAAAGGATTCAAAAATTCGGTCTAATTTATCGTCTGGAATGCCAATTCCTGTGTCACTAACGCTAATTGCCAGCATTTGCGATCGCGAAAAAGATGCAGGAAATTCTTCCCTAAAATCTCCGCGCCCTCCTGCTCCATCCACGACTTCGGCCGAAATTTCTACCGTGCCACTATCGGTAAATTTAATGGCATTACCGACTAAGTTGTGCAAAATTTGTTGCACGCGATTTTCATCGGCATTGACGGTGGGTAAATCGGGCGAAATGCTGTTAATTAATTGCAAATCTTTCTGACCAATTAACGGTCGGCTGAGGGTTAGCACGACAGACGCGATCGCACGCATTTCCACAGGCTTGATTTGTAGTTCCAGTGTTTCGTTTCTCAGCTTAGAAAAGTCCAAAATATCATTAACTAAGTTGGCGAGACGCCGACCACTGGAAACGACCAAGCTCAAATTGTAGCGAGTTTCATCCGGTAATGAACCTGTAACCCCATCCATTAAGGATTCAGCAATGCCAATAATGCCGTTGAGTGGAGTGCGTAACTCATGGGAAGTATTCGCCAAAAACTCATCCTTGAGTTGATCGAGGCGTTGCAAGTCGGCATTTTTGGCTTCCAAACTCGCAAAGGATGCTCTCAACTGCTTTGCCATGCTATTAAAGGATTTGGCAAGTTCTCCAATTTCATCCGCGCGATCGATTGGTAAGGCTTGTTCCCATTCTCCATCAGACAGTTTTTTAGCGGCAGTATTGAGCGCATCAATCGGTCGCACAATCCATTTAGACGTGAGGATGCCCAGTAGGGTAGCAAAGACTAAGGCCGCGAGACATAGCAGGATAGTGGTGCGCGTATTCGCATTAATGCTTGCCATGAAATCGGCTTCAGGAATCACTACCACAGTCAGCCAATCTAAGCCTCGACCGTCTTGGATCGGCGTCACTTCCATCAGTTCCCGCTTGCCATCAACTTCATAGATAACTTGTTGATTGCTTTTAATCTTGTCGAAGCTGCCAAATTGTTTTAATAAATGTCGTGCGGCGGAGCGAATTAAAGGCTGAGTGCTATTAATTGCCTTGAGGCGTTCTTCTCCTTTGTTGGGTAATTCAGAGGCTGAACTGGCAACAATATCTCCAGAATGCTCGATGATAAAGGCTTGTCCGGATTTACTAATTTTTAAATTGCGTAGATAATTGCTGATTTGTGAAAGCGTGAAATCAACGGCAAGCACCCCACGGAGACGACCGTTGTCTCGATAGATGGGTAAAACTGGGGTGATACCGAGTTCGCGTGGGGCAGTAAACAGGTAAATGGAAGACCAAGTCGGTTTACCAACCTGTACGGCAGCTTTGTACCAAGGTCGGATGCGAGGATCGTACTGGGTGGTTCGGATTAAACCCGCTCGATTTCCCTGACTATCCAGCCGATAAACCTCCCGGAGAGGTGCTGTAGACTGGTTGCGAATATAGACTTGGTCGGGATTTTGGTCGAGATTTCCGCGTCTCAGCAGAATGAAATTCCCCTCTTCGTCACCGTAGTAAAGTGTCGGCACCCACGGACTCAGGTGAATCTGTCGCCAGAAATAGCGTTCGACGCTCTGAAAATCTTCAATATTTAAATTTCCGGTACGAATAGCTGCCGCATTCATCGCTAAGAACAAATGGGGAACGTCCGTGAGGGTGTGGACATGCTGTTCAATTCGTGTGGTCGCTTCTTGACTCAGTTTGGCGGCAAGGTCATTTACGGCTTTCTGTCCGTTGCGAAATGAAAGCCACCCAGTTAACCCAACGGTTACGAAGATTTGGATGACGAAAGGAACGACGAGAATAGTCCGTAGCGGGACTTTTCCAGAAACTTTTGAAATCCAATGCGTTGCAGATCGAATAGCCATGAGGACGATTGCTCCGAAAGCTACCTGTTTATGCGATCGCGCTTCGCACCGATCCAGTCATTAAAAACACCAGGTAGTATGATGGGGTGAACGTAAAATTCGGTCTTTCTTTTTCTCCCCACCCTCCAAAGCGTTATTCCTATTACTGGTTTGATGCTCTAAGGCAGTTCCCATCGCCAAGCTAAACATCACGACGATTTTTGCGATCGGGAAACCACAGCCAGGAGCTTGATTAGCGTGCTGGGGATATTCTACTTGGTTTTGGGGGTTTCACCCATCAGCACTGATGACCCATCCAACAAGAAGATAACAATGAACTTTTCTTGTCTTGTGGGGTAGCCATCTTGCCTACCCCACACAAGACTTATAAAGACTCATCCAAAGGTCAATCTTAGCCCCCCCAGCCCCCCAAATTCTGGGGGGAGAATAACTTTTCAAAGTCCCCAGAATTGGGGGATTTAGGGGGCATTCCAAGACTCAATCAAATGACCAAGGGCTATGATTGGCGATGATACCGTGCAACCCTAAGTGAGGAAGCTGGTGAGCGAGGATTTAATTACCGATATTTACAACGCCTTCGATCCATTTCGACCCTTGGAACCGGGTGACCCCGTCTATGTAGACTGCCAGCAAGTCCGGGGGGATGAGAATGTGTTCCGGGAGTTGGGGAAGAAAATTATTCGCTCGCATCAGCCAACCTGCCAGCTTTACACCGGACATCGAGGGGTAGGCAAGTCAACGGAACTCAAGCGACTCAAAGCCTTTCTCGAAGAAAAGGGCTGCTTTGTGGTTTACTTTGCGGCTGACCAAGAAGATATTGACCCGGAAGATGCCCAGTATACCGATATTCTCCTAGCTTGTACGCGGCATATCTTGGAGGAACTCAAAAATCAAGCGAGTCCCAAGCCGTTGCTGGATTGGTTAAAGGGACGGTGGCAAGAGTTGAAGGATTTGGCGCTAACCGAGGTATCTTTGGATAGCTTAGCGATCGAGACGCAGATTGCTCAGTTTGCTAAGCTGACGGCAAATTTAAGGACAGTTCCCAGTACGCGGCAGAAGATTCGGGAACAGATTGACATTCACACGAAGTCGCTGATTGATGCGCTCAATCAGTTTATTGGTGAAGCTAAGGCGAAGTTAAAAGACTCGAAATTAGTTGTCATTGCAGATAATTTAGACCGGATTGTACCCGTAGCAAGGGCAGACGGACGCAACAATCATGATGAGATTTTTTTAGATCGATGTGGGCAACTTCGGGCGTTGCAGTGTCATGTTATCTATACCGTGCCGATCTCAATGGTGTACTCGAACCGAGCAACACTGGTGCGGGATAACTATGGAGACTGCCAAGTGTTACCCATGATTATGGTGCGAACTCTCGATGGTTCCGTCTCTGAAGCAGGGTTGAGCAAGCTGACGGAATTGATTGGCAAGCGGATTGTCCAGTTTGCCCCTGAGGCTTCCCTCGATACTGATATTTTTGATGGCTCTAAAATTATTAAGCGGTTGTGTCTAGCCAGTGGGGGTCATGTGCGGGAGGTGATGCAGTTGATGCAAACGGCACTCGACTGGACGGATGACCTGCCAATTTGTGACAATGCCGTGCAACGGGCGATGACCAATGCCCGCAATAACTATCGCAACGCAGTGGATGCGGAGGACTGGGAGAAGCTAGCAGAAGTTTCGGCTTCACAGCGCATTCCTAACGACCTCGACTATCGGAATTTATTGTTTAACCGCTGTTTGCTGGAGTATCGCTATGTTGATTCCAAGGGGGAAATTCAGCGTTGGCATGATGCCCACCCCTTGATTAAGGATATTGAAGAGTTTCGAGAGGCGATCGGTAAGATTAAGTAAGTAGGACAGTCTTATAAAATACCTCTTACACCATTCACAGATTCGCCACCAAACCCGCCCGGAAATTAATTTCCGGGCTAATAGCTCAAGTCCACTAAAGTGGACTGAAAAGCTTTTTAATTTAGTCCTCTAAAGAGGACTTTGGCTATGAGCCAGGGATTTAAATCCCTGGCGGACTGGTGGCCGGTCGATATTGCAGCAAGATGTGCATATGAGCCAAACCCAAACCGATGTGAGCCAAGATTCCCCGGCAGAATCAGAAGAACAATATCAGGCTTTCGTGCGTGCCCTCAAGCGGAGAAGAGGGTTTGGTTTGTTGTTTGTGCGCTGTTCTCCAGCACAAGGGGAACGGTTAATTGCCAGAGTGCGGAAGGATATTCCTCAGAAAAGAATTGATATTCTGCCCTTAGAGGACAAGATTGATAATCTCTACGAAATTATTGAGAGTCTCCCAAACAAAGACCAGCTTGATATTTTGTTCATCACGGGGATAGAAAAATCTCTCGTTGATTACATCAAACCTGGGATTGGTGGGCAAGGGGACTATTACAAAGAAGACACCATACCCCGAATTTTAGGTCATCTCAACCTTCAGCGGGAACGATTCCGCGACAGCTTCAACATTTGCTTTGTCTTCCTCCTGCCTAAATATGCTCTCAAGTACTTCATACGTAGAGCTCCTGATTTTTTTGATTGGCGCTCTGGAGTGCTGGAATTTGCTACTAGTCCGGAGCTAGTGCAGCAAGAGTCAAGCCGCCTTGTTCTGGAAGGGGACTATGAAAAGTATCTGGAACTGAGCATTCAAGAACGAAATCGAAAAATTTTTGAAATTCAGGAACTTTTGGAAGAAGATCATCAGACATTAGAGCAAAAAGCCAAATTACTGCTTGAACAGGGTCATTTATTTTTAGTTGGCAATGAGTGTGAAGAAGCGATCGCATGCTATGACCAGGTGATTAAAATCCAACCTAGCCAATACGTAGCTTGGTATAGTAGAGGCAATGCACTATTTGATTTAGAACAGTATCAAGAAGCGATCGCTAGTTATGATGAAGCGATTAAGATTCAACCTGACCAAGATGGAGTTTGGTATAACCGAGGAATTGCACTGGTTCAATTAGGACACTATGAAGAAGCGATCGCTAGTTACGATCGTGCATTAGCTATCAAACCTGATAAGTATCAAGCCTGGAACTCTCGTGGCATTGCCTTGAAGCAATTAGGACGCTATGCAGAAGCAATCGCTA
>DATNPT010000306.1:0-8969 GCA_036703075.1 Chroococcales cyanobacterium
GATGTTCGCCGCAGTATTAATATGTTTCGGCAAGTTGGCGTACCAGTGCTGGGGATTATCGAGAATATGAGTTATTTAATCTGCCAGCATTGTGGAGAACCCACCTATATTTTTGGCAAAGGTGGAGGCGAACAAGTTGCAGCCGAATGGCAAGCGCTATTGTTGGGACAAATCCCCATCGATCCGCGCATTTGCCAAGGGGGCGATATAGGGCAACCTATGCCAATCGTTGAGCCTGATTCTTTAGTCGCTAAAACGTTTATGGCAATCGCTACAGCGGTGGATGCGACGTTCTCCTTTTGACTTAATTGCTCGTTGATATAGCTGTTGCCATAAAGGTTAGGATTTTCTTTGACGCCACAAACGACCATGTATTAGTAATAAACCTTCTGCATAAAAGCCCTGGAGCCTTCTGCCTTTTGCTACAATTCACAATTCATAATTTCTATCAGCGTTACCTCCCAAACAAGTCGGGGTTGAGTATAAGCTAAAAGATATTTTCGGGCTTGCTCTAGGTGTTCGATTATACTGGTGCGATGCTGGTATTGCCAGTAGCAGTGTTGCAGGTAATCCACCAACCACAACTGCGCTTCAGTATCGAGGGTTTTGTCAATTTCCTTTGCCAGTTCGAGAGCTTTGCGCGGCGTTTTGGGAAGCTTGGTGACTTGAGCGAGTAATGGTGCGGGGATCGATCGCAATTGGTCAAACGCTGCGATCGCTTCTCCAGGACTGCCTTGTGCTAGCGCTAAAACGGAGGGTTCATTGAGTACGTCCTCGTGACTCGTCTGTTGTAGCACGGTTTGCATATCTTGTTGCGACAACCGATAGAACGGAATTCGCTGGCAGCGAGAAACTAACGTTGGTAACAAGGACTCAACGCTGGGGGCAATCAAAATCAATGTTGCTTGTCCCGGTTCTTCCAGCGTTTTGAGCAATCCATTCGCGGCTGCCTCGGCCATCGTTTCTGCCTGTTCTAGCACTACAACCTTGCGCCATGCTTCAAGAGAAGAACGGCTGAGAAACTCGGCAATTTCGCGAATTTGTTCTAAGCGAATTTGGGGAGGTGCCTTGCGCTTAAGATTTTTAGCTGCGGCTTCTTTTGCCGATAAGCGCATGCCATTGTGCAGGTAAGTTGGCTCTACCCAGAGTAAATCGGGATGGTTCCCTTGCTGCAAACGCTTTTGGATTGAGGTGTGCCGCTCGGGGGGAACATCCTGACAAAACAACAATTCGATAAATGCTCGTGCCGCGAGACTCCGCCCCACACCAGAAGGGCCGGCAAACAGATAAGCAGGGGCAATGCGGTTAGAAGCGATCGCGCCCTGCAATAATGCGATCGCTTGTCTTTGCCCTACGAGGGCGGCGATTGGGTCTGGAACCATGGACTTAACTTTTGACGCAAAATTTCCTGAATTGCCAAATGCACCTCTTGTTCGCTCTTACTGGCATCAATCCTGACAATCCGATTGGGGTGACATGCCGCCAATTGAGTAAATCCTTGCTGCACTCGTCGGTGAAAGTCTAAGTCAGCTTGTTCAATGCGATCGGCACTTCCCCGCTTTTTTGCGCGTTGTAGCCCCACTTCGGCATCAATATCTAACCAGAGGGTGAGGTCACTTTGTAATCCACCTGTCGCAATCTGATTGAGCTGCTCGATTAACGCCAAGTCAAGTCCCCGCCCGTAACCTTGGTAAGCGACGGTAGAATCAGTGTAGCGATCGCATAAAATAATGGCACCCCTTGCCAGTTGGGGTTTTAAGAATTCCTCGACGTGCTGCGCTCGATCGGCTGCATACATTAACAGTTCTGCTCGGTCTTCCAGCGGTGACGAGCTACTCTCCAGTAAAAGCCGACGCAGTCCTATACCCAATGCCGTTCCACCCGGTTCTCTCGTCAGCGCCAAGGGGATCGTTTCGCCAACGATAGACCGTAGATCGCTTCCTTGCAGCCAATCTAAACATCGCTGTAGTTGGGTGGTTTTACCGCTGCCTTCCACTCCTTCAAACACGATCAGCTTACCGCGCATTCTTTAATCCTCGTTACAAAAAATCTCCCACCTGCAAGGCCTTTAAGATACATTTTTTTGATGATCTTTGTCCGGATGAACCGCTAAGATGCTGGTAGCTGATAACAGTTAGATATCAGCCTATCTTCAATGTGCCCCTGTTATGACCCTCAACAGAGGTTCGATATGATAAGAGGGTCTAACCATCTCACGTCCAGGGTTATATATGGCTCGTTATACTTGTTCCTTGACCGTTGCAGTTGACCTCGATTATCTTCAGCCATCGCTGATCGAGGTTCTACAATCCTGCAACTTTGACATTATCTACGATACTGGTGACTACGTCATGGCAAGGGAGATTCCTGGTCGTGTTGCCTTTGCCAAACTCGTGACGGTAGAAGTCCTGATTGACAAATCAACCGCCACCGCTCAAGAAGTGCGGATGAATTTTGTCATCAAAAATGAAGAACTGCCCCTTCAGGTTGATAACCATTGCCGCCAGATGTTTGAACTGGTGCAGGAGGCAGTTGCTGAAAATCGTCATTGGCAATTAGTAGAAAGCGTTGCTGGATAATTTCCCGCTCCCCCTGGGGTTACCGATGTTTCCCGCCTAAGAATTGGAATTAAATTCCTCGGAGTCGCCGACCATCATACCAGGGCTAATCAAGGTAATATCAAACTCATCTAGCGGTCCGGTTGGAGGCGTATCTCGCTCTAGCAGATAGTACTTCGCACTCACCTGTGGTCCAAACACGATCTCATCCTCGTTTTTGAGATCGTGGGATGGAACTTTCCGACCGTTAATCAATAGTCCGTTCGCACTGGGCTTACCTTTGAGATTGCCATCGACAATTTGGTAATAAGGGTTGCCGTCCTCATGATGTCGTCGGACTAAAGTGGCGTGTCGGCGAGAGACAAACTGCGAGAACAAACGGATATCAGACTTTGGGTCTCTGCCGATCGAATAAACGGCTTCTTCCAAGGGAAATTCTTTGCGCCCCTTGTCATCTTCGATAATCAGTAAATGATTTGGATGTGATTGTGCAGGCATCGAAAAATCTTGATAAAGAGTGCAGTTAGTTCAAAGGAAACGCTCTTGCTTACTCACATTGGCACACTTCTCAACCAGCATTCCTTATCTCCTGAGAAAATTACCCCGATCGCCGACCATCAACCGGGCATCTCTCCACTAAACGATCGTCAGTATTCGTGGAGCAGAGCGGACAGACTCTCAAGTAACTCCTTCCCTGAATCTAAAGAGGGGGAAAATATCTGGTTGTCCTCACTCGTGCCTAGTCTTGAAAATGGTTCACCCTCCATTTTGACATATCCCTTTAGTGTCAGTCAGATCGGGAGTCGGTTTTGAGACAATTAGACACTTAGATATAGATAGACACTTAGATAGGGAATGGGGTCAGGAAACTAACGAAAAGACAGGGAGAAATTGGTCAAACAACTCTCCGTCTCATGCATTCTTCTCCTTTCTGAGTCTTGTGCTTAATTCTTACTTCTATCAAACCGATCGATATCCTGACAAAACGCCTCGATCCCATTAGTTTTTGTAGGCACGACGTAGGAATAGGGAGTTAGTGACAACGCTCACAGAACTGAATGCCATTAAGGCACCAGCCGCTGCAGGCTCTAGGACAATTCCCCAAATTGGTAGAAGCACGCCACAAGCAGCAGGAATCCCTAAGACATTGTAGCCAAATGCCCAGAAAAGATTCTGACGAATTTTGTTGAAGGTAGCGCGTGAAAGCTCGATCGCTTCTACCACATCTAGCAAGCGGCTACGCATCAGAACAATTCCTGCTGTTTCTACGGCGACATCAGTTCCCCCCTGTAGGGAAATACCGACATCCGCTTGTGCCAAACCTGGCCCATCATTTATGCCATCCCCAACCATTGCCACGCGCCGTCCTTGGGCTTGTAGTTGAGCGATCGCTGATGCTTTACCATCAGGGCGAACCCCAGCAATGACATCGTTCGGATCGAGCGTAAGCTGACTAGCAATGGCAGCAGCAGAGTCGGGTCGATCGCCGGTGAGTAACATGACGCGGAAGCCTAACGCTTTGAGACGTTCTACAGTCGGCTTGGCATCCGGTCGAAGCAAATCTTGAACGGCTATTGTACCCGCCAGGACGCCGTCTACCGCGACGTAAACCACCGTTTTGCCCGCCGCTGCCAGTGTCTGAGCTTCCCTCTGGATCGCATCACCGATTGCAACACCTTGCTGGTTCAGCCACTCGGCATTACCCAGGAACACCCGTCGATTTTCGACCAACGCGGATATCCCCAGTCCGGCTTCTGTATAAAAATCTTGAGCTTTCAACATCGGCAACTGTTGCTGTTGGGCAGCCGTACAAATCGCCAGCGCTAGGGGATGAGACGTCCCGCTTTCAGCAGCGGCGGAGAGTTGAAGCAGTTGGGAAGAGGACGCGGGGAGGTTGATTGCAGGATTGGGTGCATCGTTACGTTTCCCATTCTCAGCGTCAGCTTGAGGAGGAGCGAACCATCCTGACTCGACAACTGGAAGGCAGTCGGTGACGGTAGGTTGACCGTGGGTCAGAGTTCCCGTCTTGTCAAACACGATCGTATCGAGTTGATGGACGCGTTCTAAAATATCGCCGCCCTTGATTAATATGCCGCGCTCTGCACCAATACTGGTACCTACCAAAATGGCGGTTGGGGTTGCTAAACCAAGCGCACAAGGACAAGCGATGACTAAAACTGCGATCGCTAATTTTAAGCTCAAGACTAGGGGAGATGGGGGTTGCATCATGGCATGACCCGCCATTCCCATCATCGGAGAGATGACATCAGGCCAGATTTTCGTTCCAGCACAGTACCAAAAGAGAAACGTGAGCGAAGCGATCGCTAAAACACCATACGTAAAGTAGCCCGCCACCGTATCCGCCAACTTCTGAACAGGTGCCTTGCGGGTTTGGGCTTCCTCAACCAGTTTCACAATCTGCGCTAGGGTAGTTTCCGATCCAGTGCGAGTCGCTTGAATCGTCATCACGCCCGACTGGTTTAAGGTACCTGCCGTCACCGTATCTCCAGGTTGCTTGAGTACTGGCATCGGTTCCCCTGTTAACATCGACTCATCCACCGACGACTGACCGGCAACAACGTCTCCATCGACCGGCACCTTTTCTCCCGGCAAGACTCGCAACCACTCTCCCACACGAACATGCTCGACGGGAATTTCGATACCTGGGTGTTCGCTTGTGGCTGTGGATTTGCCAATTAAACGAGCCACTTGCGGTTGCAGGGCTAATAAGGACTCAAACGCTTTGGATGCCTGACGTCTCGCCCGTTGCTCCAAGGTACGACCGAGGAGGATAAAGCCCAACATCATCACGGGTTCGTCGAAGAAGCACTCCCATCCCAGTTGAGGAAACAGCAGTGCCACGCAGCTTGTGATATAGGCGGTCAGCGTGCCTAATCCGACTAACGTATTCATATTGGGGGCTTGATGCCACCAGCCCCGCCAACCATCGACAACGATCGAACGACCGGGTATCAACAACGCTAAGGTTGCCAGACCCCAGTGGAACCAGATATTGCTTAACACCGGCAGCATCGGTGCGCCAATCCAATGACCGACATGTCCGGTGGTTGAGAGAAGGATGAGGATACTGGCAATTGCCAATTGTCGAACTTGTTCCCTGGCTTGGAGTTCGCGTCGCTGGGCTGGCGTTAGGGAACTGTGGGAAGCCGAGGCATGACTGTTTTGAGCAGAACGGGGTTGAGAGGGAAACCCTTTTGCCGTCAATTGCTCGGCTAACTCAGCCGGGTCAACGACACCCGCTTCGCATTCGACCACAGCAACTTCAGTCACGAGATTGACACGGGCAGAAACGACGCCGGGATGCTGACCCAGCTGCCGTTCTACAATGCTGACGCAACCAGCACATCGCATGCCTGTAACGTCTAACGCGATCGTTTCTACGGGAGGCGTTGACGTTGTTTGGGCTGTATCTGGAGAAACTTGCATAAAGAAAGTCAATATATTTAATGATTCTTTAAAATGCCTCGGCGTTCCTGCCTAAGGCGTGCTTCTACTTTTGAGCGTATGCGAAACATTACGCAGTCAACTGAATCAGCAGTCAATTTAATAATAATTGGAAGTTTTTACAACATTGAGTCTCTGCCGATAGATAGGATGAGTTACGCCAACGGCAGGTAAAACCGGAATGTAGTGCCGACACCCAGCGTACTTTCTACTTCAATCTGACCGCCTTGCAATTCAATCAAGCGTTGAGAGATAGCCAGCCCAATGCCAGTTCCGCCAGTATGCTGATTTCGAGAGCGATCCGCTCGCCAAAAGCGCTCAAAAACGTGGGACAAATCTTCAGGTGCCATTCCCACCCCAGTATCGGTCACGGCAATCCATAGTCGAGATACTTGACCGCTCGCGCCGTCAGCTTCTGTCCACGCTCGAACGGTAATTGAACCGGATTGAGTATATTGGATGGCATTACCCAATAGGTTAACCATTACCTGTTCTACGCGATCGAGATCCGCGAGGGCTGGCGGCAGTTGGCCGGGACATATCAATCGCAATTCAGGTCCATCCTCGAGCACCTGGTCGGAAAATTTTTGCACCAGAGAGCTTAATAAGGGACACAAATTAACCGATGTGAGTTTAATGGGCAGGTATCCAGCTTCTGCCTTAGAAAGTTCTTGCAAGTCGTTGATCAAACGCTCCAACCGCCTCGTTTCTTTGGCAAGCTGTTGATAGATCGGAGGAGTTGGCTCGATCCGACCACCGGCTAGTTCTTCTAAATAACCGCGAACCACAGTCAGGGGAGTGCGTAGTTCATGGGTCAGGTCACTGACTAGTTCTCGCCGCCGCTTTTCTACGTCCTCCAAACTCACTGCCATGCGGTTAAAACTGGTAGCCAGTTGGTTAATTTCGGGAATTTCACTGGGTGGCAGTCGCTCCTCCAAGTGTCCTGCGGCAAACTTTTTTGTAATTTGCTCGATTTGATTGAGAGGCTGCATAATTCGCCTAGAAACCCAGTAGCTCAGTACACCAGCGGCTGTTGTTCCCACGATGAACGACCAGAACGTACTGCGATTCCAGGCGGTTTCAAACCCCTCTATGAGGTAAGTTCGAGCATAGCGCAACGTGACGCCTTTGCCCTCTAGTTGTTGCAGGTGCAAAACAAAAAAGCGAGGGGAAGACAGCTTACCGACAATAGCCAGCGAACTTACCCCCACAATCATGACTAGAAGGTGGGAGAAGAAGAGGCGCGATGCTAACGGCAATGACTTGCGTCCTCGCAAATTAGTCTTACTCATAAGGTTTAAGAGGCGGCAGCGTCTTCAAACTTGTAGCCGACACCGATGACGGTTTTGACGAATGTCGGATTTGCTGGGTCGGGTTCGATCTTTTTTCGCAAGCGTGCGACATGAGTGTCTACGACCCGTTCATCACCAAAAAAGTCGTCACCCCACAGTTTGTCAATCAACTGAGTGCGGTTCCAAACTCGACCCGGTTGACTGACAAATGTAGCTAGGAGATTAAACTCTAAGGTGGTCAGGTCGAGTACTTGCTCCTCGCTATCATCTATCTGACGGGTTGCTGTGCGCTGATCCACATCAACCGTGAAATGTTGGCTGTGGTAAACCAGATGTTGCCCGCCATGCCGCAGAGTACGCCGCAATAAGGCCCGGACTCTAGCTACTAGTTCTGTCGGACTGAAGGGTTTGACTAAGTAATCATCTGCACCAGTAGACAGACCGATCACACGGTCTATTTCCTCACCCTTAGCCGTTAACATCAAAATGTACGGGTCTTTCGTACCAGGTTTTTGTCGAATTCTGGCACAAACCTCCAGTCCATCTAGACCGGGAAGCATCAAGTCTAAAAGGATCACATCGGGTTGTTGCTTGCTAAACGCCTGCAATGCCCCTAATCCATCCCGGCACCAGTGACAAGAAAAGCCTTCTCGTTCTAGGGTGAGTTGGATCAGCTTGGCAATTTCTGGTTCATCCTCAACGATTAAAATATTCATAAGTTAAGTTAATAATTAAGGGTTGAGCCGATGAGACTATTGAAGCCATTGGCGGCGATGTAAGCGATCGCAGCTTTTTATTATGCTTATTCTCTTTTACTCCTCTCTCTGACGGCAACGGATTGAGGCGATAGGACTCGAAGACTAGTTAGGGGGAATGCTGGCAAGTATGCACTTTTAGGTTAGCGATCGCAAGTCAGAATAGGAGTACTTAGAGACTATCTCAGATCGGCCTTCACAGAATAAAGCTGATATCAAATTTAGCGACAGATTGCTTATATTTTAATATTATCTTTATTTTTGTGCGGTATCTAATAGATACTATTTTGGGTAGAAGAATCTCAATCTAACTCAAGCAAACGCTACGCGCTACTAAACTATAAAATAGGTTTACTTTATACAACATCAAGCTCATAAGAAGGCTGCCATGAGAATCAATCAGGCTCGTCTGCGTAACCTGCATCGTGTTCTAGCGCCAATTATGATTCTGCCCGTCTTACTAACATTACTTACAGGTTCGCTTTACCAAATGGCAGAACTTGCCGGTCAGGTAGAGAAATTCGATTGGTTACTAGATTTACACAAAGGTCACTTTTGGAGCCTCAACCTCGAAGCCATCTATCCATTTCTCAATGCTTTAGGTTTACTGATTCTGGCTATTACTGGAATTCTCATGTGGTTGAAGACGCGCCGCCCTGCTCGAAAACGTTCTCAAGATATCTGACCTAAACCTTTTTTTAAGAGGAGATAGAATGAAATCCAAGTATTCGGATTGAGGCTCACTCTTCCTCTTGTTCTCTCTGCCACTGAGCTAAAACATCATTAGGATTAAATCCTCTGTACTGAAGATAGCTCCACAATTTCGCTTTAGTTTTCGGCTCGATAGAAAAAAAATCATCTATTTTATACTTTCGCATCACCTTAGCTTTTAATTCATC
>DATNPT010000308.1:0-7112 GCA_036703075.1 Chroococcales cyanobacterium
TGTTTACAGAAGCTAGCCTCAATAACAAGCCCAGACGGTTAATGCTACTTAGCCCAGACGGTTAATGCCACTTAGAGAGTGTTAAATTGGGTTATAAGTGGAAGGGGCGGAACGGTTTTACCGTGTCCAGTCAAAGGTAGCAACACGACCAGAAGTATCTGGGAGTAGTGGCCTACTGACTAGCTTAGGTAAGCTGTTGACAGTCTGTCTGGGGTCAATTAGCTTTAGCGAAGTGTAATGACCGTCTCCAACTAGTACCACGTCCTGACATGGCTAAGTTCCCTAAAAACAAAGGAACTGGGTTGCTAGTGGGTAAAAATAAATAACCAACGAGAACACAGCGACTAGCCGTCACTGTTGTAACTGGATGAGTAGAGCATGATAGACGAAGAAAAACAGCCAGACAATACTTCGCAACCAACGGATGAGCCGAGCGCAGTTAGTTCAAACAAGCTCGAAGGAGAATCAGCAGCGCAGGAGATGGATTTGAGTATAGAACAGAATTTAGAGTCGCCAACCAACATCGAAGAACAAACACTGGGCACATCAGTAGGTGATGTGGCAATGGATGAAGAACGAGAAGAGATCGCAGCGACTCAAGCACAAGAGAGTGGAGCACAAATCTCAGATGTGGAGACCTTAGAAGCCTTAAAGCAGGAAAATGAGGCGTTAAAAGCTCAATTGGAAGACCTTAATCAGCAATGTGAGGGATTAAAAACTCAATCGATGCGGATTGCGGCAGATTTTGATAATTTCCGCAAGCGGACGCAAAAAGAGAAAGAAGACTTGGAACAACAGGCTAAGCGGATTACTCTAACCGAATTACTGCCAGTTGTAGATAACTTTGAGCGGGCGCGATCGCAAATCAAACCTCAAAATGATGGGGAAATGACGATTCACAAGAGCTATCAGGGAGTTTACAAGCAGCTAGTAGACTGCCTAAAGCGGATAGGAGTTTCTCCCATGCGTCCAGAAGGACAAGAGTTTGATCCGAATCTTCATGAAGCAGTGATGCGGGAACCGACGGCTGAATACCCAGAAGGAACCGTAATCGAACAGCTGATGCGAGGATATATGCTCAACGATCGCGTTCTGCGCCATGCCATGGTCAAAGTGGCATCAGCACCAGAACACTCCAGCGAAAACTCCCCAGAGGAGTCCACGCCATCGACTTAGCGAGCATGCCTTGCCCCATCCAGTTAAAGTTGCTGCTCTTGAGGAGGCCGTGGTAACCTCAAAGGAAAGAGACCAACAAAACTTAGGTGGCAGGCTGCATTATTCAACGTCCTTTGGTGCCGGTTTCTATCAATTTGAGTACAACTTACTACAAGGAAATGCTGAGCCAAAGTAGCGTCAGTTCTGATTATCAGTTCAACTAACCCTCGAAAAACATTACATAATATTTACGCCGAAGCACTATGGGAAAAGTCATTGGCATCGACCTAGGCACGACCAATAGTTGCGTCGCTGTCTTAGAAGGGGGTCAGCCCATCGTCATTTCCAACTCGGAGGGTGGAAGAACCACTCCGAGCATAGTGGGATTTGGCAAGGCAGGCGAGCGCTTGGTCGGTCAATTGGCCAAGCGACAGGCAGTGACCAACGCCGAGAATACCGTATACAGCATCAAGCGCTTTATCGGGCGTCGATGGGATGACACGGCTATAGAGCGATCGCGCGTCCCCTATACTTGTGTCAAAGGTCGCGATGATACCGTCGATGTCCAAATTCGAGGACATCAATACACGCCGCAGGAAATCTCAGCGATGATCCTGCAAAAGTTAAAGACCGATGCCGAGAACTTTCTTGGAGAACCGGTAGAACAAGCAGTAATTACGGTACCGGCTTACTTTACAGATGCCCAAAGGCAGGCCACAAAAGATGCTGGGACGATTGCAGGTTTAGAAGTCCTCAGAATTATCAACGAACCGACAGCCGCCTCCCTTGCCTACGGTCTAGATAAGCAATCCCAAGAGCAAAAAATATTGGTATTTGACTTGGGGGGCGGCACTTTTGACGTCTCCATTTTGCAATTGGGAGATGGCGTCTTTGAAGTTAAGGCAACGTCCGGTAACAACCACCTAGGAGGCGATGACTTCGATAATGTGATTGTTCGCTGGATGGGCGAAAACTTTAAGGCAGCAGAGGGAATTGACTTAGGAACCGATAAGATGGCGCTTCAGCGCTTGCGAGAAGCCGCTGAAAAAGCCAAAGTTGAACTGTCTAGTATGGTCACAACTTCGATTAACCTGCCGTTTATTACAGCAGATGAAACAGGTCCGAAGCACTTGGAAATGGAACTGACGCGAGCCAAGTTTGAAGAACTGGCTAGCGAACTGATTCAAGGTACCATAGAGCCTGTTACCCAGGCGCTCAAAGACGCCGATCTAAAACCGGAGGAGATTGACCGGATTCTTCTTGTAGGGGGTTCAACCCGTATTCCAGCCGTACAGGAAGCCATTAAAAAGTTTTTTAATGGAAAAACGCCCGATCGCTCAGTCAATCCGGATGAGGCTGTAGCCTTGGGCGCAGCGATTCAAGGGGGCGTCTTGGGCGGCGAAGTCGAAGACTTGCTGCTACTCGATGTCACTCCTCTGTCGTTGGGAATTGAAACCCTGGGCGAAGTATTCACGAAAATCATCGAGCGAAATACAACCATCCCAACTAGTAAGTCCCAGGTGTTCTCCACAGCTACGGATGGACAAACCTCTGTAGAAATCCATGTGTTGCAGGGCGAACGAGCGATGGCTAAAGATAACAAGAGCCTGGGTAAGTTCTTGCTTACTGGTATTCCTCCAGCGCCGCGTGGTGTGCCACAAATCGAAGTGTCGTTTGAAATTGATGTGAACGGGATTTTGAAAGTCGGCGCTGCTGACAAAGGAACAGGCAGAGAGCAGAGCATCCGAATTACCAACACAGGAGGACTGAGTGCGAGCGAAGTGGAACGGATGCGCGTAGAAGCAGAGAAATATGCAGAGGAAGACCGACGCCGCATCCAATTGGTTGAAATTAAAAACCAAGCTGACAGTCTATTCTATAGCTACGAAACGACCTTAAAGGACAACGCCAACTTGGTAAGCGACGACCTTAAGGCGCAGGGAGATGAGAAAAAGCAACAGTTGCAAACAGCCCTTACCGATCCATCGATTAGTGTTGACGATGTGAAGCAGAGACTCGACGACTTCCAACAAACACTATTTGCGATTGGTGCGGCTGTGTATCAGCAAGCCTCACCTAGCATTGAACCCGATGATTTTACGAGAGAGGAGGTATCTTCAACTCCAGAATTCAGCGAACAGACCCAATCCCCCCCCGAAGAGGAAGATGAATTTGAGTTTAATTTCGATGATGAAACGGTAACGGCTGACTATGAGGCTGTTGACTAAGACTCTTCTTATCAACCGAAGTAGCGCTCAGCTTGTTTTTCTGCTAGACAATGGTATAGATGTATGGGTGATACTTGAGCGCCATTGGTGTCTCTAATCAAATCGCCGCATTGAAACCAAACCTGCTCCCACTCAGTAAGTAAATAAAAGAAGATCAGCGCTTTATGGCTGACTATTATGAAATTCTAGGTGTCTCTCGTGACGCCGACAAAGAGGAAATCAAGCGCGCTTACCGTCGCCTAGCCCGAAAATATCACCCAGATGTTAACAAGGAACTAGGGGCTGAAGAGCGCTTCAAGGAAATTAATCGGGCTTACGAAGTTCTTTCAGAACCAGAAACAAAAGCCCGCTATGACCGATTTGGAGAAGCTGGGGTATCGGGTGCAGGCGCTGGCTACCCAGACTTTGGCGACATGGGTTTCGCTGATATTTTTGAAAGCTTCTTCAGTGGCTTTGCCGGTGGCATGGGTCAACAAGGAACGCGCCGACGTAGCGGTCCGGTTCGTGGTGATGACCTGCGACTAGACTTAAGGCTGGAATTCCGGGAAGCCGTCTTTGGTGGTAAGAAGGAAATCCGGATTCCTCACCTAGAGCAATGTAACGTCTGTAACAGTACAGGTGCAAAAGCCGGAACTCGACCTCGTACCTGCCCGACTTGTAGCGGTACGGGTCAAGTGCGTCGCGCTACCCGAACTCCCTTTGGCAGTTTTACTCAAGTCTCAGTCTGTCCTGCCTGTAATGGTGACGGACAGGTGATTGAGGATAAGTGTGAAGCCTGTGGTGGTGCGGGGCGTAAGCAAGAAACGAAAAAGCTCGAAATTACGATTCCGCCGGGAGTCGATAACGGAACTCGCTTGCGCGTTTCTAAGGAAGGAGACGCCGGGTTGCGCGGGGGACCTCCAGGAGATTTATACGTCTACTTATTTGTTGAGGAAGACGCAGAGTTTCATCGGGATGGCATTAATATCCTGTCCGACCTGAAGATTAGCTATTTACAAGCCATTTTGGGTTGTCGGCTGGAAGTCAATACCGTGGATGGACCGGTGGAGTTAACAATTCCTCCAGGAACGCAGCCCAATACGGTTCTGACTCTAGAAAATCACGGTGTACCCAAACTAGGGAATCCAGTGAGTCGGGGCGAACATTTAATTACCGTTTTGATTGACATACCCACTCGCATCACCGCTGAGGAACGAGAACTGCTGGAGAAACTAGCGAAGATAAAAGGCGATCGCACCGGGAAAGGTGGTCTGGAAGGATTCTTAGGAGGGTTGTTTCGCGGATGAGTAACCCAGCCGCATCTACACCTAGCTCAACGCCGGATGCTCAATTAGATTTACGCGGGACACCTTGCCCGCTGAACTTTGTTCGCACCAAACTCCGGTTGGAGCAAATGACGCCAGGAACGCTACTGGAAGTATGGCTCGATCCCGGAGAACCAATTGAGCAAGTACCGGACAGTTTGACGATGGCTGGCTACCCCATTGAGGCAGTCGAAGATCGTACCGACTACTTTGCATTAAAGGTACGGTGTCCACTAGTGTCGGCATGAGTGCCTCACCCTCTAACAGCGAGCTGTCCCCAGAATCGACATCGTTACTGGGGACAGTTTTGGCTGTGCAGGCAAATTTTTACCAGGTGCAGCTAGATTTCGCTGAGGGACAGGCTAGCGATGACCCAAAGAATTTTAGCGATCGCGAACAGTCCTATCATCCCAAATCCCAAATCCCGAATCCCAAATTACTCTGCACCCGCCGGACGCGCCTGAAAAAAATTGGTCAGCGAGTAATGGTTGGCGATCGCGTTGTAGTCGAAGAACCTGACTGGGAAGGAGGAAGAGGCGCGATCGCAGAAGTTCTGCCTCGGAAAACTCATCTCGATCGTCCCCCCGTCGCCAATGCCGAGCAAATTCTTCTCGTCTTTGCCTTAGCAGACCCTCCCTTAGACCCTTACCAGCTAACTCGCTTTTTAGTCAAGGCGGAGTCTACAGAATTGGACATCCGCTTATGTATGAATAAGAGTGATTTGGTGTCAGATGAAGAGTTAGAGGAGTGGAGAAGTCACCTCAAAGACTGGGGCTATGAACCTATATTTATTAGCGTTCAAACTCTTGAGGGTCTAGAGGAACTCAGTACCCAGCTCAAAGGCACAATCACCATCCTGGCTGGTCCTTCTGGCGTCGGCAAGTCCAGTCTGCTCAATCAGCTAATCCCCGATGTCAATGTGCGGGTGGGAGAAGTATCCGGTAAACTCAGCCGAGGGCGTCACACGACCCGTCATGTCGAACTGTTCGAGCTACCAGATGGTGGACTGTTAGCAGATACCCCAGGGTTCAACCAACCCGATCTCGACTGTACCCCAGAAGAGTTAACGCAGTATTTTCCTGAAGCAAGGCGTCGGTTAGAGACAGGGAGTTGTCAGTTTAGCGATTGCCTGCATCGAGATGAGCCTAACTGTGCCGTGCGAGGTGACTGGGAGCGATATGACTATTACTTAGATTTGTTGGAAGAAGCGATCGCATACCAAATGCAGCTCAACCAACAAGCCGATCCTGAGTCAACCTTGAAGGCGAAAACCAAAGGAAAAGGACAAACTCAGTACGAACCCAGATTAGAAAGTAAAAAATATCGTCGTCGTTCTCGTCGCACTCAACAGCAAGAACTGGAGGAGTTGTATCAAGACGCCGATCTTTAATGTTTTAATTTCGCTGCGATTGTCCCGTTGATGAATTTAGATTTCAGCCAGTGCAGTGAAGGCAAAGCGACCTTTTTAGTCGGTAATGCCTTTTATCGTCCTGCTAGTCAGGTCGTGAGGGATTTAGGCGTTCTCGCAGCAGCGGTTTACAAGTCAGATACAGGTCGCTTGCGAGTCTTAGATGTCATGACAGGTTGTGGTGTCCGTCCCTTGCGCTACTGGCAGGAAAGTCATGCTGATTGGGTTTGGGCGAATGAGGGAAATCCAGACGTAAACTCAATTGTCCAGCACAATTTAAAAGCAGTGCTGGCAGCAGGGTGCGGTCAAGTGACTCAACTCGACGCCAATCGGGTATTTTTTGACTGCTACAATCGCCAAGACTACTACGACCTTATCGATGTCGATTGCTTTGGTTCGGCGGCACCTTACCTCAGTACTAGCCTGTGGGCAACGAAAATCGGCGGTTTGCTCTACCTCACCAGCACTGATGGACGCACGGCAACCGGTCATTTACCAGACAATAGCTTAAGCGTGTATGGCGCTTATGCACGCAATCATCCTGCTGCTCACGAACAAGGACTCCGCCTCTTAATCGGCAGCGTACAACAACAAGCCGCAACAAAAGGGCTGGGTATTGAACCCGTTTTTTCTTTATTTGTCGGTCAAACATACCGGATAATGCTCCGCCTCGTGAAGAAGCCATTGTTGACGCCTCAAAACTATGGTTTTATCGGCTACTGCCACCACTGTGGTGATTATCAAACGGTTTCTTGGCGAAAGCTAGGACGGGTTGTTTGCCCTCATGACGATTTGCCTCTAACGGTGAGCGGCCCAATGTGGCTAGGCACATTGCACGACAACCACCAGTTAAGGCGGCTGGAGTTACTGGCTCAGGAGTGGAATTGGTCGAAGCGGGTACAGTTGCTCCGAGTCATGGCAACGGAAGCTGACTTACCTCCCTATTTCTACACCCTCTCTGAAATTGGACGGCGAGGGAAAATGGATATACCCAAACGCGATCGCTTGATTCAATCC
>DATNPT010000322.1:0-7462 GCA_036703075.1 Chroococcales cyanobacterium
GGACAACTAAATTGTGGATAATGCAACGCTTTCTCGCTCGTGTCCATCGCCTTTGGGTCGTTCTCTTCCTCACAACGCTGATTCTGTGTTTGGGGTTAGGGCATTCTCCCTTCAGCATGGCGCAGGTGAGACAAGTGGAGATGGCCACAGACCGAACCTCAGCTCCAACTCAGCTAGTGCAGCAAGGTCTGGAACACTACCAGATTGGCGACGTTCAAGGAGCAATTCAGTTGTGGCAAACAGCCCTCAGTGCCGATCGAGAACGTAACAGTCCTTCTATTGAGGAAGTAACGGTCCGGAAATATCTGGTTAGAGCTTACCAACAAGTCGGTCAGTTAGCTCAAGCGATCGCTGAAGTTAACCGAGTTATCGCTTACTATCGTCAGATGAAGGAGCCTATTTATGTGGGACGAATGCTCACAGAACAGGCTCAGCTCTACAGTAGCTTGGGACAACACCGACGAGCGATCGCGATTTTGTGCGATGACTCTAGACCGGAAGCAGGGGAACCCAGAGAAATCCAACAGCCAACATCCAATATCCAAAATTGCGATCGGGATAGTGCCTTAGAAATTGCCCAGCGCCAGTCAGATAAATTGGGAGAAGTCGCAGCTTGGGGCAGTCTGGGCAATGCTCATCGTCTCCAAGGTGAGTACGACCGAGCCATTCGAGATTTCGCTCGTAGCCTAGACATCGCTCAGGGAACTGACAATCAAACGTACATAGCATCTAGCCTGAATGGTTTAGCCAATACCTACGCTAGTCTAGGTCAGCGCAATCAACGTCGTGTCCAATTCGCCAGCGTTGCAGGGGATCGGAAAGCCGCTCAAAAATTCCAGCAAGATGCTGTTGATAATGATAACCAGGCTATCCAGTATTTTGAGAAAAGCTTGAATCTGGCTCGTATCCAGAGCGACAAAGCTAGCGAACTGCGATCGCTACTGGGTCTAGTGAGGCTTTATCATCGTCAACGCCGTGAGACTACAGCGTTAGTTAACACTACACTACAGCAATCGCTGCTCGTCTTGGAACAGTTGCCTGATTCTCGCGACAAAGCCTATGCCGCAATCCAACTCGCTCATCTTCTACCACTCGACGCGATGGAACGCGATGGTGCTGACACTAACCTAGCAACTCAATGCCCAGAATCAGACTTATCAGCTAAGTCTATTGGGTTACTAAACCTAGCAATTGCGATCGCTCAACGCCTACACGATCGAGAGGTCCAATCTTTTGCCAACGGTAGGTTAGGACAGATTTATGAATGTCGCCAGGACTATCAACAGGCAATCAACCTTACTCAACAAGCTCTTCTCACTACAACAAGCAACGAGACCTTTTACTTGTGGGTGTGGCAGGCAGGACGCTTATTAAAAGCGCAAGGTCGAGTGGCTGAGGCGATTGATTTCTACGAAAAATCTGTGGACAGTCTTCATCATATTCGCAGCGACCTTGCTCTGCAACAGCGAGATTTCCAGTTTGACTTTCGGGATAATGTTGAACCGATTTATCGAGAGTTAATTGAGTTATATCTCAAGCAAACCGAGCCTCTGAATCAGGAAGGCCAAATGCAACGGAACCTAGAGTCTGTACTCAAAACGGTGGATGAATTGAGGTTAGCAGAACTACAAAATTATTTAGGGAATGATTGTGCTTTAGCACCTGTTGAGCAATCGGTGACGTTGGTGGCGAAAAATACGGCTGTCTTGAGTTCGATCGTCCTGAAAGACCGACTTGCGATCGTTCTTTCTCTGCCTGACGGCGACGAGTCAGTGAAGTCTCGATTAACTTGGGTACCTGTCCAGAGTCAGGAACTCAGAAACATCATCAACGATTTGCGGCTCAACCTAGAAAAACGTTCCGATTTGGAAAACACCTATAGAACCAGAGCGCAACAGGTGTATGACTGGTTCATTCGTCCTTTTGCCGCCGATTTAGAACGAGAGAAAATTGAAACGTTGGTGTTTATTCAGGACGGAATATTACGGAGTATCCCGATGGCAGCACTCTGGGACGGCAAGCAATTTTTGGTTGAGAAGTACGCTCTTGCCACTGCCCCAGCGCTGACTCTAACTGAATCCACACCGTCTAATTCCCAACAAGTGCGGATATTAGCTTTCGGATTGAGTGAGTCAGCTACCGTCGAGACAGATACGGGCCCGGCATTTTTTGAGCCACTGAGCCAAGTTCCTTCAGAACTCAAGAGTGTAACTGCGATCCTACCTGGGAGCAAGGGGCTACTCAATCAAGATTTTACCCCCGCTCGCTTGCAACACGAGTTAGAAAAAAATGCTTATCCAGTGATTCATTTAGCGACTCACGGTAAGTTTGGCATAGATGCGGAGGAAACGTTTTTGGTCACGGGAAATAAAGTTGAAGAGAATCGCCAAGCCTCTCGTGCGATTGAGCGTTTCAATGAAAAGCTGACCATGAACGAGCTTTATCAGGCTATTAACAACATTCGCGATCGAGATAGTCGGATTGAGTTACTGACCTTAACCGCTTGTGAAACAGCAGTAGGAAGCGATCGTGAAGCTCTGGGACTGGCTGGTATTTCCATACAAGCTGGAGCAAAAAGTGCCGTGGCTTCTCTATGGACGGTGGATGATGCAGCAACAGTGCAGCTCATTGCCAAATTTTATCAAAGCTGGCGGGGTGGAGTCAGTAAAGCTAAAGCCCTACAGGTGGCTCAAATCGTTTGGATTGAAGCGCATCGCCAAGGACTCTACAACCACCCCGGATACTGGGCACCCTTCATTCTCGTTGGGAACTGGCTGTAGCTAAATCCAGCCAGCCGTAACCTATGCAGGGTTCTTTTGGTACGGCATATAGCGGTTCTCGGTTGCATAGAACACATGCGTAGAGGCGATACGCTTTGGGAACGCCAAGGGCGTACATGAATCGCCCCTACAAACAATCTGTGTTGCACTCAAGTGAGAACCGCTAGAGACATTAAGGAATGGTGGCATCGTGATTAGGGGTGTGGACATGAATTGGTCCGTGTAGGTCGAGATTGCCAGATTTGAGAAGTTCTAAAAAGGCATCGCAACGATCTACAGATTGGCTCCATTCTTCTTGGGTGTCTTGATTATCTGGATTCTCCAAGTCATCCCGGCGTACCTTTAAAAAAACCTTGAGCCATTCTTTTTCATCGACGCCTGTCTTTGGTGTACCTCCAACTTTTTGTTTGGTGCGTTTCATTAACGCTGGTAAGCCATCAGGATCGTCTCCTTCACCATGCTGGATAATTGTGTCATATAACACTGCTCTGGAAAGTGCAAATTTTAACCCAGCAGCGTCTGCACGATTAGCAGACGGTTGATAGTATAACTGGTCAACAACCTCATTTTGAGCATCACGGAAGGCTGAATCTTTGGCTGCTTTTTTCCAAGCATTTTCAAATCCATCCAGATCGGAGGTATCATCATCTTCGTCGTCTGCTAGGCGTTTAAGTGTTGACAGATACTTGGCTAAGGGATTATCTGACTTCTTGTTGGTATACGTTTGTACGACTTCCAACGCATCCCCAGTTGCTGTGGTAAAACCTGCTCGTCCACAAGTAAAACCCCGACCATCGCCGATGTCCTCGACATAGTCGTATTGCAGCTCAATTGTGTCGTTCTCAAAAATACTGGTAAATTGCTCTGCACGGCGCTTCTGGTCGGCAGTTAGTCCACCACTAGAAGTTGAGGGTGGCGTAGAAGGGGAACCATTAGGAATGCAGATTTCTTGACCCGTCTCTAAATTGTTCGCTTCTTCTTCAGTAAAGGCAGTACCGTTGGGATTCATAATTTCCCGCCAGCGATCGCCATCACCTAATTTGCGCTCTGCAATATCAAAAAGCGTATCACCTGATTTAATTTTGTATGAGCTACCGATTTGACAAGACATAAGTTACCTCAACTTTTAATTCTGGGTAGTACGGGTTGAAATCAACTGATTGCGTACATGAAATAGAAATCAGTCAGTCTAGCGATATGGAATGGAGCGTTCGCTATCCCTAAAGTACTTTTTAATTTTGGAAAGTTGGTTCTCGATCGAGATGGATCGCACCTAATTCAGAAATATAATCTAGAGAACTGCATTAGTGTCAAATACTGTTGTAGTGCTTAAGGTCTAGGTAAGTATTTTCAGCATAAATTTCAGTCAACTAGGAAGCAATATCATTTCCGGAAAGCTTCTTTCCAGTTTTGGAAAGTCAGATGTATTAAGATTCTTAGCCACTGCAAGTAGTTAAGTATTACTCAACTGATTAGTACATAGTGGCTCACCCATCTGGTGCCACAGATTGACCGAAATGCGATCGCTAAAGATGAAGCACCCAAAAGATTAGCGATCGCGTTTGACGCTGGCATTTACGCGAACTCTAATTGCTTGAGAAGTGCCATTAGATTACAACTGATATACCCAACGACCAAAGGAGGTTGTTCCTGAAGCAGGGGTAGAATTTGACGGAGAACTTGAGGTAATGAAGTGCCGTACTTGTGCCACAATTTTTCCCGGAGTTGAGAGAGAATGCGATCGCCTGCAATATCATCCGTTCCTGGCCGCAGCAACCAGTGAGTCCTCAACACTTGGAACTGGCAGATATCGTTGCTTTGGATGACCTGACTAATTTCCCCCAACGCTTGCTCGACCAACTCATCGGTTACGACTTTCATCACTACGGGTGGCAGCGTCAATGACAGTTCCCCTTCACTAAATCGCTTTTCAATCAGCGATCGCTTTTCCAACGCCACAATTCCCGCTAGTACCACAGACGGATCGGGTACAGGCAGCAGATGGGTTTGCAAGCGGCATAACGAAACAGGTTCTTGCCAAATTGCCAGCCAGTAAACAATTTCCCGCTCTGAGTCCGAAAGTCGGTCAAATTGCTGTTTGAGTACAGCTTGCAAGCGATCGCCCAGCACCAGCGTGTTTTGATTGAGAAATGCTGCCACATTTCCCTTAAAAATGGACTGAATCAGCGGTGCGATCGCTTTCAATGCCAGAGGATTGCCACTGTACAGTCGAATTAGCGCCGATAACCCCAGTTCTTTCCCCGTGAATCCTCCGGTTTGCAGTAGTTTCAGGGCGTCAGCCTTCTGTAATCCTGGCAAAGTCAGACAGCGCACCGATCGCGAGTTAGAGGCATTCGCTTCCCAGCCAGGTAGCGGTTCCCGACTGGTGAGCAGCATACAGCTTTGATGGCGAGTCTGGCTCAATGTCTGCAAAAACATGCCATACTCCTCAAGCTGTTCTTTTTCTTGCAAAACAGCATCTAATCCATCCAGGACTAGCAGACAGCGACGCTGTTGCAGTTGATGCTTCAGTTGCATAATTCCTCGCCGGATATCTTGCTCAACGGTTTGGTCGAAAGCGTATAGAAGACTGTCCAGCAGGTGAAATAGAGATGGAGCAAAGGCAAGCGATCGCCAAATCAACCACTCAAATTCCGGCTGGATGCGATCGGCGAGTGCCAGCGCCAGTGCCGTCTTGCCAATGCCTCCCATCCCGACGATTGCCACCAGCTTGCAGGGATCTGCCACAATCCACTGCTCTAACTGATTCAATTCCTGAGTGCGTCCGTAGAAATTTTCCAGATCTGGCGCTTCATCCCAATCGACTTGGGATGTGGCGAGTGGGGAGTTGAGTTCGGGTAAATCGACGTTTAAGTTTTCGGGGGATTCAGCGATCGCTTCCCAATCGTTGATACCCACCGCCTGACAGATGGCAATAAAGGCGTCTTGCTGAATGCGTTCGCCACGCCAAAAGCGCCGTAATGTAGCTCTTGATGTATGCGCGTCCTGCCACCAACGAGCGGTGCTGGTTTTCGTCCAGCCGCGACGTTGCCTTGCTCGGTCTACAATTGATAGTCCCTTGGTTGATGCATTCAGGGAGTTGGTCACTGCAACAAGCTCTCCCAATTCATCCGTGCTTTCCAAGATGGCACTGAGTCAATTACTGAGTCAACACTGAGCCTAATACTGAGCACTTTCACTCAATAGACGCCCTTACGCTGAGGACAGAAAGACAATAGCGTACAAGAGTTTACCACCATGCCTCAGACACTCGATCGCCAACCGGGTGAGTTATATATCCAGGTACCTAACCACCAGCGAATCGCCTTTCCTCTCAAACAGGCTGAAGGGCAAATTAGGGTGACGGGCAATGTTTCGCGAGTGCGGCTCGAAACTATTGTGCAACAGGCGCTCATCACAGGCTATCTAACTGTCGAAGCTGAAAACGAACTGCGACGGCTTTTGCAGTGCAAGTTGAGTGCTGATGAATTAAAGGCTTTCTGGACTTTACAGAACGCCGCCATGATGGGTTGCGTCAAGCAAGAATCACGAGAGTTAGGACGCATTTCTCGGACTTGCTAACCCATCAGAAACTGTTTTTTTACAACTAATTCATGTTGCTTTGGAGTTGAATTATGAATTGTATTTTAATCGTAGAAGATGATAAGGGAAGAAAAGAATTCTCCCTAACACAATCAGTCTATTCCATAGGTCGCGCCCCACAGTGCGATATCCGCCTCTACTCACAATTTGTTGCCCGCAACCATGCAAGGTTAATCCGACACGTTCGAGGCGATGGCAGTTACTTTTACCAAATCGTTGATGGTGATACCAATGGTAAACCCAGTACAAATGGTCTCTTAGTTAACGGTCGAAAAGTTGATGCTCATTATCTTCAAAATCAAGACCAGATAGTATTTGGTCCCCAAGTTATAGCGAATTACCATACCACCGATACCAGGCTTCCAATTCCATCTCAAACTTCAAAATTAGGTGGTTTATACGTTCAATCTCCAGAAGGAAACCAGCTAATCTTTCCCCTGAAGCACACTGAAGTACAAGCCAAGGTGACGGGGAATGTCTCGCGGGTGGAGGTCACGCAAACCTTTGAAAATCCCTTCACCACTACACTAGAAGCCGTCTACATTTTCCCGTTACCCGATGAGGCGGCCGTTGATGATATGGAGATTCGTCTAGGCGATCGCATCATCAAAGGTAATATCAAAAAACGCCAAGAAGCTGTTGCAATTTACGAGCAAGCCAAACAGCAGGGATGTACAGCCGGATTGCTAGAACAAGAACGGGACAACATCTTTACTCAGTCCCTGGCTAATATCAAACCCGGTGAGCAAATTGATGTAATTATTCGCTATACTGATAGCCTCAAATTTGAGGGCGGCAATTACGAATTTGTTTTCCCCATGGTCGTCGGCCCCCGCTACATTCCAGGAACGACGATTGATGAAAATACTGTCGGTGGCGGTTCCGCACCTACGCCCATGATGCTGAATCAAGATACCGATTTAGTGCCAGATGCTTCTCGATTGAATGCGCCCATCGTACCACCCGGAACCCGTTCTAAGCATGACATCGGCGTGACAGTGGAGATTGATACTGGAATCGAAATCCGAGCCGTGCGCTCTCCATCGCACCAGATTCAGATCGATCGCGAGGGACACATC
>DATNPT010000324.1:0-8753 GCA_036703075.1 Chroococcales cyanobacterium
GGCGTACAACCTCATTGTCTACTCAATTCAAGGAATCAAACGTAGTCCACCCGACTCGCCTTAGATTACAAAACTGGAATTCACTCCCGTCCGCCTCAGTAGGGCAACCAACCAGACGAACCTCGTCCTCTTGAGCAATAACCTTAAACCAATTGAGTGTCTACAAGCTCGATCTTTAAGGAAGGGGAATGTGGCAGGAGTTGACCCCGTCGCGATCGCAATTCGTTACAACTCGTAGCGTCGTCTAGAGCAGCGTTAGCGAAACTGAGTGAAATCTTCTTATAGGCAGATGCGTCTAATTGGTCGAATAAGGCATTATGGTAGCGACAAACCAGCGTTATTGGAGTTCAAGAATTTATGGGTTGGTTAAAAAGACTCTTTGGAATGGAAAAACCCCACAACGCTCAAGTGAACCCTCCTGTCCAGCAAGCACCTCAAGCTACTGGAGGTACTAGCACCGAAACAATTCCTCCGGAACGAGTTGGCTTAAACGGAGAATACGACCAAAGCGGTCTTGCTAAGCGCGTTGCCCTGGCTTTTGACAACGAAGCCGATCTCGCTGATGAAGAACGTCTCTGGGTTGCCCAGACAGGCGGCACTGTTGTCCTAAAGGGTGAAGTTTCCGATCAAGCAACCCTTAATAAAATGGTTAGCGTTGCTCAAGGGGTTAACGGTGCTACCGATGTAGACACCTCTCAAGTCCAAGTGGGTTAAACTCATGTCTTGCACCACTTTCAACAATCTTGCCTATGTAGGGTCGGCAATGCCCACCCTACGATTATTGAGAATGGTGTAACATCTCAGGTTAAACCGGTTTTATCGCTTTAACAAGCGCAATGGTTTGAGGGTCATTTTTGCATCTGGTTAGCTCTCGATCGCAAAAGAATCAGAACAGAGAGTTTTTCACTTCAACACCAGAAGCACCTTGCCCTTGTCTGTGAATAGCAATGGCAGGGATAAATAGCATAGATAGAGGGTTCAATGCCCTCTTTTTTAATTGAACGAAACCGATAACGACGAAGCAGGAGCATCCTGTTTCGCCATGCACTTAGTCGCCAGCCAGTCTAATAGAATCTGATTGACCTGTTCGGGACGCTCATCGTGAGGACAGTGACCCGCATCATCCAACTCAATTAGCTCTAAATTCGGATTAAGCTCGACAAACTGACGCGCCAATTTGGGAGGAATCATCCGGTCTTTACGTCCCCACATTAGGAGCATAGGAATGTCTAAAGTGGGCAAAATGGTTTTGACTCGGGGACCAAAGTTGGTAGAGGTCATCGCTTTAAACAGCGCGCTAAACGTTGCGGCGGCACCTCGGTCTTGAGCTGGTCCCGTGAGAATCTCTACCAACTCAGCTGTAACAGCCACTGGACTAGCATAAGCCAGCCCCGCCCATTTACGAACCACAGGCGGACGACGTACAACATGAAACAGCGTTTTCAGCAGGATGGGGGATGCCACCAGGCCTTCAACGGTTGATACAACGGGTCGTAGCCAACCGGGCATCGCTTCCTCTCGCAACGATAGGTCTGGCAAATTAATCAGGACAATCCCTTTAACCATTTCTGGGTGGGCTGCTGCTGCCGCCAGACAAACCAGCGAACCAATAGAGTTACCAACCAAGACTATTGGCTGCCGGATGAAGGTTTGCCAAAACTCATAAACCTGGTCTACCCACAGGTCAATCTTGTAGTCAGCACAGGCCTTGCGCGATGCTCCGAACCCCAACATATCCAGGGCGTAAACCGTGTGCTGCTGACCTAGCACTTCTAGATTGTGACGCCAATGGCCGATTGAGGTGCCAAACCCGTGTAGCAGCATGACGGGTGTACTCAGCGCATTATCCGTCTGCACCGAGCGAAAATAGGTATACCGGGTCTGCCAGCCTCGCCAAACCCAATCTCGTTGACTACCAATTCGTTGCTGCCAAGACACAGATGTCGTCACAAAAGGCCTCAAATTTAAAAACGTTTACAATCCTCTTCTATTTTAGTGGCTTCCTTGGAGCGGAGAGTTTAGCGATCGCGGGCGCGTAACCCCTGACGTGTTCGATTGCCGACTGATTGGGAAGATACATTAACGGCCTAGACAGAAACTTCAAAAGACTCAGTAAAATGGCAAGTGTAAATCGAGTGTCAATTAAGCCTACTCCGTATCAACCCACCGAATTTTAGAAAACACGCAAACGCCTGTGAACGAAAAAAGACGCCAACGCGATCTACCTCAAATTAACGAAAGAATCCGATTTCCGAAAATTCGAGTCATCGATATAGATGGGGCACAACTGGGGATAATCACGCCTCAAGAAGCTATACGCATCGCAGAGGAAAAAGAGTTGGATCTCGTCTTGGTTAGTGACAAGGCAGATCCGCCGGTGTGTCGCATCATGGACTATGGCAAGTACAAATTCGAGCAGGAAAAGAAAGCCCGCGAAGCCAGGAAGAAGCAACACACGGCTGATGTTAAAGAAGTGAAGATGCGCTACAAGATTGAAGACCATGATTATCAAGTACGCGTCAATCAAGCCGTGCGTTTTCTCAAAGATGGCGACAAGGTGAAAGCCACAATCACCTTCCGAGGGCGAGAAATTCAGCACAGTGACTTAGCCGAAGAGCTGCTCAAGCGCATGGCAACGGACTTGGAGGAAATAGCAGAAGTTCAACAGGCTCCGAAACGTGAAGGGCGCAACATGATGATGCTGCTCTCTCCCAAAAAATGAGGCTCACCCGTCATTAGTCATTAGTCATTAGTCATTGGTTAGCCAGTCATCCGCTAAGGACTAATGACTTAACACTAAGGACTAAGTAATTAAAAACAATGAAACAGCTTCCTCGCGCTCGCGCTCAGGGTGATTGGGTACGGAAAATCCTACAGTGGGTCAATCTGCGTCCTGAAGAAGGCGAACGCACCTTGCTGATGTTTGCCTTCTACACGGCAACATCAGCTGGTCTGCTGTGGTTTGAGTATAGTGCAGTGGCACTGTTTTTGGAAAAATACGGTGCCAAATGGTTGCCAGCAATCTATATTGCCAGTGCATTAATGTGTTCTGGTTTGGGCTTTTTGTATTCCTGGCTCTCCAAAATTTTGCCGATGCAGACCGTCTTGGTGGCAATTGCACTACTCACCGGCGTACCTTTACTGTTCTTTCGCTTCGGCTTGGCAATCGAGTATTTAACCCCTTTGATTGGGTTTACCACAATTTTTTTGATGCGGTTGTGGATGGATGCGGTTGAAGTCCTCAACGACCTCAACTCCCAAGTAGCCGCCAATCAACTGTTTAACATCCGGGAAATTAAGCGCACCTATCCGCTAATCTCCAGTGGTTTGTTGGTCGCCGACGTAGTAGCTGGGTTTTCCTTACCCTTATTACTGCTGGCAGTCGGGAAGATCGAAAACGTCCTAGTTGTCGCTTCATTGGCCATGCTGGTAGGAGCGGGAATGCTGTTTTATTTAAGCCAACGCTATCGACAAGCATTTCCCGACTCCCCCAACTCGCAGTACTGGGAAGAAGATGAGTCAGAATTTACCATCCAGAGTACTAGCGGACCTCTACGCCGCTACATCATTCCGTTATTTTCCTTTTTTATCCTCGGTGAAGCGCTCTATCTCCTCGTCGAATTTCAATATCTCAGCCAGCTTGAGGAAAAGTTACCTGAAACTTCAGCAATTGCAGGTTTTTTAGGGTTATTCAGCGGCATTGTTGGATTATGCGAACTCACCTCTCAATGGTTTGTCTCTAGCCGTGCAATTGACCGCTTGGGCGTTTTTGTGGCGGCAATGATGTTGCCTGCCTCATTGGGGATTGTCAGCCTACTGATACTAACTGGCGTACTGGACTTTTCCGTAGATCTGCTTGGGCGGATCATCCCCTTACCGGAACTCGTCACAGGGCTATTTATTGGTCTGATTTTGCTCCGGTTCATGGATGAGCTGCTGCGCTATACCTTAATCGCTGGTATTGAACCATCTCTCTTCCAGCCCCTGCCAGAGGCAATGCGGAACTCTGTTCAGACGGCCGTTCAGGGGATTGCCGAACCGATGACCACTGGCATAACGGGTCTGGGGATTTTGGCAACCATTGGTTTAATTAATTGGATCTTCTCAGGACAGTCTGATACTCTCGGACAGCAATGGCAGACGTGGATATTTATCTTTGCGATCGTGCTGTTCTCTCTATTCTGGCTCCTGAGCGCTTGGTTATTGCGATCGAGCTACGTCAGCTTACTGGTAAAAAGTGCAGAGCAAGGGCGCTTGGGTTTCTCTAACGTGGACTTGGGTGCGTTCAAGCGAGCCGTAGTAGAAGCCTTAGAGCAGCCGAGTACTGAAGCGGATAAACGCTCTTGCATTCAACTGCTGTATCAAATTGAGCCCGATACCGTAGGAGAAGTCCTCGGCCCTCTTTTAACCCGCTTGTCTCCAGCGTTGCAACGCCAGAGTTTGGAAGCGATGCTAGAGAATCCAAATCCAGCTTATCTCGACGACGTACAAGCGCTGATCGATCAAACCCCACCCCCAGAAGTGCTCGCGTTAGCCCTGCGCTATGTTTGGCTAACTCAGCCAGAACTCGATGTTGGCAACATTCGGCATTATCTACACGCCGCCGTTGACCCAACCGTGCGAGCAACAGCGGCGGCTTTAATTTTGCGTCGGGGAACGCCCACCGAGAAAGCTGAAGCAACGAATGCGCTACGGCGAATGCTCACCTCAAAACGAGAACGAGAACGGGTAATCGGGACGCGAGCGCTGGGAGAGGCTGAGTATTTGCAAGCGCTGAGGTTGCATATTCCAACTCTGTTGCAGGACGAATCTTTGCGGGTACGTTGCGCGTTGCTGGAGGTGATTGCGGCGACCCATTTGGAAGACTACTATCCGTCTCTAGTCAAAGGACTGTACTACAAATCCACCCGCGACGCGGCTCGTATCGCTCTGGTACGGTTAGGAGACGAAGCGGTTAAGTTACTCGTGGAGTTAGCAGAAGATGTGCATAAACCCGATTTAGTCCGGCTACAAGCTTGGATGGCTTTAGGCGAGATTGCCACGCCACAAGCGTTAAACCAGCTCGTGCAACAGCTAATGACTAGTTGGGGGACGACGCGCCGCAATATTCTGCGAATTCTGCTCAAAATCCCGAACGAAGTTGGAATTGAAGGCGTACTCGATCGCTTGGGCCGCAGCGGCATTGAAACGCTCATTGACCAAGAATTGCTGTTTTTAGGTCAAATTTATGCGGCAGTGCTCGATTTGAGTCCTGAGAAAATTGTAGGACAGGAGGCAGATTTGCTGCGCCGATCGCTCCAAGACCTGGAAACGGATTTAATGGAACGGTGTTTTTTGCTGATGAAGTTCCTGTATCCGGCTACAGCAATTCAAGCCGCAGCGTTTAATCTAGATTCAGAGTCGCGGTCAAATATTGCGCTAGGGTTAGAAATTTTGGATAATACGCTAGATATTCCCCCAAAACGAGTGTTCTTGGGAGTCTTAGATCGGCGTCCCATCCCTGAAAAAATGTCGGCTCTAGGGGAGTTAGTGCCTTATCAGCCAATGAGCGTAGGCGATCGCTTGCGCCGATTGATTGAGTTGCGCCATTTTCTATCAGACTGGTCTTTAGCCTGTTGTTTTCATTTGGCAAGGACAGCTCATTGCAGCCTCAAGCCAGAAGCTACCCTGGTTTGTCTGCGTCATCCTACGGGTTTTGTCCGAGAAGCCGTTTTAGCTTATCTCAAAGAAGCCTCCCCCCGTGCTTGTATCGAGGTGTTGCCCGTTATGAGAAATGATGCCGATCGCTTAGTGGCCGCTCAAGCCGAGAAAATCGTCAATGAGTTCGGTCAAGTTAGCTAGGTGCGAGGTACGGTAAACTTGAGGTTTCTAGCGAGTGCGGGCGCTGCAAATTGAGGAATCACTCTCTCAATCAAAGCCGAAGCTCTCAAGCCGGAGGCAAATCACCTCCTACAGCGAATCGCCAACAGCAACCGCTTTGCCAATGTTAACCAGTGTTGAGCGTCTATTGTTTATCAGGGCTGTCCCAATTTTCCAGGAACTGCGGGATGACTTTCTAGTCAGGCTCGCTTCTGTGATGGAGGAGCTCTCCTTTCCCACTAACCACTCGATTTTCACCCAAGGGCAAGAAGGGCGATCGCTTTATATCGTAGTTTCTGGTACAGTTCGCGTCCACATCGGCGATCGCGATTTGGCACAGCTCAAGCAGGGAGCTTGTTTTGGTGAGATGTCCTTGTTCGATGCCGAACCCCGTTCGGCGTCAGTTACGACTTTAGACAAGTGCGAATGCCTCATGCTGACACAGTTGCAACTGTATGATGCGATCGATGAGACACCGGGAATTGCCGTGAATATCATCCGTCTACTCTCCCGCCGCATCCGAGAATTGAACAATCGAGTCAATGCTTACGAGGCGAAAATTCCAGCACCAGACTTTACCAGAAATCAGCCCGGAAGCCCCACTTCTACCCGATAGCGTTAAGCGGGACAATTGACCTAAAAAAATGCTCTCTCCGCATTGAGAGAGCTTACCTGCTTTTTTACTTATCACATACGAGCCTAGTTCGCGATTGTGACAAGCCTATGGCGTTGCGATGGCATGGGTATGACGAGGGCTGATACCTCATACCATTTTTGATTTTAATTGTGGATTTTAGATTTTCAAAGCTTTGCTACTAGTGCAGGTGGTAGAAATAACTATCCAGTTAGAAAAGGTTAAAAACCTTACTCTACAAGCTTCCTTGCCTTCTGCCTTTTGGGATAGTTTCAGAAATTCAAATGTCGCAAGTCTAAACCCAATTGGTATCAGACACCTCTATTTCCTGCCTTGGTTTCCCGGAGAAACTCTCAGCCTTGCGTAAAAAACATAAACAGAGCTGAAGAGATTAATGAGGGGTTCTTTCCTCTAGACAACGAACCTCCTCCTCTCTCTCCCAGGGGGTAAGACCAATGAAAGTCCAGTGGAAAAAGGTATTCGTTAAAACAACAATTTGGTTAGTTACTGAAATCGTCTTGAACTTAGTCGGACTGGATAACCTTGCCGACTATAGTGAATTCATTTTCGAGCATGATACAGCAGTGTTTAGCTACCTCAATCAACCAGCGAGCGCAATGCTATCCCACTAAAAACTGTTTTTAACCAGACTGGTCAGGGAGAGAACCAGACAAGGATAAAACAGGTGGGGTTATAATTACCATGCTTTAGTTATTCAGTATCAGTTCTAAAATTATCTATATGAGTTCCAGGAGGGAGGTTTGAGTTGTCAAGACGATGCTTTACACAAGCTCAAAAACTCCTGATTTTGAAGCGTGCAGGCTACAAGTGCCAACTGTGCGGCACAGCCTTGACGGCGGATAATTTTGAGGCTGACCACAAAGTTCCCTTCTCCAAGGGAGGAGCGACCCAAGTGTGGAACGCGCTAGCTCTGTGTGACAGTTGCAACAGACGCAAATCCGACCAATTGATTGACTGAGGTGGGGCTGTTTGAGGACAATGCTCGTGAACATAGACACGAGGCTAGGTTGTGGGGGTGCTGCACCGAGCCGATGTTAAGCGCCGCACCAAGGGTAGGTCAGTTTTATAGAGAACTGGGTAGTTTCGTTCTTAGGGTGACACTCAGCTATGTATGTCTTGATTGGTGGAGCAGGAATGATGGGGCTTGGCTTGGCCCAGCAGCAAAATAATTAGGATAATGACCAGCTCAGGAATGCTTCCTGCTGTTTGGCTATCTGTAACAGGATTGCTACCCAAGGGAGTTGGTTGCGCTACAATCCACTCCATTACCGATACTCCTCCCATACACTCGCTTTCCTCAAAGAAATTGAGAGATTAGCTACCGTTCGAGTTTACAGGAGTCAGTTCATACTACTGAAGTGTAACCGCAATGTGTGTGGTCTGTTCAGATAAATGCCGATGAAGCTGAAACAGTATTTCTGGGTTTGTTGGACGATTTTTGCGATCGCCCTCGCCTCCTGTTCGGCCCAAACTACCTCACAAAGGCAACAATCTCAGATAAAGCCTGAAGCCTCACTCAGAGCAGTCACGTTAGATAAGACAAAAGTGGTAATGGGACAAACGGTATACGTCCCGGTTTACTCGCATATTTATTACTACAGTAGCCAAAATCATGTGATGAATTTGTCAGCCACGCTCAGTATCCGAAATACGGATTTGGCAAATTCGATCATCATCACTTCCGTGCGTTACTACGATACCGATGGGCAATTGATTAGGCAGGATATTAAGAGTCCTGTAGAACTCAAGCCGCTTGCTTCCACAGACTTCTTTATTGCAGCAGATGATACCAGTGGAGGGTCAGGTGCAAACTTTATTGTGGAGTGGGTTGCTTTAAAAACGGTTTATGAGCCTGTGATTGAAGCCGTGATGATTAGCACATCCTCTAATCAGGGGATTTCGTTTATCAGTCCCGCTAAAGTTCTCAAGCAGCACGGTGTGCAGAAGTAATTTTAGAAGCTTGGGTTAATACATTTGTTCTAGTATTTAGGAGTAAAATCTTGAATTAAGGTCAGATGCGATCGCGTAGAGGCACGGTCAACCCACGCGAATCTGGCTGAAATAGAACATTTGTTCTAATTTAACACTGTCAAGCGATCGATGATGTCAGATTCTGACAACTACTTCCTCAAGTACCACTCACTTGTCCTGAACCGCATTCTGCAAGGACAGACGGAACTCTATCCCCATCAGCAAGCAGCGCTGTTAGCTATTTACCAGAAAGCTTGTCGGAGCGAGA
>DATNPT010000327.1:0-7586 GCA_036703075.1 Chroococcales cyanobacterium
ATGCTAACCTCAGAGACTACGACAAAGCAATTGATTACATGCAGCAGAGTTTAAGTATTGATTTAGAAATTCAAGATCGCCGAGGTGAGGGTCGAGTTCTCGGAAATTTGGGAATAGCTTATGAAGGACAAGGAAGATATACCGAGGCAATAGATTACTGCAAACAGAGCATTACAATTTCACGAGAGATAGGAGACTACCAGCAGGAAGGAAATGCACTCGGAACTTTGGGGTCTACTCTAATAGAACTTGAGCAGTATTCAGAAGCTTTGAAATGTTGGCATACAGCAATAGAAATTTTTAGAAAAATCCAAGACCCTCTGGGAGAAAGAAATACTCTAGCTAATTTGGGAAATGCTTACTACTTTATGAGAGATTATGTTAAAGCAACTGAGTACTATGAGCAAAGTTTGATGATCACAAGGAAAATTAAGGATAGTCAGGGAGAAGAGCAAGTTCTACTGAACCTATCCAATTCTTACTGTTCCTTGGGAGACTACGTAAAAGCGATCGCATACAATCAACAGCATTTAGCCCTCGTGCAAGCAACATTACAGCAGATGAGGCGATCGCTCTGAGGAGGTGCTTGGGAGCGATCGCCTATCATCAATACCAAGAGGTGATCGTAGATATAAAAACGGGGATGGGAAATGGAGACGGCTAAGTTGTTAATGAATGGTGATAGTCAGGCTGTTATCTTACCTAAAGAATTTCAGTTTCAGGGCAACGAGGTTTATATCAAAAAAATAGGAAGTGTTATTGTTCTGATTTCCCAAGAAAATCCATGGCAAGCTTTATTCGACAGTTTGAGTCTATTCTCTGAAGACTTTATGGAGAATAGGGAACAGCCTGTACTAGAAACTAGAGAGGCTTTTGAATGAGATTTTTGCTAGATACAAATATATGCATCTACATCATCAAGCAGAAGCCTCCCAAAGTCCTTGAGAAGTTCCAAACACTTAATCCATCAGATGTAGGGGTGTCATCAATTACCGTTGCTGAAATGGAATACGGAGCTTACAAAAGCCAGCGTCAAGAACGAAATCGAGCAGCGCTGAGTCAGTTTTTAATTCCTCTGGAAATTTTACCCTTTGATGAGAGAGCTACACAAACCTATGGACAAATTAGAGCAGAGTTAGAAGGAAGGGGTATCGTTATTGGTTCGATGGATATGCTCATTGCATCACAAGCAATCAGCCTCGGACTTACCTTAGTCACCAATAATGTGAGAGAGTTTTCACAGATTCCAGGCTTGACCCTGGAAAATTGGATTGAGTAAATACCCCTGAAAGCGATCGCCTTTTTCCTCAAAAAAATCGCACCCCCTAAGGAGTGCGACCATTCAGGAACCTAGACTCAAAACTTAGCCAACAGCTGCGGGGGCTTTTGTTGGAGCGAAGTACTCGTTCTGCTCGGCCCGAAGCTTGTCGCAGAGGCGTCCTTCTGGCAACTCCACATCATCGTAGGTGAGGACTTGGTCTTTGGGAATATCCCGCTTCAGACGGCAGCCTTCAGCCAATCCCATGGGCAACAGGTTTTGCTCCCGGACAATATCGGATTTTTCACACTGTCCGTAGGTCATGTAGAAGCCGATGCCATCAAGGGTTTCGCCAGCCTTGAGGTCAATCTTGGCAGTCGTAACGACATCCACGCGAGGCCCATCGATGGGAGCCATGACCACATCCTTGAACAGGACAACACGAGCCACAGAGAGAGGTACCTCAAAGTGACACAGGTGATAAGGGGTGTAGAAGCTATACAGCGGTCCTTCACCTAGCTTGTACAAGTTGAGGTAATGGCGTTGCTTCGGATCGTCGTGAGTGGCAAAAACGTACACGCCGGGGCCGGGTTTGGCACCAACCACATAATCGACAATGCCGCCCAGTTCCTTGAGCTGTTCGACATCGTACATTTTGGTCATCTCATCGACATGACCCCTGAAGTCGTAGCCCAACATACCACGCTTGGCAACCGTCATGCCTGTAGCGTTAGCAACGATCGCTTGCTCGAAGGAAATCTTGCTACCATCGGCAAAGCTAGTGACCATGTGGGCTTTTTGACCCCACTGTTTGGCAAACCCTTCTTGGGTGGTGGGATTGCGATAGGGGTCTTGTAAACCCTTGATATTGCCACACAGCAACGGCGTCAGACCGATGCTCTTGACGAAGCGATACAGGTTCAACTGCACGCCAGGTTGGTCGCCGTCACAACCCGTAATAATCACGCCAGCCTTGTCGGCGTAGACTTTAAGGATAGGGCCAATCGTGCCGTCGAGTTCCGCATTCATCAGAACGATGTGCTTGCGATTTGCGATCGCTTCCATCACGACTTGAGCGCCAAACTCGATCGCGCCCGTTACTTCAACTAAGGCATCAATGCCCTCAGCTTTACACAGCAGCATCGCATCGTCAGTAATCGCATACTGACCTTGAGCGATCGCATCTTCTAGCTCAGAGACAGTACTGACTTCTTTGACATTCTCTGCTCCAGCTTCGGCATAAGCCCGCTTTGCTTCACTAATGCTGCGATTGGAGATTGCTACCAATCTCATCCCAGGTACTGAGTTGAGGATTTGATTGGCAACGCCTCGACCCATGAAGCCTGCGCCAATCATGGCGACCTTAATTGGGTTACCGGCTTCTTCCCGTGCTTGCAGCGCTGTATCAACAATAATCATGATTTCGCTCCTACGACAGTCGTTTCCAGTAAGGCCCAAGCTGCATCTTTTTCCGAGATAACCGCGATATCGATCGGCCACTCAATCCCCAGAATTGGGTCGTCATAGCGCAGACCCCTTTCATATCCAGGAGTATAGAACTCGCCCACTTGATACGTGACCTCAGCCCCATCCGTCAGTGCGAGGTAGCCGTGAGCAAACAGTTCTGGGACGTAAAGAGCGCGACGGTTATCCTCACTTAGCTCTACGCCAATGTGGGATAAGTAGGTTGGGGACTCTGGACGCATATCGACGATGACATCATAGATTGCGCCACGGGTACAGCGAACCAACTTGGTTTCAGCCGCTGGGGGAACCTGATAATGCATCCCCCGCATAGTTCCTTTTTTGTGGTTATAAGACAAATTGCACTGAGCAACCGTTGGCTTTAAACCGTGTTCTTCAAATTCCTTCGCGCAGAATGACCGAGCAAAAAAGCCTCTGCTGTCTTCGCGGTGTTCTAAGTCAATGATGAAAGCGCCTTTGAGCTTGGTTTCTGTAAATAGCATTACTTTGTCCAGAAGAAATCTTTGTCAATTTGTTGGGTGCGAATCAGATATTCGAGCTGCTTTAAGCGAGTGAAACCTCGTGATTCAAAGGTTTCTTTCGTCATGTCAATCTGCTTGAACAAGTTATACAGCTGCTCAGCACCCCGCTGGGCATTCCAATCACACTTAAAGCCAGGTAGAGTGGTGTTAATTTTCTCAAAAGAAACCCGATAGCTGCGGTTATCAGCACCTTGATTGCCAAAGCTCAACTGACAGCCTGGGAAAACCCCTGCAATAATCTCGGCAATTTCTTTAACTCGGTAGTTATTGGAGGTGTCGCCGACATTAAAGATTTGATTGTGAACGATGTCACGAGGAGCTTCGAGAGCGCAAGCAATGGACTTGCAGATGTCGAGAGCATGAACCAAAGGACGCCAGGGGGTACCGTCGCTCGTCATCTTGATTTCATTGGTCGTCCAAGCCAGCCCTGACAAGTTGTTCAGGACAATGTCAAAGCGCATCCGGGGAGACGCACCAAACGCGGTAGCATTCCGCATAAAGGTGGGAGAGAAATTGTCGTCCGCCATCGGTTTGACATCGCGCTCTACCAGCGTTTTGCACTCGGCATAAGCGGTTTGTGGATTCACTGACGATTCTTCCGTGACATCCCCTTCTGTCGCAACGCCATAAACGCTGCACGAAGACATGTAGACAAAGCGGCGCACGCCAGCTTCTTTAGCAATGGTAGCTAAGCGAACAGAACCCTTATGGTTAATGTCGTAAGTAATAGTAGGAGACAGTTGTCCGGTTGGGTCGTTCGAGAGTTCAGCCATGTGAACGATCGCCTCGATTCCCTCTAGGTCTTCAGGCGTGATATGCCGGATATCCTTAGTCAGGGTTTTGGCAGTGACGTTCGTACCGTTGTACAACCAACCCACTTTATAGAATCCGGTGTCTACACCAATCACTTCATGCCCGCGTTCGATTAACAGGGGAGGCAATAGTGAGCCAAGGTACCCTTCTGTTCCTGTAACCAGTACTTTCATTGATTAAAAATCCTATGGGTTTCTTATGCGTTAACGGCTGAGGGTAGATGCTCGGGTGACGGAATCTGCTCCACAATTGCTTTGCCAATCTCCAGTGAAGAGGTGGCAGCGGGGGAAGGAGCGTTGCAAACGTGTACGGCGTTGTGACCTTGAACAATCAAAAAGTCGTCCACCAGTTTGCCATCGTCCATCAACGCTTGAGCGCGAACTCCCGCGTGGGTGGGAATGACATCTTCGGATTGAACTTCAGGAATTAGCCGTTGCAAACTGCGAACAAAAGCAGCTTTGCTGAAGGAACGAATAATTTCCTTGATGCCTTCATCGGCATTTTTGGCAGCTAGTTTCCAGAAACCGGGGAAGGTCATGACTTCCATAAAATCCCGGAGGTCGAAGTCTGTTTTCTTGTAACCTTCACGCTTGAGGCTGAGGACAGCATTGGGTCCAGCGTGGACACTGCCATCAATCATCTTAGTGAAGTGGACGCCCAGGAAGGGAAAATCTGGGTTGGGAACTGGATAGATGAGAGTGTTAACCAGATAGCGTTTTTCGGGGACGAGTTCGTAGTATTCGCCTCGGAAAGGAACGATTTTTGCTTTTGGATCGACGTTTCCTAATTTAGCAATGCGATCGCTATGCAGTCCAGCACAATTGATCACACATCGCGTCTCAAAATTCCCCTTATTCGTTTCTAGGACATCACTATTCGGCATGGCGCGGATGTTCAGAACTTTTGTATTGAGATGAAGCTCTCCGCCCTGTTGCTCAATTAGTTCCGCGTATTTCTGACTAACCTTCTTGTAATCAGCAATCCCCGTCGAATATACCCGAATTCCCGCCAAACAATTCACATGAGGTTCAATTTCTCTGACTTCCTCTGGTGTGATTTTTTTCACCTGTATACCGTTGTCCAAACCCCGTTTGTAAAGGTTTTCCAGGCGCGGTAGTTCTTCTTCTTCGGTGGCGACGATTACCTTACCGCAAACTTCATGAGGAATGCCATGCTCTTTGCAGAATTCTACCATCGAGGTAGCACCATCTCGGCAAAACTTAGCTTTGAAGCTTTCTGGTTTGTAGTAAATACCAGAGTGAATCACGCCGCTATTATTGCCCGTTTGGTGAAACGCCCACTTGCTTTCCTTTTCTAGCACAGCAATCCGTGCATTTGGATAGCGCTTGCCTATAGCCATGCCGGTAGAAAGGCCGACAATCCCGCCGCCTATAATTACATAGTCATACATGAGTCTTCTTGCGCCTACCGCCAAAGTGTTGAGAATTGTTTTTGAAGTAGACAGGTTGCCCTACCATATCTTCCAGGGGGCTTTATCCTTGTTCCATAGCTCTTCAAGGTAATTTTTATCTCTTAAAGTATCCATGGGTTGCCAAAAGCCAGCATGTCTGTAAGCAGAAAGTTGGTTACTGTCAGCCAGTTTTTCTAATGGCTCCTTTTCCCAAACCGTTGAGTCATCAGCGACATAGTCAATAACTTCGGGTTCTAGGACAAAGTAACCACCATTGATCCAAGCCCCATCATTATCTTGCTTCTCCCTGAAGTGAGTTATTTTATTCTCGTCCTCTGCAAAAGCTATTGCTCCAAAGCGTCCTGCGGGTCGGGTTGCGGTCAATGTGGCTAATGTCTTTTGTTCTTTATGAAACTCAACTAACTTTGTGATGTTGACATCGCTTACACCGTCTCCGTAAGTGAAGCAGAAGGTTTCCTTGCCAATATGCTCTCTTACCCGCCTTAGGCGTCCTCCGGTCATGGTATTTTCCCCGGTATCGACCAATGTCACTTTCCAGGGTTCGGCATTGCCGGAATGAATATTCATTTGATTAAATCGCATGTCAAACGTGACATCAGACATGTGTAAGAAGTAGTTGGCGAAATACTCCTTAATTACATAGCCTTTATAGCCGCAGCAGATGATAAACTCATTGATGCCATGAGCTGCATATATCTTCATGATGTGCCAGAGAATTGGCTTACCGCCAATCTCGACCATCGGCTTAGGTCTGACGGAAGTTTCTTCACTGATGCGAGTACCAAGACCTCCAGCCAGAAGCACTGCTTTCATGTAATTACCTCGTAATTTTCAAGGAGACTTGTTAGATGCTTGAGCAAACCCCTGAGCCTAGGAATTGAAGGGGAGAAATCGTTCGCTATCCTTTCAATTAATTATCCTAGTCACAAACTAGTGAAACATCTGTAAAGACACGGTAAACCGGCTAGCTCTCCATTTAAAAACTTCGAGAAGCTCCGTAATTTTTGGGATGTGCATCAACAAAGTTTGCGATAAACAGCAAAATCATAGCAACGCCGCGCTTGGGATGCCAAGGGCAAACCTTGCAAACTTATCTGAGTGATCGTTGCTTCGAGCAGAGAATAAAGGTGAAGTCGTTATTGGGCCTACCTTCCCACCTCAAACTCAATTTTTCACTGTTTAGGCGATCGCACGGCAGAAATTAATATTTCATCAATATTTTCCTGACCCTGGCAAAAATTACCTTAAATTCATACCGATCGTCAACAACACCCAACCGTGAAGAAATTACGCCAATCTGGAACGAGCGACGTAACATAGGGATTTCTACCGTTGCGTAAAATCAAACGCGTGGTGGCTGAACCTTCCCAGCCGTTTGTGCGTCCTGACAGCAAGCTCATCCCAAGAGCAGACTGAATGCACCGCAGCAGGGAAAACCTGAGTAGATCGTCAGTACTACCCCCAGCCCGGTCGGAATTGACAAAGAATAACTATTTATTTATAGGTTCATCCCCTTACCAAAAAAACCGTCAGACTGCCCTAGAGCAGCCTCTAAGCCTTTTGTGTTAGAATCTACTGGTGTTTTTTCATTTTTATGCATCAAAACGGCTAAAAGCTTTTAGTGGAGAATCCCTTACATGACGAGTAGTTACAGTGCCGATCAGATTCAAGTTCTGGAAGGACTCGAAGCGGTGCGAAAGCGCCCAGGGATGTACATCGGTTCTACCGGCCCACGGGGACTCCATCATTTAGTTTACGAGGTAGTAGACAACTCGATCGATGAAGCTCTGGCTGGCTATTGCACTCATATAGAAATTGACATCAATCCTAATGGTTCTGTCACCGTTACAGACGACGGACGAGGTATTCCTACCGGCATCGTTGCCAAGACTGGCAAATCGGGAATAGAAACGGTAATGACCGTGCTTCACGCCGGAGGTAAGTTTGGTGGCGGTGGCTATAAGGTGTCTGGAGGATTGCACGGCGTTGGGGTTTCTGTAGTTAACGCCCTGTCTGAATGGGTAGAAGTGACAGTTTGGCGCGAGAAACAGGTACACACCCAGCGCTATGAGCGAGG
>DATNPT010000335.1:0-12233 GCA_036703075.1 Chroococcales cyanobacterium
GGCGTTATTGAGCAGGTTGATTAAGACTTGGCGTAATTTGACTTGATCGGTTCGCACATAGCGAGGGACATCGGGGGCGCGATCGCAAATTAGCTGCAATCCTTTATCATCTGCTTTTAACTGGAACATATCTTCCACATCGTCCAGCAGGCGGAAGAGGTCGAAGTTATTTTCGTTGAGGGTGGTGCGTCCGGCTTCAATTTTGGATAAGTCGAGGACTTGGTTGATTAGGGTGAGCAGGTGTTCGCCGCTGCGGGTAATGATTCCAGCATTTTCAACGTGTTCTAAGGGCAGGGTTTGAGAGCGCATCATCAGTTGGGAAAAGCCGAGAATGGCGTTGAGGGGACTACGCAATTCGTGGCTCATGTTGGCGAGGAATGTGCTTTTGGCTTGGTTTGCCGCTTGCGCGGCTTCTTCAGCTTGTTTTCGCACCACGATTTCCTGCTCTAGTTCAACGGTACGCTCTTGGACTTTTTGTTCTAAGTTGTTGTAGAGGGTAGCGTTTTCAATCGAAATGGCGGCTTGGGAGGAGAGTAGGTTCAAGATTTCTAAGCGATCGCGTGTGAAGGCTCCCCCTGTGAGATTATTCTCTAAATATAGAATGCCGCTGAGTTTGCCTTGATTGAGCAGGGGAGTACAAAGAATCGATTTGGGTTTAGTGGTGACGATGTAAGGGTCTGATGTAAATTGTCCTTCGTTAACGGCGTCATTTAAAACCACATTTTCCTTGGTGCGGGCAACATAGTTGACAATTGCACCTGACAAAAGGGGCATCTGAGTAGTGGAATCGACTGCGTTTATGGGAAGCGATTGCAGTGTTGTTACCTCGTCGGAATCGATCGCCCCAGACGCGGCAATTGCCCAGTTCCCTTCGTTTTCCAGAATCAGATAGCCTTTTTGAGCGCCTGCATTCTCGATCGCGATTTTCATCAAGCTTGAGAGCAATTTTTCCAGGACAATTTCACCGGAAATTGCTTGGGAGGCTTTGAGGACTGTAGCTAAATCTAGTGCATCACCAGAATTGCTGTCAGTCGTCGAAGTTGTTTTGGTACCAGCTTTACTTCGGGATGATGTTGCAGCGAAAAACTGCGGGTATCGTGCTTCTAAGTCCTTGGCTTTGGCAACTGCTCCCCATCGCTGGTAGGTGTAATGGGCATTTTGCAGATAGAGTTGGGCAAGACGATTTTGGTCTCTAGTTAGATAAAATTTTCCTGCCAGTTCGTTGGCAAGCGCTTCTTCATTTAAAAATTTGTTTTCCTGGGCTAGGTCAATAGCTTTGTCGTAATATTCTCTAGCTTCCCCATATTTTCCCAAGATGCGGGCACGTTCTGCTTCAACTAGATAAAATTTGTGAAGAAAATTCATTGGAGCATGCTCTGCCCAGAGTTTCATCTTTTCTTGGTTGACAGATATCTTCCCAAGAATGTGTTGTTGTTCTGACTCTGACGATTCGGGAAAAACAGCCAGCCGAAGTAAAGAATCATAAAAATAGAAGCTGGCTACCATTATTGTTCCGGTTGCACCCTCTACTTTCTCTTCTGCTAGAGATGCATTTTCAAGAGCTTCATTGAATTCATAAAATAGGTATGAAAGAATGAACTTATGAAGATAATATTCATAAAGTGAGTAAATGTCGCCCGCGCTAGTAATAATGGGCAGCATTTTTTCTTCGTCGTAAACCTGACCAATTACGCGGCATGGGTTATCAGATTTACCCATTAAATTTAAGACGACTTGCCAATACCTGTCTTGATAAGACTGGATGTGTTCTTGATTGATTTGAGCCATAGCCTGACTGTATTTTGCCAGGTCTCGTTCCAACGTCGTCAGTTCCATGCCCATCCAATAGGCGTGGTAACAATAGTTATAGGCACCCATGCAACCAAATTGTAAATCACCCGTTTCCATGCCGAGTTGATAGGATTCCTGAAGCGGCTTGAGGACTTCTCGGATCGGTTTTTTCCAACAGATTGTCCAAGCATTAACAAAAAAGAGAACGCAGGCTTTTAGACTCTTAGCATTTAATCGCTCCACTAAGTTCAAAGCGAGTTGACCGAATTGATAAGCCGAATCAAAATCCAGCACGACTCCGGACAGAATACATCCGTAAGTAGAATAAGCTAAGGCTGACAAAGCTGTATTGCCGTATCTGACCGATAGATCGACCATGCTCAGCACCACTAAACAATAGAGTTTAGGGGATGCTTCAAAGGTGGGATGAATCAGCTCAGACAAGATACCGATCGCTGCCAGTTTTTCAGGCTCTTTCATCAAAGGCAAATCGATTAATTCTGAAGGGTTTGTCTCTGCCCAATCCTCTTTGGTCTGCTCGATCGCCTGTTCTATATTCAATTGGCTCGGTGTTTTTGGAAGAGCTATGCCCAATTGTTCCAAGATTTCCAGCCCAATCTCGATCGATTTCCATAATTGATGGTTATTGTTACAGTAAGCTCGAACCCAAACCTGGTAAACTTTTACTTTATTCAGCACCGTTTTGGCGTGGTTTCGCACCATTATTGCCAATTCCTCGGTCTGCTCGAAGTCATCATTGAGGTATGCTGCTTCTGCGGCTTCAATATGTAGCTTCAGGCTGAGGTCGTACTGCTGTTTCCAGCAATTTTTGTCCAGCAAACTTAAGCCAAGTTGCAAGTACTTTAAGGCGGCTTGATAAGCGGCTGAGGCTTTTGCTTTCTTTCCCGCAATCAGATTTAATTGGGCGAGTTCGTTCCTCTGTGTTGGTTGATGAATTAATTGTCTGCCTGCGTTTAATTGATTGACTATGTCAAAAATTTTCTGTTCTCGCTGTTGGAGAGGCGTATGGCTCAGCAGTAATTGTCCGACTTTCCAGTGGGCGGCTAGCTTGTCCCTTTCGGGAATCAGAGAGTAGGCAGCTTGTTGAATGCGATCGTGAGCAAACTTGTATTCAACCTTTACGGCTTCTGCTAAACCCTGTACATCGAGTTCTACGAGCTTGTAAGCATCACTGAGAGGTAAAATCAGACCATCTGCGATCGCAGGCCACAAATCAGCGGCTGTTTCTTGGGGAGATTTTTCATGGACAACTGCCAAGGTTTCGAGTTCGTACTGGTTGCCAATGCAGGCGGCTAGCTTCAAGGTTTCTTGAGTCGCTGCTCCCAACTTCTGCATTTTGAGAGCCATCAATTCGACCACATTATCTGTAATGTTCTGCCTTTGAATTTGCTCCAGATCCCACTGCCAACTTCCTAGACTAAAGTCAAATTTCAGCAACTGTTCGCTGTAGAGCGATTTCAGAAACTCATTGATAAAGAAGGGATTACCACCCGTTTTGGTCAGCACCAATTCGGCTAAAGGTCTAACGGCGGCTAGAGAACTGTGGAGGGTATCGGCAATCAACTGCTCGACATGTTGACTCGCTAAAGGAGACAGGTGAATTTCATTCACAATGCCTCCAGTCTGCTGAATCTCCTCTAGAATCAACATCAGAGGGTGAGCAATACTGACTTCGTTATCTCGATAGGCACCAATGACGTACAAATATTGGCTATTGGCGGTAGTCATTAGCAGTTGCATCAACTTTAAGGAAGCGCCATCAGCCCACTGTAGGTCGTCTAAGAAAATAACTAAGGGATGTTCGGCTTGAGCAAACACCCGTATGAAGTTTTGAAATACTCGGTTAAATCGGTTTTGAGCTTCTGTGGGTGCTAACTCCGGTACGGCAGGTTGGGAACCAACAATCAGTTCCACTTCAGGAATCACAGCAATAATCACCTGAGCGTTGTCACCGAGGGCTGCCAACAGTTTTTCTCGCCAAGCTGAGATTTGGGCTTCGCTTTCTGTCAACAGTTGCCCGACCAAGGCACGAAACGCCTGCACTAGGGAATCATAGGGAATATCTCTTTGAAATTGATCGAATTTTCCAGAGATGAAGTAACCCCGCTGTCGCGCAAGCGGTTTATAGACTTCCTTGACCAATGCCGACTTGCCAATGCCGGAATAACCCGTCACTAACATCATTTCGCGGGTTCCCTGGCTAACGCGATCGAACCCTGCTAGTAACGTATCAATTTCCTGTTTCCGCCCATATAACTGTTGGGGAATTTGGAATCGATCGGAAATATCTCGTTGACCCAAACACCAAGGGGTAATGTATCCGGTAGACTGCCATTGCTGATAACATTCGTCTAAGTCTGCTTTGAGACCGTATGCTGACTGGTAGCGGTCTTCAGGGTTTTTCGCCATCAGCTTCATAACGATTTGTGACAGAGGCTGTGGGATTCCAGGTTGGAGTTCGTGAGGCGGGGTAGGTTGTTTTGCAATGTGAGCGTGTACCAACTCCATTGCGTCAGTCGTAGGAAACGGCAATTGCCCAGTGAGCAACTGATAGAACGTCACGCCCAGCGAGTAAAAATCGGTTCGATAGTCCATCCCCCGATTCATACGCCCTGTTTGTTCTGGCGAGATGTAAGCTAGGGTGCCTTCAAGGCGGTTGGGGTTGCGTAGGGTTGGGTTTTCCTGTGAGAGAACTGTAGAAATGCCAAAGTCGATGAGTTTGAGTTCTCTGGTTTTGGGATTCAAAACAATGTTGGAAGGGTTAATATCTTTGTGCATGACATGCTGTCGATGCACCTGAGCCAGAATGTCAACTATCTCAATGGCTAGTGGCAAAAATTCCACCAAGGTGAATTGATGGTGCTGCATTAACTGCGAGAGCGATTCACCGCCAAAATCTTCCAGTACTATCACCCAACGGTTTTGGTCGTTTTCCAAACTGTAGGCATCAACCACACCTGTTATGTTCAAGTGCTTGAGAGTTTCATACTCCCGTTTGAACCAGGCTATTTTTTCTGGTGGGGGATAAGCTTGTTTGAGGAGTTTGAGCACAACGGATTGGTTATCGGTAGGTTGATATCCCCGATAGACGAGCGAGCGATCGCTCTCATAAAGTTCTTCAGTAACTTGGTAATCTAAGATAGTGAACATAACCCGTTGTCCCTACTGGCTTGCAACAGCTAACTTTAGGTGATAATGACTAAATTATTTTTTTCGAGTTAGATGCCCCGTGAGATCTGAGGAGTGCATTGGCGTAGTATGTGCGTAGCGCGATCGCTACTGCGCGGTATAACCTCCGTCAACAACGAGGGAATGACCGATAACAAATGAAGCGGCATCCGAACACAGCCATACCACAGCATCTGCCACTTCTTTGGCTTCGCCCAGCCGTCCGATGGGATGTGCTGCTATCATCTGCGCTCTAGCTTGCTCACCGCTCGATATACGGTCTTGCATCTCAGTTGCGATCGCACCAGGGCACACGGCATTAATTCTAATACCCGCCTTGGAGTACTCCAAGGCAAGAGATTTAGTCAATCCCAAGACACCATGCTTGCTGGCACAGTAGGGAGAAAGATAACTGAAGCCAACTAGTCCTAAGCCCGAAGAATTGTTGACGATTGCTCCCTTACCCTGCTTTAGCATCTGCGGAATTTGATACTTCATCAACAACCATGTTCCTTTGAGATTGGTGTCAATGACGTTATCCCAATCGTCCTCAGTAAGTTCAGTAATCGGGGCTATTTTTCCTTCGACTCCAGCATTATTAAAGGCATAGTCCAAGCGACCATAAGTTTTAACGGCTTGGTTAATTAAATTCTCAACCTCAGCCGCCTTAGTGACATCCGTCTGGACAAAAATTGCTTCACTGCCAGCTTCTTTGACCAGTTGGACTGTTTCTTCGCTCTCTTTAACCCTACGACTGGCAATCACTACCTTAGCTCCCTTGCGAGCAAAAGCTAGGGCAGTCGCTCGACCAATGCCCGTACTCCCACCTGTCACGAGAGCAACTTGATTATCAAATTCCTTCATTGCCGCACTCTATCGAATTCCACTCCTTATAGCCTAATGCCAAGTTACATTGACTCCAGTCCATAGAAACGAGCGGAGTTATCCCAGAGAATTTTTTGCAAGGTTTCCTGAGGTAGCTGCTCTTGTAGTGCGATGGCTTTGTCAACAACATCCGGCTTGTGGTCTACATGAGGATAATCAGAACCAAAGATTAAGTTATCGGAGCCGATATACTCAACAATCTGACCCAGATAAGGTTCAGTAGTCTCAATTTCAATAAAGCACTGGCGACGGAAGTACTCAGACGGCTTCATCTTCACGTTGTCCTTGACTTCCCAGTAGAGGTTCTCATATTCTTCATCCAGTCGCCACAGCCAGTAGGGTAGCCAGCCACAACCGGATTCCAGCATTCCTACTCTGAGCTTGGGGTGACGCTCTAACACCCCTCCTTCAATCAACGCCAACAGTCCCATCATCTGTTCCATTGGGTGAGAGCAGGCGTGTAAGGAAAAACGAGTCTTAAACCGATCGGCTCCACTGCAAGGCAAGCGACAGTGGGAGGCTTCGTGAATTCCTACGGCTATTCCCAACTCCTCACACTCTGACCAAAATAGTTCGTATGCAGGGTCACTCAGCAGTCGTCCCTTGACGGGGTTGGGCAGTAAACAGACTGCTTTCCAGCCAAATTCCGCTATCCGATGCAATTCCGTCACCATCTCTTCAGGAGCATGACGATTCACTACTCCCACACCTTTGAGAACTTGCGGATTATAGCTGCAAAAGTCTCTCAACCAATTGTTGTAGGCGCGGGTGAAGGCTCCAGCTAGTTGCGGTGCCATTGTATCGATTCCCAACACCCAGAGGGTGTAACTCGGATAAAGAAACGCGACATCAATCCCCATTTGCTGCATAGCCCGGACGTGAGATTCTGAGTCAAAGCTACTGAGTACAGATGTGGGGTGATTTTGCGAGATCTGCTTAGCGCCTTCCTGACGGAAGCGATCGGAAATTTGGTGATAAATCGTCTCGCCCTTGATTTTCAAGTCCTGCGACGGTGCAAAACTTTTAAAAGCCGGTTCGAGGTATTCTTCCCACATGTCGCTTGACTCAAACACATGGCAATCTGAATCAATAATTTGATATCCATTAAGCATTAGCGTCTCAGAAGAAGATGTCTATATATTTTTGTAATGGGAATGCACAAGAGCTTAGGCTAGAGCTTCAGAAGTGACTAAAGTGTCATCGTAGGTATAAACATAAACAATTTTGATAGTAGTTCGGTCGTGCTTCAGTCTGAACAACCAGGCAGTATGGTTGAGGTAATGCTTGGATGGCTCGTCTTTCCGGGTTAAGGTTTCCTCGATCAAGGCCATGACTTGGTTATCCTCAGCAATGCAATCTATTACCTTGAAGGTCTGAGTTACTTTTTCTTGCAATAATCCAAAAAATTTTTGAACTTCCTCAATTCCACTAAACGTGCCAAAAATCGGATTATCTTCTGAGCCAGGAATTACAAATTTCACATCCGAATCTAGGTCTTCTAAGGGGTTTCCCTGACCTTGTAATTTTTTTTCAATCCAGTTTTTTATAAACTGTTTCTTGTCTTCTATCTGAGCCATCACATCACCTTCTTTCTGAAATTTTTGAATCAATCTTACATCCACATGGGAAATGGATTAACTTGATTCTCCTGTAATGGCTCTTTCAACCAACCCAGTTGAACGGGAACGTCATAAAGTCGCCCCGAACCTAACCGTTGCCAAAAGTGGCGCATTCCTGGAACGATAACCTTGACCACCTTCAGTCCGATATCGGGGCGGGTTTGATCTAAAACCAGTAGCTCCATACCCTGTTTCTGAGCGATTTGCTGGCAAGTCATGACATCTTCTCGCAAGTCATCACTCCAATGTTGGGGATAATCAGCATATTGTTTTGGGGCAACAGTTCGATCGGGAAGCAGATAAGGCTGATTCTCTAGCGTTGCAGTTTTCCACCAGTTTATGGCTAGCGGTTCGTAAGATAAGTATTGAGTGCTGCCGTCAGCATTCGCGGATAAAACCGCAGGAAGTATCTGGTTGACTTCAGTTAAGGCTCTTAGAATAGCCAGTTTTGGGTCAAAATGCGTACCGTAGCCCAGAACGATATCTTCTACCTCTCGATCCGTTCTTCTAGTAATGGCAGCAAACGTAGGAATATTTAGATCGCTCGTAATATCCAGAACCCAGAGTTCGCGATGAAGCGTTTGGTAATAGTCGTTTAGGGCTTGAAAATACGGTTCGTCAAAACTATCTAAATTGACCTTCGGTCGTTGAACCTGGTTGTACCACCACAAAGCCACACAATCCCGCTCTACTAACTCCATAAAACCTTGCAGGATTGCTTCTTCTAATGTATTTCCCGCAGCACACCCATTGGAGTCAGCCCAACAGTCAGGCTTTGGCGGTTTGGGATAGCCATGATAGCAGTAAGCAGTTGGTAGATACTTAAAGTCTTGATGCGTTAACGACCAAACTGGCGTCCACTCAATGTCTTGTTCCTCATCAAAAGGTTCTGGAACCTTCATCAAAGAGCTAGGACAATTCGCATTCCACTCGTGACGATTGTTATATTGCTCTTGACTGAAATTCATACAGGCATTGGGATGAATTGCCGTATCTCCCATTTGTTGGTAACTGCCCTTTTGTCGAATTTCGTCTCCTTGAAAAACGCCAGAATATCGTTCGATCGCTTCGCAAAACGCACTTGCCCTAGCTTGAATGTCAGTTTTTCCTTTACCTGCACTTCTCCCCGATAGATTTTGTCGCAGGTCATCTAGCTCGTCAAACATTGAGACAAAATGATGCCTTGCGGCATAACTGGGGGTCAAACGATTTGGCGCTTGGGTGACTTTCTCAATTTCTCTGACTACTCCTGTAATCGGGCTAATGTGGTGTTGATATCTCCTCAACGTTTCTTCAGGTGAAAAGCAACGATGTCCGCCGTCTGAGGTGAATGTTTTTTTCCGATGGCCCAGAACAATAGGCAGAGGTTTGCTATTAAACTTATTGGTGAGTTCTCCACAACTCGGACATTGGGGTCGCTTAACTACAATGTGGTTTTGTGTTTCTAGAGATAGAGTATCGTGAGTAACTAAAATTCCTTCAAGCCGTTTATTTTCTCCCTGTAAAATCCATTTCAAGACTTCAGTCGCTGCCATCCCTAGAGCAGTTTGTAGGGTAGAGGAAAGGGAAACAAGAGGCATAGGTAAGGGGGTAGCAATGCCTTTGCGTTTTTGAATAAATGCTTCAACAGGTCTATTCTCTCGCAAGCGTTGAGCTAGACATTGCCAGCAGCCTGTTTTTCTCGGATGAAATATTGGTCCTATCCAAACAATTGTTCCCACGGGTTTGACGAGCATCCAAGGATGCGATCGCTCCAAGGCTTGTTGATTAATTGTTTTCAAACTGTCTTGGAGGTAAGTATCTGTCAAAACTACCTCTATATCTCCCTCGTCAGATACTTGGATATTCAAAGATTCAAGTATTGAAATAAATTCTGAAGTAGAAATAGAACCGATAGCCTTCACTGCCACTTTGGTAGCCTGCAATCGACGCTGTGCTTCCCTAGAATCAATGTTTAACGTATCGCAGAAGATAGCTAAGTTAGAAGGTAAACTGTCATCGCTCTCGACAATGTAACCCTCCTGCTCCATCCGCACTAGAGCTGAGAATGCTTGAACACCAGCAGAGATAAAATCCTTAACATCTGCTTTTTCAGGCAGCAGTTGTGGGAGAAGCGCCTCAACGATTTCATCAACCGTGTGATGGCTATCAATCAAGGGAGCTAGCCGTTGAAATAGACGTTGACTCAGTTCAAAAGAACGTCTCTCCGATAGAAGAAATACAGCTTCTGGTTCTACAGCCTCAATGTGAAAACACTGCTTAAATTTCGGCTTATTGAGCATATGTATTTGCAATTATTAAAGAATTGAATGCAACCAAAATAATGAATTTAGCTTGCTGAGCTATCGGGCGACTAAGAAAAGTGCAATCCTAGTGAATGGGGAAGCTGAGCAAACCAATAAAGCTGGCTCAACGCAACTTCCCCTTGTTCTCTTTAATGTGAAAAATTTCCTTCTACAAACTAGCTAAGGGAATATAGGGATTTTTGGGTGCGGGAAATGCAGCCTTTGGATCGTCATATTTCTTGTCCTGAATCCACTTCTGACATTCATCCCTCCATGCTTCCAATTCCTGCTGTGTGACGCCATTCTCAGGCCACGGAGCATACGGAACCTTTAAAATCATCTGAAAACCAGTATTTGGGTTTTCCCACGTAGCGGCTTCACTAAATTCGATTGAACCGACAAAACTGTCCGGGTTTACCTGTGCGGATAGCCAGTCGGCGGGGAAAAAGATTCCCTGGTCTGCTAGTGCCCTGTTTAATCCATACTCCACAATGTCTTGTTTAAATTTGACACCTTCGGGGTCGTTGAGCCAAGCCTGAACAAGAAGTTTAGACAGTTCGACAATGACTCGTCGAAATCCTGGCATTCCTGAATCCACATATCGAGCCTGTATCTCTGCTTTTGTTAGTTCTTTCACCATTTGCTTTTGTTCCTCGTTAGTTATGTGTCTCGAATTTCGTAGCCTGTTTATAGAACCTGCAAGCGATCGCCTGACAAGGTACAACAGCCAGGAGAATGCGATCGCAGAAACTTTCTGTATCCTTGGAGGGGATTTCAGTTGCTGCGTGGCTTAATTACCCTCTCGACTTAACTGTCGATTATCTCACTTTTCTGTTTTCCATTTCTACGCTGATTTGCGTAATTTTCCTACGCCAATATGGGATTATGAATTCAAAGGTAGTAATATTGCCGTAATACTATTTTTATCTTTCTTGGAGCCAAGAAAATCAAGTTTCAGATAACGATCGAAAGCAGGAGACGATCGCCAAAAAATCGACCTATGCAAGAAAGAGTCCTGCTACTCCATAGCTTATGAGTTCAAATAATTTCTGAGCAAAAGAGTTCAATAGTATAAATAATTTCGCACAAGAAATTTAATGTTTAGCCGCTTATGACTTCACGTCGCTCAGCGTTTTGGGAAGAGGCGATCGCTCTTTTACGGCATACCCTCGCTCTTTAATCAGACGTTTCAACTCTTTCACTCGCTGGCCAGGTGCTGGATGCGTTGACAAAAATGCTAAATCGCTCCCCTTTTGCTGACTCATGCGTGCAAAAAAGTCTGTTGCCCCAGCGACATGACCGTAGGTGTTTTGCAACAACGTCAAGCCAAACTTATCTGCCTCGCGTTCCTGAGACTGGGAAAAACGAGATTGACTGACGGCTTCAACGCCGGAAACTGCCGCCGATTGAATCCCACTCGTATCACCGAGAAACGTGGCAATAGCGATCTGGATTAAAAGCGATCGCCCCAAACCCCGCAAATGGTCGCGATGAGCAAAATGGCCTAACTCATGCCCTAATACCATCATCAACTCATTCTCTGACTTCGCCTGTTCCACTAAACCTGCGTAAATTGCGATCGCATCACCCGGCAACGCGATCGCATTCACAGTGGAATTAGGCAAATACAAAACTCGGTAATCCCGCTTATCCCGTTGTTCCGGCGGCAGATGAGCTTCTAATCGTGCCAACATCTGATTGAGGGTATCTTGAGCCGATGAAGGTTTAGCTTGCTGCTCAAAAACTGGAATTACTACAGCCCCCAACTGTCGTTCTACACTCGGAGGAATCAGCCCAATCAAACCATTAATCAGCAAATTCAACAGCCAAATAACGCCAACAACAAACCCAACAAACAGCCCTAGTAAAATCAGTAACTGGCGATTACTAGGAGGTGGGTTGCGATTAATGGATGCAGTTGGTGGTTCAGAAGACATGGGACTAGGTAGCCTCAATCACTTTTCTTTGCGGGACGGAAAGGATTTAAGAAGTTAATAAAAGCAAAAAGCTCGCGAGATTGAACCCACAATCGTCCTCTGCCACTAAAGCGACAGACCAATCCCTCACCCCCTAAAATCCCAGTTCTCAGACCTCTAAACGACAAACCGCCTAGCATCTCGACGTTGTAGTTCAGCGTATCTTCAAACGCCACAATGTAGCCAGTATCGACCACATAGTCGCCTGCTACGGGAATTTCTATAATCGCTCCATAGGAACTAAACCAAATATCACCCGTGCCCGTTGCTCGGAGGAGAAATAAAGATTCCCCGCTAAAGAAGCCTTTGAAACCCTGAAACTTGGTGTCAATCTCCACCGTGGGACTAGCCGCAACAAACCCAGACGACTGCACCATCAAACCATTACCGTTGAGGACGTAATGCTGAATATCACCCGGAACGCCTGGTGAAACATACAACTGTCCTGGTTGTCCTTGAGCAGTGAACTCGCTCATAAACAGCGACTC
>DATNPT010000353.1:0-4357 GCA_036703075.1 Chroococcales cyanobacterium
GTAGAGGCTTTTTAGGCACTTCGGACTAAAATGACAGTACAATCGCTGTTGCGAGAAATTGTTTCTGGGATGTTTCCTTTCATCGCTTGTTGAAGTAGCCCTTCACGACTCGCTCCCAGGACGATCGCATCACTACGATCTCGTTGAGCAAACGAGATGACGGCTTCAGAAACAGAACTAGCGTAGACTGGCAGAGCCATTACCTTCCCGCTTACTCTAGGCTTGAGAAAGTGAACAGATCGATCCAGTACCGTTGTATCAGGTAAGGATTCACTCGGCTGAAAAACTTGACAAAGTTTGATTTCAGGTTTTTGACTAAGCGATACAAGAGCCGGGAGGAGTCGAACGGCTTCGTTGGCATTGGGGCCTCCTGCCATTGGCACTAACCAGCGTTTGAAAGTTCTTTTACCATTCAATTTTGCCAAAACAACCTCGCAAGGCGCTTGCCGAATAACAGTATCCACAACTCGGCTAAAAACTCGACCCGGAGTAAGTGTGATGCCTTTCCAACCCATGAAAACCAAGTCAATATGTCGCTCTTTGACAGCTTCTAGAATTGCACCGGAGACTTCATGCGCTACCCGGATTTGGGTGTGGATAGGAATCTGCCATGCTTCCCCTAACCTTTGCGCTTGGCGTAAAAGGCGACGGCCGGCAGTGGTTCGCACAGATGTCTCGGCTGGAGGTTGGTTGCGCGGCACTACCATGACGTGGAGTAATTCTAGTTCGTAATCGCGCTCTTTTGCGATCGCCACAGCCATTTGTACCAGTGTTGCCGCCGTGTCCGGGTGCGACAGCGGTACTAGCAACCGTCCTCGTCCTGTGGCTGGAGCGCGAGTTTGGTAAACGACATAGCTAGGAGCGGGTTTGGGTCCTACCGCTTCCATCTCGCCATTGAAATGGTCGGCTTCTGCTCGGATAATATCACTGCGGGTAATAATCCCAACCAGCTTTCGACCTTCCGTAACGGGCAAACAGCTAAGGTTATAACGATTGAGCAAATGAAGAACGTGAGCCAGTGTATCAGTTGGATGTACCGTCACGGGTTCTGGTGTCATAAGTTCACTGACGGTTTTCTCACCACCTAAACGCTCCTTAGCAATGTCCGCTAAATCTTTCTGGGTGATGATGCCAACCAGTTTCCCCTTCTCTACCACTGGGAAGTTGCGATGCTGGGAGTGGGAAAACGCTTGCACGGCTTCCTCCAGACTCATCTGCGCCGATAGAGTTTCGACACGCCGCTGCATGACATCGGTTGCCCTCAGTTGTGCCAAAAGCCCACCTGTAGCGGGTTCTTTTTTCAAGTGAATGCCATTCCACTCCAAGAGGCGATCGTACAGCGAGCCAGGAACAACCTGTTCAGCCACCAAGTAGGCAACAGCAGAGCCAATCATCAGTGGCAGTACCAGATTAAAGTCAGTCGTCATCTCAAATACAATGACGATTCCTGTAATCGGCACCCGGACGACAGCACCAAAAAATGTACCCATTCCCGCCAGGGCATAGGTGACGGGGGCACTTGCGTGAAGCAGACTATGTTCGCAGATACCCACTAACGAACCAAGCGCTGCCCCTAAGATTAAGACAGGAGCGAACAATCCTCCTGCTGCTCCCGAACCGTAAGCGAATATTGTCAGGATAAACTGAGCGACAAAAGCGATCGCAGCAAATTGCCAACTGAGTCCACCAGCAGTCAGCAATTCTTTTAGCCCAGCACTATCGCGGAAATGAACGGGCAGGAAGGCGATCGCAATACCGCAGACTAATCCAGCTAATCCCACTCGCCCAGGTAATCCGAAGGGTAATAGTCGGCGGTTGAGTGTCAAGCTAGCCAGAACACCCTGATTAAAGAGCGAACCCAGCAATCCAGCCAACACTCCCAGCACTATATAGAAAGGAATTTCCTGCGGTGAGAAGCTTGTATGCAAGGAACTCAGCTCTAAGTCTAAGCTATGACCCCCCAGCCATCGGGAAACAACAGCACCAATGAAAGAAGCGAGTATTGCGGTACCTAGAGTAAAGCCCGATACATCTTGGAGGAGTTCTTCGACTACGAAAAGAACACCAGCGATTGGGGTATTAAACGCTGCTGCTAATCCTGCCCCTGCTCCAGCAGCAATGAGCTGGCGTCGGTAGTCTGGTGAAGTAGGAAAAATACGACTGAGTTGAGCGGCTAAGGCTGCACCCACCTGTACCGTTGGACCTTCCCGACCCAGAGGCAAACCCGAACCGAGTGCTAAAATGCCAGCGAAAAGCTTAACTAGAGCTACCCGGATATTCAGTGCCATTGGTACTCTAGCTAGTACGGCTTTGACTTGAGGAATGCCGCTACCAGATGCTTCAGGAGCTACCTTTTCTACCAACCAACCTGAAAGCAGCCCACCTGCCAAACCTATACTGGGGAGTACCAACCAAGCTGGTAGTAAATGCGCCGTATGGACTCGCCATGCCCCAATCCATCCGACTCCCTGTTTCAAAAAGACTGCTGCTAGTGCAGCAACTAAACCAATTAAACAAGCCTCAATAATGGCAAAGCGTTTGGGTGCTAAGAATTTACGGAAAATCTTGAGCCAGAAGGTACTGCCCATAAGTTAAGTGCGTTTCCCGATTGACTCGCAATAAAAGGGGTGCCTCGGCTTAAGTTTAGTGACTTGTGAGGAGCGAGCGCGTCTGGCGCAAGGGTTATCTAAATTTCACACTAATTTCATTTTTCTCTGAACGTCTTTTTTCATAAAGGCTGGAGCAACGCCATACCTGTATCGCACAATCTTCTTTCTTGAGAGGCGATCGCTTTTGGGGCTGACCGTATGATAAGACTGATTGAATTGAGGTAAATTCTGGCTAATGCACGTCATCAGCTACCGACGCTTGCGTGAATTTGGCGAAAAGCACAGTGATTGCCGTGTAGTTTTAGACAACTGGTATAAAATTGCTAGCAAAGCCGATTGGTCTAACTTGGTTGAGGTTCAGTCGGTTTTTCCAATGGCGGAAGCAGTAAGAAACTTTACTGTATTTAACATTAAGGGTAATAGCTATCGCTTAATTGTGAGCATAGATTATGAAAAACAATTAATTTACATTAAATATATTTTGACTCATGCAGAGTACGATAAGGAGAGCTGGAAAAATGACCCTTACTTTTAATCCAGATAAATATAGTCAACTACTGGTTCGCTATCAACCAAAGCTGATTAGAACAGAAGAAGAAAATGAAAGAGCTTTGGCAATTGTAGAAGAGTTGATGCATCGTCCAAACCGGAGTCCTGAAGAAAATGAACTTTATGAGTTACTCATTACTTTGATAGAAAAGTTTGAACGAGAGTTTTATTCACCAGGGGAAGCATCTACTCCCCATTCGATGTTAGTCTTTTTGATGGAACAACAAAATGTCAAGCCGGAAGATTTGCTGGGTGTTATAGGTGCGGAAGAGGTTGTTGATGAATTTATCAAGGGTAAGCGGGAGATGACGCAGGAGCAAGCTAAGGCTATAGGAAAGTTTTTTAAGGTTGAGCCTAGCTTGTTTATTTGATAATTGCTGTCTCCTCTTTCAAGGGTGCAATCTGCGCTTCGCGATCGCACGATGTTACAGTTACCGCCCGAAGAGTTGACTCGGCTGCTGTTCAACCTTTACCGTGAGGAATTGTTGGAACAGTTTGGAGAGCAGTCTAGCTGAAGAAGCAATTAGACGTTTATGCCCCAGTGGTAGCAACATCAATCAAGCTAGTGCAATGTCTCAATGTCCAGTATGCCAGACTGAATACACCGAAGTCGAAGTGAGTTGCTGCTATGTCTGTAATTGGGACTTAACACCCTGCCCAGGAGCTTTTGTAGAAAGGCAAAATGTTCACATCGCTTGGGCTAGAGAAATCTGGATAAAATTTCAGGCACTGCAACAGCAACTTCCTACATCAATCAATGCTGACATAGATGCTAACCCTCAGTTATCACAACTAAAAGAAGAATCAAATTTAGATGCTTGGAATCTCTTAGTTAGTTGGGTTCGCTCGGTTAACTTGAATGCAGCTAATGCGGATGTAATCAGGCTACAGGAAAGGTATCAAGATAAACAGCCGCGTGAGATTGCTCATGTCCTGATTGTGCAAAAGTCTTGTCAGGCAGCAGGGGTGGATCTGGTTAGAGGTATTCCAGGTGCGGCGGCTATTCTTAAGGGATTGGCAAAAGTTAATTTACCGACTATCGCCAAATTGTCGGCGGAAATGATTTATCAGATTGCTGCTATCTATGGTGTTGATTTACAAGCTTCAGAGCGGCAACTGGAAGTGTTAGCAGCTTTTGGTACAGCTCTTTTGGGAGAGCAAGCAAGCGAAGCAGGAATAGACTGGCTGAAGTGTGGAAT
>DATNPT010000354.1:0-13251 GCA_036703075.1 Chroococcales cyanobacterium
ACGTCTTCCAACAGACGCATGATTGCTCGACGTAGCGGACGCGCACCATAGGCAGGGCTGTACCCTTCTTCCACCAAGCGGTCTTTAAATCGTTCGGTGACTTCCAGCGTGATTCCCTGGTCGCGGAGGCGACCAAACACCTCGTTGAGCATGATGTCGGCGATTTCCTTGACCTCGTCCTTCGACAACTGACGGAAGACGATAATCTCATCGAGACGGTTGAGGAACTCTGGGCGGAAGTATTGCTTGAGTTCTTCGTTAACCAGCGACCGGATACGGTTGTACTGAGCTTCGGCTTGATTTTCCGTAAACTCGAAACCAAGACCGCCGCCACCCTTCTCAATCACCTTAGAACCAATGTTCGAGGTCATGATTAAGAGCGTGTTCTTGAAGTCTACCGTTCGACCTTTAGCATCCGTGAGACGCCCGTCTTCAAGGATTTGCAGCAGCATGTTGAAGACATCGGGGTGAGCTTTTTCGATTTCGTCGAATAGCACCACGGTGTAAGGACGACGACGAACGGCTTCAGTCAGCTGGCCGCCTTCGTTGTAGCCGACATATCCCGGAGGCGAACCAATCAGCTTAGACACTGTATGGCGCTCCATGTATTCCGACATATCGAGGCGAATCATCGCGTCTTCTGAACCGAAGAAGTACGATGCCAAAGACTTGGCTAATTCCGTCTTACCAACACCCGTTGGACCGGAGAAGATGAAGCTCGCGATTGGGCGGTTGGGGTTCTTCAATCCCACCCTTGCCCGACGAATAGCGCGAGAGACGGCTTTCACCGCATCTTCTTGACCGATGAGACGCTGATGCAGCGTATCTTCCATGTGCAGTAGCTTCTCGGACTCGGATTCGGTGAGTTTGTTCACCGGAACACCCGTCCAGGACGCTACGATTTGGGCGATGTCCTCTTCATCGACGACAGGGCCTTCCTCGTCACCGTTTGTACCTTCTGTCTTTTTGGTTTGAGCGATCGCGCGGATTTCTGCTTTGATTTCCATTTCGCGATCGCGCAACTCTCCAGCGCGATCGAAATCTTGCGACCGAACCGCATCATCTTTTTCCTTGAGCACCTGTCGCAGTTCTTTATCCAACTCCTTCGCCGCCGGTGGCAGCTGGGAATTAATCAAGCGGACGCGACTTCCGGCTTCATCAATTAAGTCAATTGCCTTATCCGGCAGATAGCGGTCAGAGATGTATCGATCTGATAGTTTCGCTGCTGCTTCCAGGGCAGTGTCCAAGATTTTTAACTTGTGGTGTTGCTCGTAGCGTTCGCGTAAACCGTAAAGAATTTCAATAGTCTCATCGACCGAGGGTTCGCCTACCATTACGGGTTGGAAACGACGCTCTAGTGCGGCATCCCGTTCAATATGCTTGCGATACTCATCTAAGGTAGTTGCACCGATGCACTGCAATTCGCCGCGAGCTAGAGCGGGTTTGAGGATGTTGGCCGCATCAATCGCCCCTTCAGCAGCACCCGCACCAATCAGAGTATGAACTTCGTCAATCACCAGGATGACGTTCCCAGCTTGACGAATCTCATCCATGATTTTCTTCAAGCGCTCTTCAAACTCACCTCTGTATTTGGTACCAGCAACTAGTAGACCAATATCCAGAGTGACGACTCGCTTGTCTTCCAGAATATCGGGGACATCATTGTTCGCAATCCGAGTCGCTAACCCTTCAGCTATCGCCGTCTTACCCACCCCAGGTTCTCCAATCAACACTGGGTTGTTTTTCGTGCGGCGTCCCAAAATCTGGATGACCCGTTCAATTTCCTTGGCTCGTCCCACAACTGGGTCTAGCTTACCTTCCCCAGCCATTTGGGTTAGGTTCGAGCCAAATTCATCTAGCGTTGGAGTCTTCGTGCGGCCTTGGGAAACTCCGGCTGAAACCTCTGCCGTCTCGCCCAGCATCCGGATTACCTGCGTTCTCACCTTCGTCAGGTCTACGCCCAGGTTCTCCAGAACTCTAGCGGCGACTCCTTCTCCTTCCCGGATTAGCCCGAGCAGCAAATGCTCCGTACCAATATAGTTATGCCCCAGCTGGCGAGCTTCTTCCAGCGATAACTCCAGAACGCGCTTTGCTCTGGGGGTAAACGGAATTTCGACCGCAACGAAGCCGGAACCCCTGCCAATGATTTTCTCTACTTCAATTCGAGCGTCTTTGAGATTGACGCCCATTGATTTGAGGACTTTGGCAGCGACGCCAGTTCCTTCTCCAATCAGACCCAAGAGGATTTGCTCCGTGCCTACGAAGTTGTGCCCCAGGCGACGTGCCTCTTCCTGGGCCAGCATGATCACCTTAATGGCTTTTTCTGTAAAGCGTTCAAACATGGCGTAATTCCATCACCTGTTGCGTGCCCGTGTACGCTGATTTTAGCATAGGGCAATTGTCCGACTGTCTCTTTCAAGACAACCGGTCGCACAAGATTTGGATCTAATTTCCCTACTTAGGGAGTGGGGATATAGAGAATATCGCTGCTACTCTTGTTCAACATAGCCACTTGGGGATCGCTTACTTAGACGAGTCAGTGACAATCGTCGCCTCCCCATCATCAAACAGCTGCCAACCAAAACAGGCAAGCTTATGCCTGAGCTGCTGGTAGAGATCGGCGAGAATTTTTTCAAATTCGAGAGTTTGTAGACCACCACGCCAGAGAATTAGGGCATCTTCGCCGGTGTCTTTGTAATAGTTTCGGCGTCGCCCTGCGATCGTAAAGCCAAACTTTTGGTAAAGCGATAGCGCCGCTTGATTGGATGGCTTGACCTCTAAGGTGGCCCACTCCAACTGACGCTGTCTGGCATCCCAAAGTAAGGTATACAGGATTAACTGACCCAGACTCTGACATTGATAGTCCGGATGCACCGCGAGAATCGTAATATGCGCCTCCTCCAAAATTGACCAATAACAACCTAACCCTAAAAGGGGGTTTTGAGGAGCCGGAACGGTATTCGCATCCGTCCTTACAGAGTTTCGATCTAAAACTTCGGCGGATTGACCACCGAATCCGGGCTCCTTCTCACCACCGGCTGATTCTAAAACCAGCAGTTGACTACTCGGGCTATCTAGCTCTCGCTCGTAACCCGATCGCGTCCAAAGCCCACCAAAACACAGTTGGTCTAGTTCCACTGCTGCATCTAGCTGCTGTTTTGTTAGGGGATGGAGTTCTAAAAAAGTCACAGCCCTCAATTGTACACTGGATTAACGAGACGCTCTCTTGGTGCGTGTACAAAGCCAACTAAGGACAATAATTACATTATGCGCTCGACTTTCTCGGCTGAGGCTCAAAATTCTGGAAATCAGTATCTTTGTTCATCTACAAATTCGCTATCGGAACGTTCGCCCAATCAAGAACTGCTACCGCTCACAGCCACCGTTAACAATCGCGACACTTTAGAAGTGGGCGGCTGCGAGGTGACAAAACTAGTCGAGCAATTTGGCTCTCCCCTCTATATCTTGGATGAGGTGACGCTAAGAACCGCTTGCCGTCAGTATCGAGATGCCTTCTCTCGCTATTACAAGGGTGAATCTTTAGTTCTTTACGCCTCTAAAGCGTGGAGTTGTCTGGCGGTTTGCGCGATCGCTAAATCGGAAGGCTTAGGGATCGATGTTGTATCTGGAGGCGAACTCTACACCGCCATAGAAGCTGGCGTGAGTGCTGATAAAATCTACTTCCACGGCAACAATAAATCTACCGCCGAGCTGGAGCTAGCCATTGAAAAAGGCTGTACGATTGTCGTCGATAATTGGCTAGAGTTAAAGACTTTAGCCCAAATGACATCAGCCGAACATCCGATTCGGATTATGCTGCGGCTGACTCCAGGAATTGAGTGTCACACGCACGAGTATATTCGCACGGGTCACCTTGACAGTAAATTTGGCTTCGATCCCAATGCTTTAGACGATGTGTTTACCTTTGTCAGTCAACACCCAACTCTCAACTGCATTGGTTTACACGCTCATATCGGCTCTCAAATTTTCGAGCGTCAACCTCACAGAGACCTTGCTGGTGTCTTAGTGGATTATATGAGCAAGGCGTTGCGCCACGGATTGCCGGTTCAAGAACTCAATGTCGGGGGTGGCTTGGGAATTCGCTATACAGAATCTGACGATCCACCGAGCATTGATGCTTGGGTCAAAGGTGTGTGTGAAGCCTTACTCGCGGCCTGTGAGGAACAACAGATACCTCTACCGAAACTGCTGTCCGAACCGGGGCGATCGCTCATTGGTTCAGCCTGTGTCACTGCCTACACGATTGGTAGCCGAAAGGAAATTCCAGGAATACGGAATTATATCGCCGTCGATGGCGGAATGTCGGACAATCCCCGCCCCATTACCTATCAATCCCTATATCGAGCCGTCATCGCGAACCGGATGTCAGCACCACTCGTCGAAACAGTGACAGTGGCGGGTAAGCACTGCGAATCGGGAGACATTCTAATCAAAGAAGCAACTCTCCCTCAAACCGAGTCTGGAGATATATTGGTGGTTATGAGCACTGGTGCTTACAATTACAGCATGGCTTCTAATTACAACCGCTTGCCCCGACCGGCAGCCGTAGTTGTGAATGAGGGAGAAGCTCAGCTAATTTTACAGCGGGAAACCTACCAAGACTTAATCCGGCAAGATCGTTTGCCAGAGCGACTGGCAAGAGACTAGCGGTTTAGATGTGTGCAACTAGCTTGTAATTGATGGTTTAAGGGTAGACAGGGCACAAAACTGACAAGTCCAGTGCCAAGATAGTACTGAGCGTGCTGGTGACTCGCTGAGGGTCGATCGCCAACTCACAACTGACTGCTTTCTCCCGCTAGAATCAAGCCAGAGTCAAGCATCTTCATAGCTAATCATTTATAGAAGTTCAATGCCCCCGTCGTCCTCGGGTCCTGTATTTGACCCCAGCTGGACTCAGTCCTTGGTGCTGCACAGCATCGATATCGGATTAGTTCTAGCGCTTACTTATATGGTGCTCCTCATCATTGGGGAGCGCCGAACCTTGTGGATGGTGCGGGGGCTAATTGTCCTGATGTTAGCCGCCGCTATCAGTAATCGATTAGGGCTGACACTTTTGAGTTTTGTGCTAGAAAAGTTGGTGGTTGGCTCGGCGGTAGCAATGGCTGTAATTTTTCAGTCGGAGTTTCGCCGGTTTCTCGAACAGGTCGGGCGGGGAGAAATTATCCAATTATTTCAAGCACAACGACGCCCAATCCCTAAACCAGACAGTGTAATTGATGAAATTGTGGATGCCGTCAAAGAACTGTCCCAAAATCGGATCGGTGCGCTGATGATTTTGGAAACGAACGGTCCGGTTGATGAGCGGGATTTTTCTGTACCAGGAGTTCAGCTCAATGCGGAACTTTCTAAGGAACTGCTACAAACGATCTTCCAGACATCGACATTGTTGCACGATGGAGCCGTGCTAATTCGTGGCTCTCGCGTTGCCGCCGCCGGTGTAATTTTGCCTCTTTCAGAGCGTAAAGCATCCCGGCAACTGGGGACGCGCCATCGAGCAGCCATGGGAATTACAGAGCGCGTCGAAAATTGCTTGTGTATTGTTGTATCTGAAGAGACGGGTTCAATTTCTTTGGCGGAAAGAGGAACACTAAACCGACCATTAACTAGCAGTAAGTTGAAGGAATTGCTAGAGGCTCGATTCTCAACGGCTGTCGATCGGGAGGCAGTTGCCCCAGGTTTACGCAGTTTGAGTCGTCGATTTAAGTCTAAAGGACGGTCACTGATTTCGCGTTTACTTCGTCTTCCGTCATCCACTTCTCAAGAGAAGAAATGACTGCTATGCAAACTATCTTAAAGAAGCTACCAAGCGATCTTGACCAAGACCGTCTGCCCAAACACGTAGCGGTGATTATGGATGGAAATGGTCGTTGGGCGAAACGCCGAGGTCTGCCTCGGATTATGGGACACCGACAAGGAGTAGATGCCCTGAAAGATTTGTTGCGCTGCTGCAAAGATTGGGGCATCCAAGCGCTGACTGCTTATGCATTCTCCACAGAGAATTGGGGGCGTCCACACGAGGAAGTCGATTTTTTGATGACTTTGTTCGAGCGCGTATTGATGCGGGAACTCCGGGAGATGATGGAGGAGAACGTTCGGATTGATTTTGTGGGAAATTTAGCGGCTCTACCGCGATCGCTCCAATCTCAGATCGAGCGCTCGATGGATGAGACTAAAAATAATAGCAGTATTCAGTTTACTGTTGCCACAAATTATGGAGGACGCCAGGAAATTTTGCAAGCCTGTCGCGCGATCGCGGCCAAGGTGCAGCAAGGCGACATCCAGCCTGATGAGATTGATGAAACACTATTTTCCCGTCATCTCTACACCGCTCATGTGTGCGACCCAGATTTGTTGATTCGCACTAGTGGGGAAATGCGGATCAGCAATTTCCTCCTCTGGCAAATGGCGTATGCTGAACTCTATATCACAGATACTTTGTGGCCGGATTTTAACCGGACGGAGTTTCATCGAGCTTTGTCTTCCTATCAGCAACGAGATCGCCGATTTGGGAAAGTTTAGAGGGTACAGGTTAGAAAGTTAGAAGGTTATAGCAAAAGGCTCTTATGCTCCAGGGCAGAGGGCAGAAGATTTATCACTGGTACGTGGTTGTTTGGACCCCGTTAAATCTGTCCTAACCTTTATGGCGACAGCTATAAAAGGTTAGGACGTTTTTCCGATTTCAACTGGTCAACCTTTCCCCTTCCCAACTTTCAACCTTCCCACCCTCTAAGGACCAGAGAAAACGGCAGCTTCTACGTCCCCACGGCTGAGGGAGTACTTGAAGGAGCGTAGAATATCACGACCTCCTTCACCGGCAGCAAGATAACGCACGGTTAATTCCTCGACTTCAAGACACAATTCGGCTTTCCATTTAGGTTGCTCAACGTGCCAACAGTGTAGATCGTCGCGGTCTTGTTCGCATCCTTGCGCTCTTAGCCACTGCTCTATTTCGTGGAGGGGATGGTTGTATAAAGGCGTGTCAGCTGACGGAAGAGCCATAAAGAGTTTTTAATTTATTTTAAGATGGCTTAACTCTTCTATTTTGAGTGATTCAAGTAGTGTTTAACGATTAAGCGTTCCTCTAATCTCGTGTCTTTGAGACGAGCGAGGTAAAGTTGTCAAGCGATCGAGGGATAGCCGCCACTTGGACAGACCTTGAAGCTCAACACCAGTGAACAGTTGGTCATTGCTCGCTCTCTCACTCGAGCAAGAATCCCCTGCCTCTACAAGCAGCGAGAGTTTTGGATGCGGTTCAATCTCCTCTCTAAAACCCGATTGATGTTCACTGTTCACTGGTCACTGTTTGAACAGGAGTCATTTTTTGTAACTGAGTCTCTATCTGTTGCTGGACTGGCAAGTGATTCGGGCTGTCGAGAGAGACTTGAAACGCGGCTTCGCCTCGTGTTAGCCCAATCGCGATCGCTAGCAGTATACAACCGACGAAGGTTAAGCCGAGAATGAACAAAGCAAAAATCTCACCAGCCGAGAGAGGTCGGTCAGTTGGATCGAGGTAAGCTGAGGACGAATAAGTTCGTCGCCGCTGGTTAACAGGGCTATTGAAATGTGGGGGAACTTGGATAACGTTGAGGCGCGAATAGCCGATTTTTTGGTCATACAGCACTCGACGCTCTGGACTGCTGAGAGTCGCATAAGCTTCGTTAAGCTGCTGAAACTGAGATTTTGCCTTTTCAGCCGGTAGCTCAGTTGTATCGGGATGATAGCGCTTACTGAGTTCTCGATAAGCGCGCCGGATTTCTATCGGTGATGCACTAGGGTGCAACCCCAATATCGCGTAATAACTGGTCGCATTGGTGATTACTCGCTCTTGGATCGTTCGCCTTACCCGCTCTTGAGTCACCGCTGTTCCACCCTGCCTCTCTAACAAAGGGTTTTCGATCATTTTAAGCGAATCACAATCGCGCTGCTAGGTTAGGACATTTGAAAAAAGAGTTCCCAATTAGACCGAGAGATCGCTCTCAAGCTCTTTTTTCAGTTGTTGAAACTGATGAGCGATCGCTTCTAGTTGTTTCTCTAGTTCTTGAAGCTTTTGCCGGGGATTGACAGGCCTCTCTTCCAGAGTCAGATCGGGGGAAGAGGGACGCTTCAGAGTACTCTGGCGTTTAATCTTCAGTTCTGCTTCTAGAGCAGAATCACTAAACGTTACTCGTTCCACTTCTGCCAAAGTTGTGTAGCCATCTCGCACTAACTCAAAGCTAAAAGCTAGCAATGTTTTCATCCCTTCTTCCATAGCAGCTTCTTTTAGTTGCTCGGTTGAAGCTTCTTTATTGATTAAGGTTCGGATTTGATCGCTGACTCGTATTACTTCGTATATAGCAACTCGTCCCTTGTAGCCTAAACCATAACAAGTTGGGCAGAGAGTCTCTGTTTCTCTGGCTTCCCGAATTTCCTCAGCTCGCAGCGTTTTAGCTCGATATAAGGTTAAGTCTGCTTCACCTGAAGTAGACCAACCAAATCTAGCAAGTTCATCAGCAGTGGGATGATATGAGATACGGCAATTAGGACAAACGCGCCGCATTAAACGTTGGGCGATAACTCCAATTAGGGCATCGGCAAGCATGAAGGATTCAACGCCCCTTCTGTTGAGACGAACGATCGCTTCTGCCGTATCATTCGCGTGCAGGACAGTTAATACTAAATGACCTGTTATAGCAGCCTCCAGTGCTGTTTTAGCTGTTTCTTTGTCCCGTATCTCACCCACCAGAATTACGTCAGGATCTTGCCGCAGGAATGCCTGAAGAATCGAAGCAAAGTCCATACCCTTTTCCCGCAGCACCTGCACCTGGGTAACTCCTGGTATAGAATACTCGATTGGGTCTTCTGCTGTACAAATATTGACCCCAATGTTATTTAGTTCTCGCAGGATTGAGTATAAGGTTGTTGATTTTCCCGAACCTGTTGCTCCTGTCACCAAAAGTAGTCCAAAGGGACGGTGTGCCATTTCCCTAATAATTCGTAAGGTTTCGGAGTCTGTAATCAACTTATCCAGACCCAGTTGAGTGGACGCGTCGTCTATGATTCGCAGAACAATCGTTTCGCCATAGCGACTGGGCAACGTACTCAGTCTAAAGTCAACTCTTCGATTCTGAAACATTCGCCGGATTTTTCCATGTTGGGGAAGCCGTCGTTCTGTAATGTCCAGATCTGCGATAATTTTGCAGCGAGCTGCAACGGCTAGCGTAATTTTCTTCGGTAACGGGTCAAATGCTTGTTGCAGCACTCCGTCTTTACGAAAGCGGATACATAAATTGTTTTCTTGCGGTTCAATATGGATATCAGAAGCTCCCTCTTGCAAGGCTTTAGCAAGGATTCTATTAACTAGGTTAATTACGGGTGCATCTTCTGCTCCCTTTAAATTAACCTCTTCGATTGCCTCCGGCTCATCTGACCAGCTGTCGAAACTGTCTATATTTTCCAGGTCTTGTTTAACGTCAACAGCTCTCTGGAATTCTGCTTGGCGATCGCGTTCCAGTTTTTCATCGCGATACTGAGAAATAAGCTGCCGATAGTCTTCTTGGGTAATCACCGTTCGCTGTAGGGCGATTCCCTGAGGGCGCAAAATTCGCATCAAATCGTCTTGGGCATCTAGATGATCGGGGTCTACCATTGCCACCAAGACAGTGGGAGGTCGAGTTTCCTTCATCCCAACTGGTACTACCCTATAGCGACTACAGATATCAATCGGAATAAGTGTCTTAATCAGGTGACTAACGATGTCAGTATTAATCTCGGTAACGTCTGGATCTAGAGATTCAACACTGTAAATAATTTTTAGTTCAAACAGCAGTTGTTTTTTGGACTGGCGCAGTAAATCAGGTGGCAGCTTACGCCCTGTCATCGATTCAATCACCTCTGTCAGAGGTTTTCCTGACCTACGATTTTCTGCCAATGCGCTCTCCATTTGGTTACGGTCAACGTAACCCGACTGAATTAATTTCTCTGCAAAGGAAGAAGACGAATAAGAAAAATTACGCAGGAGATGAGGTCGTAAATGGTCTGGCAGCGGCTTCTTCGCGATGGATTCGAGGATTTCCATGAAGGACAAACCCCCTTGTGCTATCGATCTGCCCGATTCTCGGAATTTTGCGATCGCCTGCTGCATCTGTCTCGGATTGAGATAGCCTGCCTCAATCAGTATTTTCGCAACTGGAGAAAAATAACTCGGCACAGACATAGCAGCTAATTAATTTTTTAGGTACTTAATATCTTTGGGCGTCCCGAACTTTTGCTTTGAATAGCAGGGGATGATATCAAGTATGCCAATCGCTAATTGCTAATTGACCTGACGATTAACAATTAGCAATGTTTTCCAATCTATAGGTTGAAACCAGCTAGAGCATAGGTTCAGTAATCCCAGAAATATTAATTTTCCGTAGGGGCAGTGCCCCCGTGTTCGCCCCAAAATCCAAGCTCTAGTAAGTAGGCGTAAATAAATTGAACCCTTTACTGACAGCAGGAGCGGCTCAATCGCAATTAGGGGATTTCTCCAAGCGATGCAAACGGAGCATGTCTCGATATCGATAAACTACGCCACAAATTGCCGATAGTAGCAGCCAACCTAATGTATTGACTCGTAAATCAAATAGCGTTACATCTGCTAAATTAAATAGAACGCAGCCGCCAAAAGCGATAATATAGGTGAAAAAAATTAATTGGTCTTGATACCACTGGGTTCCATCTTTAATGGATTCGATATCTGACCAATGGCCTAAGAGCAAGACTCCTTGCGCTAAAATCCAGCCAACTATGCCACAAAATAACAGTGTTGCGGGAATACCTGTTTCAGCCGATAACATCAACAGCAGACTGTGAGGATGACCGCGCCACAAATGCATTTTAGTTTCGTAGAGAGGGGTAAAATTCCGTAGCCCCCAACCCATCCAAGGGCGCTCTAGAGTCATATTCCAGGCAAACTGCCACAGGGTTGTCCGCAACGTAGCTACAGGCCGATTAGGATACATCTGATCGGACAGTCTTGCCCAGAAGAAGGCAGGAACAATGCGACGCACCCAAGGACGCCCAAACTCAGGACCAAATGACGCCCAAACAATTGTACTTGCAGCCGCCGTGACGGCTAACACGATCCAGCGCCAACCCAGGTAAAGTGCAAAGGCAAGGCAAGCTAAACCAGCAATTCCCCAAGCATTGCGAGAACTGGTGAGGAAAAGCGCGATCGCATTTCCAGGTACTGCCACACTCAAAAACAATAGCTGCTTATCCTGTAGACGGTTTCCACCCTGTTGCCAAGCTTGAAACGTCTCAATCCACAACCCTAACCCCAAAATCAAAACAATCTGGAGATACGCAGCAAGAATGTTGGTGTACATAAACACCGATGCCATGCGGCCCAGAGGATTACCATGAGCTTCTAATACCCAGCCCGAAACGTTTTGCCAAAACGCTGGCGTTGCCCATCCCCAAAAAATCTGACCGAAACCGAGGATAACTACTGGTAGTGAAGGAATCACCAAAATCCAAGCTAATCGGCGCAGTTGAGCTGGAGTTTGAATCAGAACGCTAAAGGCTGCAAATAAGATAAAGAAGGGCAAAAGATTTGCCAGCCCTAGAAACGCTTCAGAGGGTTGAAAGGCAAAGCCGGATGTAACGAGCAACCAAAGGCTTAAAAACCCAAGTCCCCAATTCACCGGAGAGTGAATCATCTGGTGGTAGGCTCGCCAGCAAGTCGCTACCGCCAGCAGAAATAAGCTGACAGCGCCCAATGCAGGAAATAAGGGGAAAATCAGCAACGCCAATTGCGCCCACTGCCAAGTTCCCCGCCAACTGAGATTCGGTAATTTATACTTTCGGGCTAACAACTAACCACTAACACTAATAACTCTTAAACTGGTTCCCAGCACTCGGCACGAGTCAGACGAATTTGAGCGAGAGCAAAGATGGTGGGAATAATTCGACCATAATTAGTTGCGATCGCACGCCAACCCAGATCGGCAAAGAAATACCCCCAGAGGACAGGGCCGAGGAACGCAAACACGCTCCGGGTTGCCCCATAACGAGCAGCATTCAGTGTCATTCCCCGTCTGGCCGTTTGCACTGCTAGGTAGCCCTCAAACTGTGCTGCTGCCGCCGCGCCACCTCGCACGATCGCGTCTTTGGCAACTTGATACCGGGCAAAATGAATCGCACACTGATGCGCCATCTGTTCTAAGAGTATCGGCTTCAGGATGGAACTCACTGCCAAGGCACTGCCACCTTTAACCAGTAAACTGATGGGATTGTGCTGAAGGTGTACGGGGAGGGGTTCGGGAAGTTTAGATTGAGCAAGCGATCGCTGCACCCGCACCGTCAGCGCTCTCTGTTCTGAAGCTGGCAAACGTTTCCAGACTTTACCGATCAAATTGAGAAATATCTCCGCTTCTATATCAGTCGTCGTCAGGTGTTTAGAGTATGGAATCTTGAGATAATGACAAACTTGAATCAGTGCTTGTCGGTAGGTAAAGTCCTGAGTGCGTCCTCTTAACACCGTCATTCCATCGGCTGCCAAAAAGCGAAATCGCTCCTCTATGGCATCTAACCAGGCTTCACGATCTCGGCTTTGAACTTCGATCGGTTCGGGCGTTTGAAAGTAATCTAGCGGATTAAACTTACGGCGGAACAGAATCTCCGTCAGCTGACTTAATTCGTCTTCAGTCGCTAACTCCAAGGCAGCTCTTAGCTCATCCAACGTTCTTTCCTCCACGACCCCAGATTCGGTATCGTCCAATATTCTACTTCTATTACTTCAACTCATCAGGAGCTTCAGTTGTGTTTGATGTCGCGATTATCGGTGCAGGGTTAGCTGGACTCACCTGTGGCCAACAACTTCAGCAAGCTGGATACAGTGTAGTCGTTTTAGAAAAGTCCCGTGGTGTTGGGGGACGAGTAGCGACACGACGCCTACATGACACCTGCGCCGATCATGGAGTTCGTTACCTGGAACCCCAAGGAACGTTATCCCAGCAGCTTATTGAAATTTTAGATAAACGTGGCATCGTTCAATCTTGGATTGATACGATTTACGAACTTAACTCGACAGAAGCAAAATCCGCAGATACCCTTCATCTTCACTCCTCAAAGCTAACTTGTTATGTAGCGCCAACAGGAATGACGGCCGTTGCCAAGTTTCTCGCCAGTGGTTTAGAAATTAGGCTAGGTCAACGAGTACAAGCGATCGCACCCACAGCAGAACAAAGCTGGTTTCTCACACTCGAATCC
>DATNPT010000357.1:0-23804 GCA_036703075.1 Chroococcales cyanobacterium
CAACAACGACAGATCTGCAACAATATCGGCAGTATCGTCGCGCCAGCCTTACAGGTTGTGAAAGCGATCGCCTAGGAGTTAGCTAATGAGCGTACAACCCAACTCAACCGATGAATACCACATTGGCGGAAGTGTCCCAGTAGATTCTCCTATCTATGTAAGGCGGCAAGCTGACTCTGACTTGTTTGTCCATACGTTTAAATTAGATTGTGCTAAATCAAGATTGTTTGTGGAAGCCTGCGCCAACAGACTTGGTGCTGTCGAATAGTGAGGTTCATGTCTGGCGCGCTTCTCTGGAACAACCGGAAGCGCTGATTCAACAGCTGACACAAACACTATCAGAGGATGAGCGAACTAGAGCCTCTCGCTTTTACTTTGAGCGAGATCGGACGTATTTTATCGTTGGGCGCGGTTTACTGCGGACGATTCTCGGTCGCTACTTGAATGCAGAGCCAACACAATTGCAGTTCTGTTATAGTTCTCGCGGCAAGCCCGCACTCGCTGATGTGGGCGCTAGCAGCATGACGCTCCAGTTTAATTTATCCCACTCCCACGGGCTTGTTCTGTATGCCGTCACGCGCGATCGCAAAATTGGCATCGACCTCGAACAACTCCGCCAAACGTCCGATGTCGAAAAGCTCGCTGAGCGCTTCTTTTCTCCACGCGAATCTGCCACAATTCGTTCCCTTCCCCCAAGCCAGAAGCAAGAGGTATTTTTTCATGCTTGGACTTGTAAAGAAGCCTATCTCAAAGCGATCGGTGAAGGATTATCTGGGTTGGAACAAGTAGAGGTTTCTCTAGTTCCAGATGAACCAGTACGACTATTAAGTACAGGAGAAGATTCGTCAGCCTCCAGCCGTTGGTCGGTGCAAGTGCTGACGCCTGCCCCTAGCTATATAGCTGCTTTGGCTGTGGAGGGACAAGACTGGACTTTAGCTTGTTGGGAAATGATGAATTGTGAATGATGAATTATGAAACTAGTGCAAGGAGACTCCAGGGCAGAAGGCAAGGAATCTTATATGGTAAGGGTTTCAATTTTTTTCAACGGGATAGTTCTTTCCACCATGCTGCACTAGCTTCCTTCATAATTCATAATTTATAATTTTTACAAAAGTCCCTTCGACGCTAACCATTCTTGGTTGTAGAGCCGTGATTGATAGCGAGAACCACTATCACACAGGATAGTCACAATTGTATGACCAGGTCCCATTTGTTTGGCTAAAGTAACGGCTGCCGCTACATTAATGCCTGTAGACCCTCCCATAAAAAGTCCATCTTGCTTCAGCAATTGGTAGACGACGCGGAGGCATTCATGGTCATCAATTTGAATCGCATCATCGATGGGAACGTTTTCCATATTTGCTGTGATGCGACTGTTACCAATCCCTTCAGTAATAGAACTTCCTTCCATGTGAATCTCGCCTGTCTTGACATAACTGTACAGACCACTGCCCATTGGGTCGGCGACAACAGTTTTGATGTTGGAATTTCGTTCTTTCAAGTACATGGAGACACCAGCAAAGGTACCACCAGTCCCAGTTGAAGTAATCCAGGCATCGACTTTACCATCCGTCTGCTGCCAAATCTCTGGACCTGTGGTTTCGTAGTGGGATTGTCGGTTCGCTAAGTTATCAAACTGATTGGCCCAGATGGCATTTTCCATCTCGGCTGCAAGGCGTCCCGATAACTTCACGTAATTATTCGGGTCTTTGTAGGGAACGGCCGGGACAGGGCGAACTTCAGCACCAAGCGTCCTTAGGGCATCCATTTTCTCTTGAGATTGAGTATCGGGGATAACAATCAGGCACTTGTAGCCCTTGGCATTACAGATGTGAGCCAGTCCAATACCTGTGTTACCGGCGGTTCCCTCAACCACAGTACCTCCCGGCTTGAGTAAACCTTTTTTCTCAGCATCTTCAATGATGTAAAGCGCTGCCCGGTCTTTTACTGAACCACCTGGATTGAGAAACTCAGCTTTACCCAAGATTTCGCAGCCCGTTTCTTCACTAAAGCTGTTTAACCGGATGAGTGGGGTATTGCCAACTGTGCCAATGAAACCGTCTTTGATATTCATTTCTTTTAGTATCTATCTGAGTTTTTAGAGTAAGGGTTAAAGGTCTTCTTTTACGAGTTTCTCTCCTCACGAATGCTGTCCCTGGGTTGGAGCGCTAACGCCCCGCTTTGCTAACATCCACAGTCTCTCATCCGTGTGGTTTTCGGCTGCGTTCCTACTAATAAGTTCGCTGCTGGGGCATAAACAAGTAGGGTGGGCATTGCCCACCCTACAACCTCAAATACTTAAGACGTTTACTTGTTAGGTTGAGGTGTCATCCGCAGATAGGGCTTGACTACCTCATAACCCTTGGGAAATTTTTCCTTAAGTACTTCTGGGTCTTTGAGAGAGGGGACAATCACCACATCCTCACCATCTTGCCAGTTAGCGGGAGTCGCTACGCTGTAGTCGTCGGTGAGTTGCAACGAGTCAATCACTCGCAGAATTTCGTCAAAGTTGCGACCGGTGCTAGCGGGGTAGGTAAATGTCAACCGCAGCTTTTTCTGAGGGTCAATGATAAAGACAGAGCGCACCGTTAGGGTATTATTGGCGTTGGGATGGATCATGTCATAGAGGTCAGAGACCTTTCTGTCCGGGTCCGCCAAAATCGGGTAGTTGATGCTCGTGTTCTGAGTTTCGTTGATGTCTCCGATCCAGCCTTTGTGGGAGTCAACATCGTCAACGCTCAGGGCTAGCACTTTGACGTTGCGCTTATCGAATTCAGGCTTAAGTTTAGCAACTTGCCCTAATTCGGTGGTGCAAACAGGAGTGAAGTCGGCGGGGTGGGAGAATAGAACGACCCAACTGTCACCTGCCCAATCGTAAAAATTGATTTCGCCGTCGCTGGACGCTTGGCTAAAGTTTGGTACTGTATCACCTATTCGCAGAGCCATAGTCTAGATTTCCTTGTCATTCTCAAGAGACACAATTTTTGATCTTGCCACAAAACACCGGTTATCCGGTCGATATTCAGATCTATTAAGGATTTATTTAAGATTTGAGTAAAAGGTTAGAGGATTGAGCCTTGAGAACGGATAAGGGTCGCCTTGGCTGGTATAAAATGAGATGCTATAAAACAAAAATTAAAGAAATAGAAGAGAAAATGAATTCTCTTCAGGGTGTACTGTGTGTGTTAAGGAAGGAGGTAAGTGGATGAAAAGATTAGTTCGTGTACTGGCAGTATTGGGTCTATTGGTTAGCTGTTTAGGCTGGTTGGGATTTCCTCAAAGCGCTGCGGCTGCACCGATTCCGTTCGGTTACGAAGCGGCTGTGGGTAGTATTAGACTGCAATCTACACCTGTGTTACTTGCTGAGGTCAACCTGCGTAATGCAGCGGATGACAAGCTCGCCACTGAATTTGGCAAGAAGATCGATCTGAACAATACCCACGTTCGGGCTTTCCGGAAGTATCCAGGAATGTACCCCACTCTGGCTGGGAAGATTGTTCAAAATGCGCCTTACCAGAGCGTAGAGGACGTTTTGAATATTCCAGGACTGAGCGATCGCCAAAAAGATCTACTGCAAGCCAATCTTGACAAATTTACGATTACTGAAGTCGATCCGACCTTCGTAGAAGGTGGCGATCGCTACAATCCCGGTGTTTACTAAAAGCATCGCAAGTTAGTCAATTCTTTATCCAACCCACTCCGTAAAATAAGGGAGTGGGTTCTTTATTAAGATTAACTATTTTATTACAATTCGTTAAGTTTACTCAGGAACCAAGCGAAGTTGAATCCCCTCCTTTCCTATTCATCCTCCAAGCTGAACATTCCAACTCAATTTGACGTTCTGGTGGTGGGTGCTGGTGCTGCGGGACTTTATGCAGCACTGTGTCTGCCGGATACATTACAAGTCGGCTTAATTACAAAAGACACGTTATCGACAGGTGCTAGTGACTGGGCTCAGGGTGGGATTGCTGCGGCTATTGACCCACAAGACTCTCCTGGGCTGCATATTGAGGATACCATGCGGGCGGGGGCTGGTCTTTGTGACTTGGAAGCCGTGCGGTTTTTGGTGGAGCAGGCACCGGAATGTATTCAGTCTCTGGTAGATATGGGCGTTGCCTTCGATCGCAGAGGGAGCCAACTTGCCTTAACCTTAGAGGCCGCTCACTCTCGTCCGCGCGTACTGCATGCTGCTGATACCACAGGTCGTGCCGTTGTGAGTACGTTGACGGAGCAAGTTTTGCGCCAGCAGAACATCACCGTTTTGCAGCAAGCCTTTGCTCTATCCTTATGGCTGACCCCGCAAACGGGCCGTTGTCAAGGCATCAGCCTAATTTACAACGGTCAGCTTAGTTGGGTAAAAGCAGGGGCTGTCGTGCTGGCAACTGGTGGCGGCGGCCAGGTGTTCGCTCAGACGACCAATCCAGAGGTGAGTACTGGCGATGGCGTTGCGCTCGCGTGGCGTGCTGGAGCGCTCCTACAAGATCTGGAATTCGTTCAATTTCATCCTACTGCCCTCACGCAGCCAGGAGCGCCTCGCTTTCTGATTAGCGAGGCGGTTAGGGGAGAAGGTGCTCACTTAGTCGATCGCCAAGGACGCCGATTTGCCTTTGATTATCATCCGGCAGGAGAGCTGGCTCCGCGAGATGTGGTCAGCCGTGCTATTTTTAGCCATTTGCAAAAGACAACCGCTGACCCCGCAACCGAACACGTCTACTTAGACCTACAACCCATTCCCTCCGATACCATTCGTCATCGATTCCCTAATATCATTCAAGTTTGTCAGCATTGGGGAATTGATATCTTCCACGAACCCATTCCGGTGGCACCTGCCGCTCACTACTGGATGGGAGGAATTGTCACAGATTTAATGAACCGTACTTCAATTGAGGGGTTGTACGCGATCGGAGAAACTGCTAGTACTGGCGTCCACGGCGCAAATCGTCTCGCGAGTAATTCTCTGCTAGAGTGTATTGTTTTTGGTGCTCAGTTAGGTCGCATCACGTCCGATGACTTACAACTCACCAAGACAGAATCTCCTAGCGATCGCTCCTCCGTATCTACTCCTCACCTCGCTGTAAACGATTGGGCGACTCAACACGATAAAATGACCGCTTTGCGTACACAGTTGCAACGTTTAGTGTGGCAAAGTGCCGGAATTTGTCGATCGCAAGATGCGTTACAGAACGCGATCGCAACCTTAGGCGGTTGGCGCTCAGAATTTGCCGATCTTCCCTTGAGTCAATACTTGTTGAATTCATCCCCTAACACAACAGTTCGATTTGACTTACTGAACGCCGATCGCAACTTACGGGCTTGGGGAGAAACTTACAATTTACTGGATGTAGCGCACTTAATTCTTAAAAGCGCCCTCTTTCGCACAGAAAGCCGAGGCGGACATTATCGACTAGACTACCCTCAACCCGATCCTCATTGGCAAGTTCATACCTTAGTGCAACAGAACCGATGGTGGACATCGTCGCCAATAGGAGACTGAGGGTGAAATGCGGTAGGAGTGAATCACAAAACAACCGATAGTCGTTGTACGCTGTCATAGCGCTTCGATTGATTAAACTTGTGACAAACTTCCTCATCACTGTTTTCTACTAACAACTAATCCTGTCTTAACGGGTTCCAGTACCTCTCGTGTTTCTCGGACCTCCATTATTGAATGGTTCAAATTCTTGGTTACTCTGAATTATTTGAGCCTTCCAGCCTGTCAGCTCTGGATTGGAAGCAACCAATAATGGCTGTGATGAGCTGTTATGAGCAACATCAAATTTTACTTTGACATCAACAACTTTTAGACTAAATAATAGTAATCCAACTAATAAAGTTGCTATGCCAGTTGCTTTAACGTAAACACACATTCTTATAAATCAATCATTCTGAGGCTTACATTCTCAGTATATTCAGTAGATTTAAGCGGGTAAGAGCGTTTACTAAAGATTCATAGCCAGTTTACGTAACGTTTATCCAATGCCAAATTTTAAATAGGTCTTTATTGAAAATTAGAATTACTTTGCGAGTAAAAAGATTTTATAAATTCACATGATATTTATGACGAATTTATAAAATCTTTATTTAACGGTTTGTCTCTCAGAGCTTCATTCGGTATGACAATTAGATTCGCTCGTTGCGAATGGAAATCGTTTTAGATTGATGGCAGTAAAGAATTCAATCAGTGAGCAGTGAACAATTAGCTCCTGACCAACTGCTCGCTGGTCAGGGATTCACCTCACAATGTTGACGGGGTAAGTTTTTGACCAACTAGTCGGGAGCTGACTGCACACTGTTGGCTCAAACCTGGTGTATTTACTCTGCGGGTGCTCGACTTTCCGGAAGAGCTAAAGTTCCCAAGCAGGATTTAGCGACCATTAAAAAAATTTGTAACTATTTTGTCACATGGACATAGGTAAAAGTTATTAGTTAGGTTTGCTTTTCTTATAGCTCAGAGAACAGTAAGTTACGCGCTCGCCATTGATTGAGCAAAATCTGAGTGCTAATATCAAAAATTTAATCAAATATTTACGACTCATTTATCAAATATTTAAATAAATACAAACTTCCCCATAGGAAGTCAAATAAACTTGATCTAAATAAACTTGACGACCTATTTATGGTGTTGACTAAATGGGGTACAAAATGGCTACTAGGGTAGTGACCTTCAGATTTCCAGAAGATCTGATGGAGGCGATTAGCTCTCAGGCTACGGCAACAGGCAAATGTAAAACAGCCGTGGTTGTGGATGCTCTCAAGCAAGTGTTTGGTGTTCCTTCTGGCAAAACACCAGTAGCGTCCAGTGCAGCCTTTCATCAACAAGAAGCCCTGAGGGCAGCAAGTGCTTGCTTTAACAAGCAGCAGGTCGAACTCCAGCGAGAAGCACCCGCTAAGGGCATAGAATGTGTAGAAGAGCTCAATCAGACTTTAGCTGCTGCTCAAGCTTTACTGGATGAAGTATCCCGAGTTCAGACGATCGGGACGGTCAGAGAGTTGGTAGACCCCAGCGAACACGCAGGTCTTGAGATAGAACCGAGTCACAGCAAACGCCACGACTTTGAAGATTCGCTGCAACACTTGATCGATAAGGTGGAACAGCGAACCCGGATGCTCGAACAGGTTCTCTCAGCATCCGTCGATCATGTCTGCATGTTTGACAGGTTAGGACGGTACACTTACGCCAACCGTGCCTTTATGCAATCGTTCAATCTAGAGCGGACTCAACTGTATGGAAAAACTTGGCATCAGTTGGGTTTTCCAGCAGACACGATGAAGCCATTTGATGCGAAACTCCAAATCGCACTGGCTACAGGACAATCTATCGCCGAGGAAATCAGCCTCCTGACGGTGAGTGGAGTTCGAGACTATGAGTACATCCTTAACCCCATTCATGGCGTGGATGGGAGTGTTGAAGCTGTTGTCTATACTGCGAGGGATATTACCGAACGCAAGCAGGCAGAAGAAGCACTCCGAGAATCCGAAAAAAATTACCGTAACTTGTTTGAGTGGGCACATGATTCAATCTTCATCACGGATGCGGCAACCCATAGCCTCTTAGATGTCAACGAGCATGCGGCACGCCGATTAGGCTATACCCGAAAACAGCTAATCACCCTACCGGCAGAGGTGATTAGCCCGCCGATGGACGCTAGATCTCAGGAAAAAAGGCTTCAACAGTTGTGGACTACGGGCAGTGTCACATTTGAACACGTTCATGTTTGCAAAAATGGTACGCGGATGCCAGTCGAAATTAGTAGCCGGGTGGTTGAATATGGCGGTCAGCTGGCGATTCAAAACTTTGTCCGCGATCTAACTGAGCGCAAGCAAGCTGAGGAAAGGCTCAGCCTCTATCGGCAGATTATTACTCATTTCAGCGAAGCGATCGCCATTATCAATTTAAACGGCTACTATGTCGAACAAAATCCCTCACATCGCTTGCTCCTAGGGTATTCTGAGGAGGAACTAGTGGGTCTGACCAGCGAGTACCTTGTGGGACGACAAACCTTTAGTGAAATCAAACAGGCACTGCTCGAAAATGGTGGTTACCGTGGCGAAGTAACTAGTCGCACCAAGAACGGAGAACGGCTAACTCTGGAACTCGTAACCTTTGTCGTTTGTGATGAAGCGGGTAAGCCACTCTGCTATGTAGAGAGCAAGCGAGACAAGGGTCAATATAAGCAATTGTAGAAATGATGAATCGTGAATGATGAATTATGAAAAGTTGCAGGAGATGTATATTCCTATCAACTCAGAGACTACCAAAGCTTGATAGGGAGTTCTCGCCCCCGATTTATCATTCAGAATTCAAAATTCATCATTGAGTATTGCCGCTTTGTAGCCGACCAATTTGGTCATCGGTGCTCCCGCTCTAAATCTCAAGACAGTTTGAGAATTTATATTGATTGCGACCGAGTTGCTTGGCACAATACATCGCGGCATCAGCCTCCTTAATCAATTTCTCTTCTCCTTCTCCATCTATGGGGTAGATGGTAATCCCAATACTGACGGTGACATAGATGTTTTGCCCTTCTAAGAAAACAACTTGAGACAGAGCGTCTAAAATTTTTTCTGCCACTCTGCCTGCATAATCAGCTTGAGGAATTCCAGGGAGAATTACTGTAAACTCATCACCACCCAAGCGCGAGACAATATCACTGCTGCGTAGATTATGGGTGAGTCGCTGGGCAACGACCTTCAGCAGTTGGTCTCCTGTATCGTGCCCTAGGGTGTCATTGACTTGCTTAAAGCCATCTAAATCTAGAAACATCAGGGCTACGAGTTGGCGATCGCTACGCGCTGAATCTAGAGCAAGGCTTAAGCGTTCGTAAAAGTACTTTCGATTACCAAGACCCGTTAAAGCATCATGATATGCCAAATAGCGCAATCGGTCTTCTGAAAGTTTGAGTTCTATGTTAGAACGAGTCAACTCGGCTGCGGCTTGCCTGAGTTCTTGCTCCGCCCGTTTGCGCTCCGTGATATCTCGAATCACGCCTACGAGAAAGAGATTTCCTGCGGCGTCTTTGTGCAGGGATTTTTTCGTGGCGATGATATGAGTTGTCCCGAAAGCATCAGTGAATTCATCTTCGTGCTCTTGGGGTTCGCCGGTCTGGAAAACTAGTTGATCTTGAGCCCAAAACGCTTCAGCTTCATGGGCAGGGAAGATGTCATAGTCTGACTTGGTCATCAAGACTTCAAGGGGATAGCCGATGAATTGGCAATAAGCTTGATTCAAGATAATCCAGTGATGGTCTTTGTTTTTAACAAACACTGGGTCAGGAATGGTATTGATAACTGTTTGTAGAAATTCCTTAGAGCGCTTAAATTCTTCCTTGAGGTGAGCCAGATGGCTGGTAATCGCCGCCGCAGACCCGAAAAGTCCCAGCAGTCCTGGCACAACTGGTAGCCACCAACCCGCTAAAAAAGCTAGGTAACAGCCAACGCCTAAGGATATAGCAGCAACCAGGAGTAGTGTAGAAGCCCGTTTAAACGATCGCACTCGCCAGATGACAAACGCACCCAGACCCGACCAAAGGAAAATCCATAAGCCTTCTACAGACTCTGGCAAGACACGAATAACAGGACGACCGTCGAGCGCAGTACTGAGCAGCTGACTGACAAAATGCGCGTGTAATTCCACCCCAGCAATTGCCCTCGGTTCACCGATTAGTTGGCTGCTTAGAGGTGTGTAGACAAAATCTTGGAGGCTGGGTGCTGTCGAGCCAATCAACACAATACGCGATCGCACCGACTTCGGGTCTACGCGGTCGTGCAGCACGTCTACTAGCGATACGGTGCGAAAGCCAGGACTACGACGAAAGTTCGCAATTATTTGATAGCCTCCAGCATCGGCTTGCGAATAGCCACCATCATTCGGCTTAAACGCAGGAAAGATAGCCCGACCGAGCTGCAAATACTTAGGATTAACGTCTGCTGCCTGAGGCGTCATCCCTTGTGCCTTGAGATAAATCAACGCAAGCTGAAGTGCCAAGCTTTTCCGCGATTGTCCCTTTAGGTGCCAGTACAGTATATTGCGACGCACCTTCCCATCCGTGTCAACAATAACGTTATTGAAACCAACCTGTTGGTGTTGGTTTAAGCCTGGAGGCGGTTCAATCGCCGGACTCATATTGTCGGGCAACTTCTCAATTCCAATTAAATTAGGAATAGTTTGACAAGCTTTGACGAAATCTTCATGACCGGATTCAACAGGAAGATTGCGGTAAATATCTAGACCGATCGCACGGGGATGATAACTATTTAATTTTAAAAGCGCCTGAGCCATGACGCGATCGGGAATCGGCCATTTCCCCACTTCTGTAAGATCGGCTTCATTAATGGCAACAATCAGAATGCGATCGTCCAGGGGTTCTGCGGGATGCAGGCGAAACATCTGATCCAAGGCAGCAAACTCGGCTAGCTGTAGTACCCCGAACAGGCGAAGGATAATCACAGCACCGGTGATACCAGCAGTGGTGGCTAATACCCGACGCTCTTGCTGCACCCACTGCTTGAGTCTGTTCCATAAATTCACGTTTATCATCGACTTCACTGCACGATTATCCCAACCGTGCAGTTAAATAATCTATTTCGCCATAGTTGGGATGAATGCATTGAGCTTGTCTGGGTAAAGCTCCGATTTGGTCAGCCAATAAAATTGACCAGAGTGTGAATTCTGTTTGCATGGTGTTGTAACCCGCTTGATGTAGAATGCCCATCTGTTAGGTATATTCACTAACAGGTCGGGATAAGAGGTACAATTCAACCCGGCTGAGAGCTATCGTGGTCTTGCTCCGCTTCAATGCACGAGTCGATTCGTCGGTTAAATCTATTTGCCAACTGTTTTAGTAGACCAGCACCTTCTAACGGCAATTGAGTGAACTAGCTCAATAGACAAATCTAGCGTCCGCCGTTTGTACTCTCGCCGCACGATTAAACACAAGAGACAGGCTCTTGAACTGCCGAAATTGTGAATAGGATGAATAGATCTACCCTGACTAAGTCGCTCTACCAGGAGAGCATCTGGTAAAAGTTTTATCCAGTTTAGGTGGTCACATTTAGTTAAGGAAGAATTCAGCTACCAGTTTTGACTCCCGCTTTCCTTAACTAGACTTTATTGCGGACACCAACCGGACGATATCTGTCCTCTCATTATACTCAAGTACCATAGACTCAGCATTGCTCTTGAAAGTCTCAAATCCGTTTGCTAACCAAACGGCTGAACTACGCTCGTCAATAAAAAAAACCCGCTCTCGCGAGAACGGGGTTGTAGTTAGTAGGCAAGTGGTTAGTCGGTAGGTTGATTCCTCATTATTACCAGGGGAATATGCGATCGGATATTCCACTAACGACTACCCAATAACCACTAAAGAAGAAATCGTCTGTAGTGTAATTGAGGAATGAGCCGAATCCTATTCCATATCCAGTCGTGATTAGCCTTTGCAGATACTGACTCTTTAGCACCTCATCTTTTGGCTTAGCGATCGACTTGGCTGGTGACGTTCGCGGAGCGTCTCGTTCGCCGTAAGCGTTCCGTAAGGAAAGAGAAGGCAATCGCCTCTAGCCGACCAATATTTCGGGATACTAACGGGTTGGCAGGGTGTACTTAAAGTTCCGTGGACCCTGATAACCCGTCAGATCGGCCAATTCATCTAGGGTTTTGATACCTGAGGTCAATTGACCGTTAATTTTCCAGCTAGGGAAACCTTGAACGCCAGCATCAGCACACACTTGAGGTTGAGGGTCAATGCCATCAGGCGCACACTCAATGTGAGTGAATTCTTTAACGGCCTGTTTGCCGAACAACTGCTTTTGTTCGTAGCAGTGAGGACACCAGTAGGCGAAGTAGGCTAGCACACCAGCTTTTTTGAGATGCTGCGCCAAGGCCATTTCAGCCTCCCCTGAGGTCGTCGTGATTTCCCAACCGAGCGGGGGGGTTGGCATACCTGATGCCAGCGTAATTGGAGTGCGAGTTCCAGTTGGTGTTGCGATCGGTTTTCCAACGTTAGCGTATACGCCTAAGGTGCCAATCAGCGTCACCATCCCGACAACAATGCCGATAAAGAAAATTTGACCAATATCTTCCCAATTTCGACCGATCAAGGTCAGCGTTAACATGCTCAAGGAAAATAGAGCCGAGCCAATGCAGTACAGACAGACCCCTTGGAGCTTAAAAAAGAGGACGTACATCAGGTAGCCACTGAAAACCGCCATCGCCGTAGCACCAGCTATGAGTAGCAACCAAGTCCAATTTTCTAAGTTTGAGCGGAGGTCTTTCTTTTGCTCTGGATTCACAGCTAAGGGAGACCAGGCAAACGTTGCCATACTGATATAGGCAAGGAAGCCAAACAACGGCAGAGGCAAACCCAATACAGTCGCATAGGGGCTAGAGAGCACATCAGCACAGCCTTTCGCACCCTCAGCCGCAGCACTAGCAGGGCAAACAGCCGTGCCACCCGTGAGTTTAATCACGGTAAGATAAGCGGTTAACAAGGCTCCCACGATCGCGATCGAGCCGATCAGCTGACGGGACCAGCGATGAATCCAGGGAGCAGAACGTCGGCGACTCATAATTAGTTAGTGGTTAGTGGTTAGTTGTCAGTTGTTAGTAGCTAAGCGTTAAATCTACCTACGAATGTAGCTTGACAGACGAAATGGGGTTCACTTCGACTTTGGCAGACACGCTACGTCGTGCTGCTTCTACAAATTGACTGACGCGAATGGGGTCAATGGGTTGCTCGATTTTGCCGCGTCGCTTGAGAGAACTGGAGACGATGACGCCATCCGCTGCCTGCATTAGCGTCGAAACATTTTCCCAATCGGCACCGCTACCGATAAAGACTGGTGTGCCATGAGCAGCAGCAGAGGCTAATTCTAGATCTTCAAGGTTAGGAGGACTGCCCGTCGCCCAACCCGAAAGAATGACGCCATCTGCCAAACCTCGCTCGATCGTCTCCTGGACAGCCGTGGTGAGATTGGGAGACCCCAAGGGGCGTGCATGCTTGACCAGCACGTCCGCCAAAATTTTGACATCGCTGCCGAGTTCTCGACGGTAGCGCAGCAACTGATGTGCCTGTCCTTCGATTAATCCTTGGTCGGTGGCCATCACCCCAGTCAGGACGTTGACCCGGATAAACTGGGCGCGAACGCAGGTAGCGATCGCCATAGCACTTTGGGCATCATTCCGTAAAACATTGATCCCCACGGGCAAGGTTACTAAATTCATTAACCGCTGAACGATTAGGCTCATCGCACTAACCACAGCGGGATCGACTTGATTTTTCGTAAACGGGGCGTCAAAGAAATTCTCAACAATTACGCCATCGACTCCTCCAGAAGCCAATGCAGTCACTTCCCGCTCCGCCCGGTCGATGACCGCTTTTAGGCTTCCTCCCCAGCGGGGGGATGTGGGGAGCGGTAACAGATGAACAACGCCAATAATGGGATTTGGTGTCTTGAAAATTTGATGTAAGTTCACAGATCTACCTGAAAACACTGGCTACTTCCTGCTTCACTAGGGATGCTCTCTTGTAAGAGATCGGGTGAGCATGGCATAAATAGCCTAAGCGTGTTGGATATCTCAATAAAATTTTATCTACAATAAGGATCGGGGTTGGATAAACAGTTAAAGTAACATCACAGACTGGTAGAGTGTGGGTAAACCCAAAAGCTTCAATGCATTGTAAAATGCACCTCTACGTGAGCGCGCTCTCACTCTAGCTCCCGCCATACTATAGGACACTACACGACCGCATGGGCAACAAGCCAACAATTGCTATATCTCACTTGGGCTGCGAAAAAAATCGCGTTGATACAGAACATATGTTGGGTCTGCTCGTACAAGCAGGCTACCAAGTCGATACGAATGAAGAATTAGCAGACTACGTTATTGTAAATACCTGTAGTTTTATTGAAGCGGCACGGGTCGAATCCGTCCGGACGCTAGTAGAGTTAGCTGAAGCTGATAAGAAGATTGTGATTACGGGCTGTATGGCGCAACACTTCCAACAGGAGCTTTTAGAAGAGCTACCTGAGGCAGTGGCAGTCGTGGGCACGGGTGACTACCACAAAATTGTGGATGTGATTCAACGAGTCGAACAGGGCGATCGCGTCAAGGAAGTCTCAGCCGAACCGACCTACATTGCGGATGAGACAATTCCCCGCTACCGCACGACTTCAGAAGGCGTAGCGTACTTACGAATTGCTGAAGGGTGTGATTACCGATGTGCTTTTTGCATAATTCCCCACCTCCGAGGTAACCAACGATCGCGTACAATTGAATCTATAGTCGCGGAAGCCCGCGAATTGGCCTCTCAAGGCGTCCGGGAGCTGATTTTAATTTCCCAAATTACTACAAATTACGGTATAGATATCTACGGCGAACCAAAACTCGCCGAACTGTTACAGGCATTAGGCAACGTAGACATCCCCTGGATTCGCATGCACTATGCCTACCCTACAGGCTTGACGGCATCAGTCATTCAATCGATTCAGGAAACCCCTAATGTTTTGCCTTACCTAGATTTACCCCTACAGCACTCCCATCCAGAGATTCTCCGCGCCATGAACCGTCCCTGGCAGGGTCAGGTTAATGACGCGATTATCGAGCGCCTCAAAACAGCGCTTCCCGATGCAGTGCTCCGAACCACCTTCATTGTTGGATTCCCTGGCGAAACAGAGGAACACTTTGAACACTTGCTCCAGTTCATAAAGCGACACGAATTTGACCATGCAGGCGTGTTTACCTTTTCGCCAGAAGAGGGAACTCCAGCCTACAACTTGCCAAATCAAATACCCCAAGACGTGAGGGATGCCCGTCGGAATGCTCTGATGGAAGCTCAGCAGCCCATCTCACTGAAAAAGAACCAAGCCTGTATCGGCAAGGTGGTTGACGTTTTAATCGAGCAAGAACACCCAGCAACGGGTGAATTAATTGGTCGCTCTGCCCGGTTTGCTCCTGAAGTAGATGGCTTGGTCTACGTTCAAGGCGATGCTCCTTTAGGGACGATCGTGGGAGTAGAAATTGCGGGTGCCGATATCTACGACCTGTATGGTTCTGTAGTCTCTAGTCCATTGTTAGTTGTCAGTTAACTGTTATAGGTTGCTCCTTTGAAAGGTTGTAGGAAATCATCTGAGTCCTCAACCTTCCAATCTCTCAACCTTTTTACGCTCTGCCAGCTGACCGTTCAATCCTGAAAAACTGAAAACCAACACTAAACAACGACCTATTATGACCCTTACCTTCCAAAGCCTGGGCCTGTCTGAAGCGCGTGTCAACCACCTGGAAAAAGTTGGCTTTACCAGTCCCACCACCATTCAATCGCAAGCGATTCCCGAACTTCTCGCTGGGCGCGATGTCGTCGGTCAATCCCAAACGGGAACCGGCAAAACAGCCGCTTTTTCGCTGCCAATATTGGAGCGAATTGATGTCGAAAACAAAGCTGTACAGGCCTTGATTCTAACCCCAACCCGAGAGTTGGCTTCTCAAGTCGCTGACGCGATTCGCGACTTCTCCAATATCCGTCGCTTATCCATCCTGACTGTCTACGGCGGTCAGTCGATCGATCGGCAGATCAAGACCCTGCAACGGGGGGCTCAGATGGTCGTGGGAACACCCGGACGCATCATCGATCTGTTAGACCGGGGTGACTTGAAGTTGGATTCCGTCCGCTGGGTTGTCCTAGATGAAGCTGATGAAATGCTGAGCATGGGCTTTATCGATGACGTTAAGAAAATTCTCAAACAAGCGCCAGCCGAACGTCAGACCGCTTGCTTCTCAGCAACGATGCCCCGACCGATTCGGGAGTTAGTCAACCAGTTTTTGAAATCGCCAACGACCGTAACAGTTGAGCAACCCAAAGCAACACCATCTCGGATCGAACAACGAGTGTATATGGTGCCACGAGGTTGGACGAAGGCAAAAGCGCTTCAGCCGATTTTGGAACTGGAAGACCCAGAAGCAGCTTTAATCTTTGTGCGGACGCGGAAAGCAGCAGCCGAATTGACGAGCCAATTGCAATCAGCCGGTCACAGCGTCGATGAGTATCACGGCGATTTGAGCCAGTCTCAACGCGAGCGCTTGTTAACCCGGTTCCGTAGCGGTCAGGTTCGCTGGGTTGTGGCAACCGATATTGCCGCACGAGGACTGGATGTCGATCACCTCACGCATGTGATTAACTACGACTTGCCCGATCAAGTTGAGAGTTATATCCACCGCATCGGTCGTACAGGTCGCGCTGGTAAAACGGGGACGGCTATCTCCTTGATTCATCCCTTCGATCGCCGCAAGCTGAACCTGATCGAGCGCAAAGTGCGGCAAACCTTAGACATCACTCGGATTCCCACTCGCTCGCAAATTGAGGCACGTCGCCTGGAAAAACTGCAAGACAAGTTGCGCGAAGCTCTAGCAGGCGAACGCATGGCATCTTTCCTTCCCGTAGTGCGAGACTTGAGCGAGGAATATGACCCGCATGCGATCGCAGCTGCCGCGTTGCAAATGTTCTACGACCAAACTCAACCGTCATGGATTGCACCCGATTTTGATGATGCCCAGATTGTGGAACGACCAAAAACTATTAAACGCCGGAGCGAAAAACCTCAACCACCTGTAACGCAGAACCGCTCGCGGTAAAATAATGGTTGATCGTTATTAGTTATTTGTTGCTTAATTTTAGTAGCAGCTTTCTCGCGACTGAATAACTAATAACCAACACCCAATCACCAACACCCAATCACCAATAACCAAATTGTGACTTTAAGCCTGTCTGCTGCTGATTCTCCTGCTTTCGGAACCACTACCTCAAAGCCTCTGAGTTGGTCGGGTCTGATCGAAGCTTACCGTCCTTATTTGCCGGTGAGTGATTCGACTCCAGTCGTAACTCTCCTCGAAGGGAACACTCCTCTGATTCCCGTTCCAGTTCTCGCCAGCAGAATTGGGCGAGGGGTGAAAGTCCTGGTGAAATACGACGGTCTCAACCCAACAGGTAGCTTCAAAGACCGGGGAATGACAATGGCGATTTCCAAGGCCAAGGAAGCAGGGGCAAAAGCCGTAATTTGTGCCAGCACTGGCAACACCTCAGCATCAGCAGCTGCCTATGCTCGTCGCGGTGGCATGCAGGCATTTGTAATCATCCCGGATGGTTATGTAGCGCTGGGTAAGTTAGCACAGGCATTGCTCTATGGAGCGCAAGTGCTGACGATTAAGGGAAATTTTGACGCCTGCTTGGATATTGTCCGCGAAATGGCGTCAAGCTATCCCGTGACTCTAGTGAACTCGGTGAATCCCTATCGGTTGGAAGGTCAAAAAACAGCAGCGTTTGAGATTGTGGACAATCTAGGCGATGCTCCTGATTGGCTTTGTATACCGGTAGGCAATGCCGGGAATATCACTGCATACTGGATGGGATTTTGTCAGTACCATCAGCAGGGGAAGTGTCAACAACTTCCCAAAATGATGGGATTTCAAGCGGCTGGAGCATCTCCTCTCGTGACGGGTCAAATAGTGACTCATCCCGAAACGGTGGCGACAGCAATTCGGATTGGTAACCCAGCGAGTTGGGAAAAAGCGATCGCGGCACAGCAGGCGAGTCAAGGTCAATTTAATAGCGTTACCGATGAGGAAATTCTCAACGCTTATCGGTTGCTGGCTTCTGAAGAAGGAATTTTCTGCGAACCAGCAAGTGCCGCCTCGGTCGCCGGTTTATTGAAGGTAAAAGACCAAGTCCCTGCGGGCGCTACAGTGGTATGCGTTCTTACGGGTAATGGTTTGAAAGACCCAGATACGGCAATTAAGCACAGTAATAATCAATTTATCCAAGGTCTTGAGCCAACTACAGCAGCAGTAGCTGCAAGCATGGGTTTCTAACCTTTAATCTTTAAATTAAATATTTACTAGCGATCGCGTTTGCTCGTATCCGCCAAGCCGCGATCGCTTTATTGTCAGTTCATAGTTAACCACTCCCTCGCGGATCTAACGCATCACGTAGACCATCGCCCAACAGGTTAAACGCTAAAACCGTCAGCGTGATGAATAGACCTGGAAATACGATAGTCCAAGGCGAAGAGAGAGCATAGCCGCCCTTAAAGGCATCCGAGAGCATCGTGCCTAATTCAGGAGTGGGAGGCTGTGCGCCTAAACCCAAAAAACCTAGACCAGCGGCTTCTAGCGTTGCCGTACCGATGGAGAGTGTTGCTTGTACCACAATTGGCGCGAGGCTAGCGGGTAAGATGTGGCGGAAAATGATTCGCCCTGGTGTCGCACCGAAGGCAACTATAGTTTGGACAAACTCCTGTTCGCGCAGGGATAGCACCATACTTCGAGTTAGCCGGATGAAAATTGGGATTTGCACGAGTCCAACGGCTAGCATGACACTAGGAATGCTAGGGCCAATTACCGTGACAACTGCGATCGCTAAAAGGATAGAAGGAAACGATAAGAGGATATCCGTCATCCAACCAATTCCAGTATCGACCCATCCTCGGAAATATCCTGCAATTAGCCCCAGCACTACTCCCACAACCAAACCTAGTACCACTGAAACTAGACCAATTAACAGGGAAGTCTGCAACCCATACCATACTAAGGTGACGATGTCTCGTCCCAAGCCATCCGTGCCGAACCAATGTTGCAGGCTTGGGGGTTTCAAGCGTGCTAGGTAATTTCGGTCTGTTGCAGGGTCATAGGGATGGAGAATAGGAGCAAGCAATGCCAGTAGGACGAGTGCGAGCGTTAAGGCAAGACCGATCTTTCCTGAGATGGACTGTAACAACCTCTGAAAACGTTTATCCCACATCCCAAACATTCCTAGTTTGACCGTGCGAAACAATTGTAATGTTCGCACGCGATCTTCTATGCGATCGCGTTGAGTTGATTGTTCCAGATGAATTCATTGTTTTACATTAAGGTCAGTTATTGAACTTCATGTATTGGATAGCCTAACAATGAGGCAAAGAATTCTAGAATCCATCATTGCTACCTTAGAGCCAAAAGATTTTGTTTTAGCGTTATGGCAGGGAGGTTCGGTAGCACACGGGTTTACAGATGAGTGGTCGGATATCGATATTCAGGTAATCGTTGAGGACGATGGCGTTCAAGAAACCTTCGATATTGTTGAAGAATCTCTGAAAACTATATCTGAAATTCGATTTAAGTGGAGAGTTCCCGAACCAACATGGCATGGTCATTCTCAATGCTTTTATCAGTTAGAAGAAGCGACTCCTTTCTTGTTCATTGATTTCGTTGTTTTGAAGCAAAGTTCTCCCAATGACTTTTTAGAGCTAGAGCGACATGGGAAATTAGTAATGGCATTCGATAAAGCTAATCTCGTAGTGCAGCCTTGTTTAAATCGAAGCGAGCATTTCTCAAAAATGCAAGAACGATTGATGACTTTGAGCAGGACGTTTATTTTTTTTCAAATTATTGTCAAAAAAGAGATTAATCGCGGACATTTGGTGTCGGCGATATCCAACTACCACTCCTACACGCTTCAACCTTTGGTTGAATTGCTAGGAATACTGTATCGACCAGAACGATATGATTTTAGAACTAAGTATTTTTATCGGGATTTTCCAACTGAGGTTATCGCTGGTGTGGAGCTGCTTTATTGTGTGATGAATCTCGCCGATCTGGCTTCAAAACAGCAACAAGCTGAGGTTCTGTTTGCTGAAACTTTGCCTTGTGCAGAAGAGGTGCTTCGGATTTGGAAATGAGTTCGGTGTTTATTACCAGAAGCGGCTGCATACCGATATTTAAGTGCAATCGCTATATTTTGTAGCTATAGTTAAATTGCACATCCACCAAGGATTAGAGAACCTCGTCACCTTCACACGTAGGCTACTCGAGGAGAGATCGCATCTAAACACAAGCCAACGTAACTCGCACTCCTGACCACCGCTCTTGTAGTAAGCAGTAAGAATTAACAACAAGTCTTTAATCACCGGAGTAGTACGAGTATCGTTTGAAAAAGTTTATGAATCTGCAACCATGTTTACCGACTCATGACGATCTTTTAGAGCCAAGCATTAATGCTCTAAAAACGTTGGGTGGCTCAGGTAACATCCAGGAAAGGTCGAGATTCATGAGTCTTGGTTCAATCACCTCTAATTCAGGTTAGGGTTGTGTTTCAGACAAAATAACTGGACTAATTATAAGGGTCTATTCCCAACACTTGAGCATTTGACTTCAGATATTGCAGCATTCTCATTAACTAGTAAACCTGCCCCAGAGAAGGTGCAGAACAAGGATCTTTATTTTAAGTATTGGATTCAGGCTTATTGCTATCTCATACGAGTGTTTCTCTCAATAGCTTCACACAGTTCTAGTACGGCATCTCGGTCTTCTGCCTCAACAAAGATTCTTAGCATGAAAAGACCGTTTTTAGCAGCCTCGTCTCCGTATTCTCTTTGTAGCTTACTGTCTGGGGCGAACACTTCTTTTTTGCGATTTAATACCTTTGTCTTAAGATTGTAAGCTTTGCCCCAAACTTCCCAATTAACCCATAGTTCATCTTCTGGTTGTAATCCAGGGTCAAAATTGAATTTTGCAACTACGAAATAGGTAGGCTCACCATCTTCTTGTCTTAAGGTAGAAAGAAGCTCAATTGAGCAGACAAACATTTTGAGAAACCCAACTAAGGTTTAATAACATTAATGCACGATTCCTTTGTTTACAGTGTATCCGGGTCAATTCCCCGCTCCTGCAATTTAGCAATCAAGTCTGCAAGTTGCTGCTCTGCTCGCTCAGCCCTTAGCCGCTCTTGCTGAATTACATTCTCTGGAGCAGGAAATCGGTTGCCTTGCTGGTCATACCAATACAGCCATTCACTGCTCCAGCCCTCATGAGTCCCCTGGTCATACCCAATCCCCAGCCCAATTTCCGGCATCCACACGGGATTTTCCCTCTGCCGCACGTAAGCTCCCCTCTCTAAGCGATAAACCTCAAACGGCTCATGCTTGTCCCGTTTCCAGTAATCGGAATTATAGATGGTGTAATAAAGTACGCCCATTTCTGCATACTTGGTCATCTTGTCGTCGTATTCACCACCAGGCGTTTTAGAGACAACTTCCAAAACCGACTGAGGCACAATGTTGTTTTCTTGCCAGACGACATAACTCAATCGTCCCTTCGTACTCCTGCGCCTTGGAACCCCCAGACTCAAGAAACCATCTGGGCCAATCGCTGGTTTGTCAGGATCATAGTAAATTCCTAAATTAACTCCCAAAAACCAGTCCATTCGGGAAGCCCACAAAAGAGCCAGGATTGCTCGTAGCAGATTTGGGATGAGGATTTGCAGCTCATTATCCACAGGGGTATTGTCTGTTTCAGGCAGGTCTTCTTCTGTGGGCAGGTATTGCAACGAGTTGTACTCTACCATGACGACTACCCAAGGGATTTGATGACTGTATCTTAACGGTTTTAGCTTTCTAGAGGCAGCGATTGAAGTCGAATCGGTAACGGCAGCTTTAGCGATCGCTTATCAGTCCAAAATCTCAATCGGAGAGAAGTTCCTGTCTAACTTCAGCTTCGGAACTATCGGCATAAATACCAGTAGTAATCACGCGATCGGTTACTTCATCAAGATAGGAACGGAGAGTGTTATTAAGTTCTTGGAATTCTGGCCAAAGGGTTTCGTTCACAAAGCTGACGGGAACGCGAGCCATGACAGTAGTATGCTTCTGTCGATAATATCGGTAAGGCTCAATGCCGTAGCGACGCAACAATGCCAAAAACAGCTTCTTTGACCACATATCTGTCAAAGTGAATTTATATTCCACTGGTGGATCGAGTTTTTGAACGTCTTTAAGTTTTTCACGGATACGCTCTAAGGCATTGGCAGCAGCAACCTTCTCCCCCTTTGTCGTTGCACCCGCAAATAAAGCTTCAATACGTTGCAGTTTTTCAATCAGCTTTTGTTCTTCACTCAAGATGATTACCTCACTATCTCAAGTTCAGCCGCAATACCAAAATGGTCGGAAGGGTACAGGGTGCGGTCATTGGGGGCAGGTTCGGTGAGAATGAGTTGGCAGTTTTGCACGCGCAGGTGCTGGTTGATAAACACGTAGTCCAGAGTACCGTGCCAAGGTCGCAAGCTGCGGTGAATCCACACGTTGACTAGGTATTTGCCAAGCCTGCGCTGCCAACTGCGCTGTTTCTTTAAAGGTGTAGGACAGGTATACTCTGGCTCATGACCGTGGTAGGCTGCGTAAGCTGAGGTGAATCGATCGCGCATTAATGCGATTGCAGGTGTCTCAGGCATACCATTAAAATCCCCTACTGCCACGATTGGCATCTCCTGTGGTAACTTACCCAGCCAGTCGAGGAGCAACTGCACCTGCTTTACCCGTTTGGGGCTGGGGCCAGGATACCAGTAATAATGCCCGTTACAAAATACCAATGGCTGACCATCCACTTCAAGCTGCACGTATTGCGCTACTCGTCCCTGAGTTTGCAAGTCCAGGGTTTCCTGTTGCGTGAAGGGATAGCGGCTGAGAATTGCCCCTCCGTAATAGGGGAAACCTTTAGCGTCTAGCCCTTTGTAGGGCACTAGCTGCACGTAAGGCATATTAAGCTGCTGTGCCAGCCAAGCACTGTTGTCTTCTGGAAGCTTGACCTCCTGTAGTCCGATTAAATCTGCCTGTTGAGCTGCCAAACCCTCCACCAGAAGTTCGCGTCGCTGTGTCCATTTCTCCATTTCAAACAGAATGTTGATCGTGACGACTTTGACCACTTGGCGATAGGCTCCCAGATTTAAACAAAAGCATACGTCTTATGTCTAGAGTTTATTGCTAAACTCCAGCATCTTTCGATTAGATAAAAACAGGCGTGAGTTTCTGGAATCAGGGAGGGGGGTCGTGGAGTGGATAGAACCGCACAAGAAAGCGCACCAGACGCACATATTGAGAACACAATCGCTAGAGCAGGGGCAACAGGATACTCCGAGTATCAATCCTAGGGACTGGTCATGGCGGTTCTGGCTTGCTGTGCCGCTCTACCCATACAGTCGGCGGCGGACACTTCGCAAAGAAGTCGTTAAGGACACCATCTGGACGTTCGACCAGATTCAGGGCATCCTCTACACCGTCGTACCAATTCGCATGACCGTCGTTAAACTCGAAAAAGGCGGTCTCCTCGTCTACGCACCAGTTGCACCGACAAAAGAGTGTATCCGGCTTGTTAAGGAGTTGGAAGCGAAGCACGGTGGCGTGAAGTACATCATCCTGCCAACTGCCTCTGGCTTAGAACATAAAGTCTTCGTTGGTCCCTTCGCCAGACAGTTTCCGCTAGCACAGGTCTTTGTAACCGCGAACCAGTGGAGCTTTCCGCTGAATCTGCCGCTAGGTTGGCTGGGCTTTCCCACTAAACGTACTCAGATACTCCCGGAGGCTAGCGGTGATGCCCCGTTTGGCGATGAGTTTGACTACGAGGTGCTGAGTATTGATCTGGGACGGGGGTCGTTTGAAGAAGTGGCATTATTGCATAAGCGATCGCGCACTCTACTAGTAACCGATTCGGTGCTTTCCGTGCCAGAGTCTCCGCCAGAGATTGTCCAAGTTGACCCTTATCCCTTGCTGTTCCACGCCAGAGACAATGCATTCGACGTGGTTGAAGACACTGAGGCAAACCGCCGCAAGGGATGGCAGCGCATTTCGCTGTTTGCTTTATACTTCGCTCCAAGCACGTTGGAGACAATTGGACTGGGGCAGGCATTTCGTGATGCCCTGAAAGCGCCGGATCGATCGAGGAAGGCGTATTTCGGCTTGTTTCCGTTCCGATGGAAGACCGACTGGAAGCAGTCATTCAATGCACTGCGAGG
>DATNPT010000362.1:0-5619 GCA_036703075.1 Chroococcales cyanobacterium
CGTTTTATGGATTTGCGGGCGCAGCGCTCTGTCAAAATGCTGATGGCAGACAAAAAAATTAGCTATGACCAGATGATTGCCGACAAATTCTCCTCTCGCATGGAGTTAGCCGATCGAATTTTAGATGAGCTAATCCCGGCAGCGCGACGCTTAGGGGGCGAGTTGGGGCGTGAGACAGCAGATGTCTTAGCCGCTTGGGATCGAAAAGCCGATGCTAATAGTCGAGGCGCGGTACTGTTTGCAGTTTGGGCAAGAATGATGCCAAATTCCAACTGGTTTGCTACTTCCTGGAATGAGAACTCTCCCCTAACAACACCGAACGGTTTGGCGAATCCTGAAAGCGCTGTGAAGGTATTAGCAACTGCTGCGACAACAGTGAAGTTTCTCTATGGGGCGCTGGATATACCCTGGGGTGAGGTGGCTCGGCTGCACTATGGTAAGGTTGATTTGCCTGCTAGCGGTGGCCCAGGACTCTTCGGTATTTTCCGAGTTCTCGATTTGCTCCCTGTGGAGGGTGGGCGCTTCCAACCCGTTGCTGGTGATACTTATATTGCTGCTGTTGAGTTCTCTAATCCAGTACGGGCAAAGGTACTACTGACTTACGGAAATGCCACTCAGCCTGGTTCAGCTCACATCGGCGATCAACTGACATTATATGCTCGCAATCAGTTGCGATCGGTTTGGCGTACTCGCAAGGAAATAGAAGCACACTTGGAGTCACGCAAAGCTTTTTGATTTGGCGAGGAGAGGGGTAGTGGAAATAGACAATAGAGGAGTGCTAACGGGTGATTGTCAGGATTGCCAAGAATGATAATCACCCCGAAGCCAAGCTAAGGAACTTTTTCTAAAATGCCTCTGATCCAGCAGTTTTAGCAAGTCAGCAGATAGTGGATGAGAAGCTAGCTTTTCTACCCTTATAACAACACATAAGACGTTGAAAAGTTCTTGTCATTGCTTAATTCAGTTTTTGCCTATGATTCAGATCATCTGCTCCCTATGATCGGAAACATTCGTACTTGTGACGACCCTTAAAGACATTGCCAAAATTTTGCTCCATTTTTAGGGTACTCAGTTATTTACTTACCTCTTACGATCTAGTAATGCCCTAAAAATCTATGCTCCTACCCGGAATTTATTTTCTTAAAGAAAATGAACAGCTTCTGATTGAAGACTTTACTCAAAAATTTACCATTAATGGCCCGAGGGTATTCTATGCGAAACCTTTGATGAAGGTAACGCTTCGCAAGGCACTAATCCTTGGCCCTACAGACTATATCCGCATTCGCAATCTCCTCACGGGTGAACTGCACAATGAAATAGGACCAAAGCTATGTTTTCTGAATGCTAACGAGGAAGTTGCAAAATCCCTCTCAGCTATTCCTTTGAAGCGGAATCAGTACGTGAAACTAATCGATCAGCGTACTGGTGTGATTCGCATGGTTAGAGGCGAAACTAGCCTTTATCTGAATCCTACAGAAGAGATGCTTGGGAAGGTAGAGGAGGGAATTAACATTGATGAAGAGATAGCGGTATTGGTACGAGACGTCGAATCGGGTCAATTGCAGCTAATTGCTCAACCTCAGGTTTTTCTCCCAGCCGCCAATCAGGAAATTGTGGAATTACGCAAACGAATCTTGCTCAAGCAAAATCAGTACGTCAAACTGATTGATAAAAGCACAGGTGAAATCCGAATCGTCAGAGGTGAGTGTAGTTTCTACCTCAATCCTAATCAGGAATTGCTAGGTCAGATTCGCGAAGGCGTCAATATTGATGAACACACGGCTGCACTAGTGCGAGATGTCGAATCCGGTCAATTACAGCTCGTCGCTGAACCCCAGGTTTTCTTTCCTGCTGCCAATCAGGAAATTGTGGAATTACGCAAACGAATTCTGTTGGAAGACCATGAAGCAGTTGTGATTAAAAACCGATTGGGGCAATATCAAATCCGACGAGGTACGGATGCAGAACGTGCTTTCTTTTTACAACCTTACTCTCAACTCGTTGAGTTCTGTTGGTCGAGAGGTGCACATAAGGATAAACGTGACCTGAAATTTAGTCATCTTGACTCTCGCCCCAAATTCATGTCCTACGAATTTGATGTACGGACGCAAGACAATGTGGAGTTAGTGATTGCTATTACTTTGTTCTGGCAGATTATCGACATTGAGTCTATGATTCGCTCGACTGATGATGCAACCGGAGATGTTTGTTCTCACGCCCGTAGCAGCATCATTCAATCTGTTTCTCAGTCCACTCTAGAGCGATTTCTATCGAGTTTTAACGATTTGGTGCGAGAGGCAGTACTCAGCCCAAACGATCGGTTTTATGTAGACAGAGGCGTCCAGATTCACTCTGTTGAAGTGCGTTCCATCTCCTGTAAAGATCCAGAAACTCAACGGATTCTGATGGAAATTATCCAGGAAACAACCAATCGTTTAAATCAACTTCAGAAACAAGAAAGCAGTAACGAAGTTCAACTGAGACAAATCCACGGGGAATTTGAAGCAGAACAACTTAAAGGCCAGCTTTTAGAACTGCGGCGCAAACATGCCAAAACTGAAGCAACTAGCCAAGGTGAGGCAGAGGCAATTCGAGTCAAGGCCTTTCTTGACGGGTTAGGCGAGCAGACTTCTACCGCTGACAAAATCCTTATTTTCAATACGCTGCGTAAACAGGATGCAATTACCGCTCTTAGCACAGGGACTGCTCAACTCTACTTCACGCCAGCAGATGTTGATTTGAGCATTGAAACTCGACAATCCGTGACGTCTGGTACATCAGTACAGGCATCATCCAGTTAAGACGAATGGCACTGACTTAAGGCGAAAGTTGTAGGTATTAGAGAAAACCCGGACTTGGGGGTTTCCCCCAAACCCCCCGCGCAAGGGTTGATTAATGCTTAAGTCAGTGCCATTCCAGTTAAGACAGAGACCCCACACTTCTACTAATGCGGTACTGCATCATAGGGTAGGAGAAATCAGTCACATCAATAACCCATATGTTGAAAGTACTTGGTGGATTTGGATTACTAGCAGGGGCAACATACCCTTTGCGATCGCTAGCGGTTCTCAGACGCACGCCTCGTCTGTGGAGTTATGTGGCTATACCGATTCTAGTCAATTTTGTAGTGGGCATTTTCCTGTATGCTGGGTTGCTCTTTTTTGGTTTGGAGAGTCTTGAACGTGTATCAGCCAATTTGTCGAGTTGGCTAAACACATCGATCGCTCAGCTTCCAACATGGCTGGGCTTCATCAAGTACTTACTCGTTGGCATTAGCTTCTTGGTCGATGCGCTACTAGTAGTAGGGCTACTGCTGATTATTGGTTTCTTATTGGTACAATTCGGCGTGCTGCTAGGTGCGCCGTGGTATGGTCAGCTCTCAGAGCAGTTGGAAGAACTACGCACGGGTCAACTGCATGTAGTTAAAGTTAATATTGCTCGCGAGATTGGCAGAGCGCTCCTGTATGAATTGAAAAAACTGGTGCTAATAGTAGGACTAGGGATACCCTTACTACTGCTGAACTTCGTGCCAGGGATTGGTACGATCGTTGCTACGATTGGTGGCATTATGCTGACGGCAACTTTAGTCTGCCTCGACTTTCTCGATGCTCCCTTAGAACGCCGACGCCTGCCTTTTCGCAACAAGCTACGCATTGTGTTTAAAAGCTTACCGGCTAGTGCTAGTTTCAGTCTTGTTTGTTTGGGGTTGGTGAGTATTCCCTTGTTGAATCTTTTAACCATTCCTGTGTGTGTGGCATCGGGAACGCTATTTTTTTGCGATCGCATCTGGCCTCATCTGCCTAACTCGGAGCGATCGGTTAACTAATCAGCTAATCTCATCATTAATTCATCATTCATAATTCACAATTCATCCACTACTGAGCTTGAGCTGCTGGTAGGGGTGCAGGTTGTACGGTCAACTGTGCAGTCTGTCCCCCCCGTTGGACTGTCATGGCCAATTGACTACCAACACCACTCTTTTCTATCTGCTGCTGAACTTGTTCAGACTTTGTCACTGGCTGATTGTTAACCGATTGAATGACATCTCCGGGTCTGAGTCCTGCTTTATCAGCCGGAGAACCCCTTACAATCCGGACAATGAGAACCCCTTGGTCTGCCTCAATCTGAACATTACTATTCCTTCTGTTGTTCAGTCGTTGCTTAATTTCTGGAGTTAGAGGTACCATCTCGATCCCTACAAAAGGATGCTCTACTCTGCCTTTAGTAATCAGTTGCTCGGCAATCCGCATAGCGGTATCAATCGGGATGGCAAAGCCTAGTCCTTGCGCCCCTTGGATAATCGCTGTATTAATGCCAATGACTTGACCGCGAGCATTGAGCAGAGGGCCGCCGGAGTTACCGGGATTAATCGCCGCATCGGTTTGAATAAAACCAACCCGCTTGCCAGCCGCACCGATATCGCTACTGGAGCGGTCTATCGCACTAACAACGCCGACTGTTACGGTTTCCTCCAAACCTAAGGGATTGCCAATTGCGATCGCCCATTGTCCCGCCTGCACTTGGGCAGAACTGGCCAGTTCCACCGTTGGTAAGCTATTGACTGGAACTTGAACGACAGCAACATCCGTCAACGGGTCTTCTCCCAGTACCTTGCCCGCAACACTGCGACCGTCAGAGAATGAAACGGTTACGGTATCGGCGTTGTTGACGACGTGAGAGTTGGTCAAAATCTGACCGTTGGCATTAATCACAAAACCCGAACCAATCCCTCGCTGAACTCGCTCTTGAGGCTGTGAGGGGACTGCGCCACCAAAAAACCGCCGAAAGAAGGGGTCGTTAAGCTCATCTGGTACTTCAGTTCTCACTGTCTGGGAGGTACTAATCAGCACGACAGCAGGTTCGACTCTCTTAACTACATCAACCACGAAGTTCGTGTCTGCTTGAGTGGGGGTAAGGGGGCGATCTGAAGGAATTCCGTTAGAGTTATTACTGTTATTTCTTGTATTCTCCAGTGCTTGAGGAGTTGACTGTTGCAAAGGAGCAAGATTCGATGACTGCGAACAGCCTCCTAACAAGGCTACCCCTGTAGCCATGAATGGTAGCAAAACGTAAATTGCTGGTTTCGAGCCAAAAAACTGATTTTTCCTACGAGTACGAGCTGATAAAGCCTGACTGGAAGACTTTCTCGATGCTTGTGCCGAGCTAGAGGGATTCGAGTGACTTGAATTGAGATTGTAGTTAACGGGTATCTTTTCCATCAGGCTGTGTCCTCCACAGACACGAAATGAGCAAGCACACTATATCTGCATTACTTCAGACTTAGCCATTTTTGCACCAAATGTCCTCTGTCTGAGGAACTCTCTGCTGTATTTTCTCTAGCTCCAGCACTCAAGTCCCTCATTCAGATAGGTTGTGGCTAGCTGGGTGAACTTAATTTCACCCAATTGGATGAGCTGATGCGGTGAAGTGACGTTTTTCATTCCCAAAGTACTTTAAAAGTATGCTTTTCAAGGAAGTTAGAACAATGATTTTGACGACAGCACATACAATTGAAGGGAAAAATATTGTTACTCACCACGGAATAGTCAGTAGCGAAGCCATCTTAGGCGCAAACATCTTAAAAGACTTCCTCGCAGGATTTCGTGATATTGTAGGCGG
>DATNPT010000372.1:0-3954 GCA_036703075.1 Chroococcales cyanobacterium
TCCCCTTTCGATTTCAGCCGGTTGTGGAGAATTAACAGAGTACTATCAATTCCCTGATGAAGGTCTACGGACTGAATTTCGACGTCAGGTCGAGAAAAACTCTGTAATGACTGTACGATGTTGCGGATGCGATCGGCCCCCAACTGCATCGATGACAGAGCTTTTGGCAAATCTTCGACCAAGAATTCTAGGTCAATCGCTTCAGCTTCCTGTTGAATTTCTGGTACCGGCTGGGGATAGTATTTGGCATATAGCTTGAGGAGGTTTAATAAATCCTCAACATATTGATTGGCAGGAATCAGATTGCCACAAACGAAGTTGACTGGGTTGTTAATCTCATGGGCAACACCAGCCACTAATTGCCCCAAGCTAGACATTTTTTCTTGTCGAATTAACTGGGTTTGAGCCTGTTCGAGCTGACTTAAAGCGAATTCCAGTTGCTCCGCTTTGGCTCTGAGCTGACCTTCCGATTGCCGTAACGAGGCTTCAGCTAACTTGCGCTTGGTAATATCAGTGGTGAACCCTTCGTAGTAAAGCAACGTACCATCATCATTGCACACCGCTCGTGCGCTCTCAGAAATCCAAATAATGCTACCGTCTTTGCGATAAACCTGAGATTCAAAGTCAGATACAGTACCGTTCAATTGCAGTTGTCGAACGAACTCGTCGCGTCGCTGGGGTTCGACGTAGAGTTGCCGCCCGATGTCCGTCAATGTTGTCAGCAATTGTTCCGGTGATTCATAGCCGTATATCCTAGCTAAGGCGGGATTACAGACGATATAGTACCCTTTTGGAGTGGTTTGAAAAATCCCCAAAACCGCGTTTTCAAAAATACTGCGATACTGTTGTTCAGCTTGTCGCAAAGCCGCTTCTACCCGCTTGCGTTCAGCAATTTGACTAGCTAGTTCTTGATTAGCGTGTTTCAACTGCCTTGTCCGCTGTACGAGATTTTTCTGAACCTTTTCACAACCCTCCATCCAGTTGGTGGTACTGGTGGGCGAACCGTCACGGCTGAGGAACATAGCTCATTTGCTGAAGTGATAGGCCTAGTATCAACATTATTTAGCGTTTCAGTCATTGGCTCGGTGATGCAACCCTTTCAGATCTTGTGATGTCCAGTGTTTGTCGGTGGTGACGGTTGCCCAGGCTATTTGTGATCAAACTTTACAATTGTTGTGACTCAAATCACAGAAACAAGATTAAATTTAGACAAAGCGCTAATACCTCTAGCATTGCCCCAAAAACAGCAACATCTGCTCAGGTGAACGGTTAGAAATTGCGATCGCTCATGCTGCCTCAAGACAGTTCGGGTAGGATGATCGTGAATCTAGGCTGGGTTTCCACTTTCACCCAGCAAGTAAAGCAATGGGGCAAGATAAGTTAGCGCAAGGCTTTCAAGGCAATGGTAGAAGACCAGTAGTAGCATGGTATTGCGATCGCAAGCTGAGACTCCTCAGCCTGGTAGGAACAGTAGCGATCTCAACTAGTTATTTAGGGAAAATCGAGACGGCTGTCGCTACTCCCTCAACTGACTGGGGCTTCGATTTAGCTCAGAATCAGCAAGCGAGCGCTTGCAAAGCGGAAAAAGCAACCTTAACGCTCGCACAAGCGTTTCCTGACACCCTGCCTCCCCCGAACTTTCCCATTAATCCAGGCGGTACAGTGAACGTGCCGCCTGTCAATCCTCCAGCCGCACCAACCCGGAGCGTACCGACGCTGTCAGGACCTCCTGCTACACTACCCCCACCCATCTTTCCCAGCGATGGGAATCCTGCCGTCAGCGTTCCTGCTCGACAGTCCTTCCCAACGCCAACACAGCCAGTTACAACCTCCCAACCGCTTGAGCCTGAATCTGACATCGAATCTCCTGCGAGTTCGCCTCCAGTGATTGAATTTGGTCAACCGCTGCCGAAGACAACATCAGCGCTTCCCCTGCAAAACGTTGTACCGTTTGCAACAATGGAAATCTCTAGACTCAATCAACTCACTTAACTCCTAGAAGCAGAAGGCAGAAGGCAGAAGGCTCCAGGGCACAAAGAAAGAGAAACGTGTATCTTCCATCACATAACAGATGCGATCGGCTTCGCTGGTGCCGAAAGCAATCGCGTCCGTGAAAGGCTCATATCTCGCACCAAAAACCTTTGCTTAAACCTCCGTATCCTTTGCGTTAAAAAAGGCAGAATTTGCAGCTTATTGAGAATGGTACAACATGTGACTTAAGGAGGATATCAAAGCTAAGCCGAAATGAAGCAGCGGTTCAGTAAAAAAGGCAAATTCCGTTTAGGAGTTTTCATGGCTTTGCTGGTTCTAACAGCGATCGCCATTTTTCTCATTTCCCCCAAACCCCAACAACCCGTCGGGATATCCAAACGGGAATCCGACTATGCGATCGCGTCTCGGTTAAGTTTCAATCAACCCAAATACTATCCCATTGCCCAAACGCTTGCGTCTAATCTCTATCAACCAATTGCCCCTTGGGTGGGACGGCTGATTTTACCAACCTCAAAGCAGTTACAAGCAGTTAATGCCAGTTCTTCTCAAACGTCCGATTGGGTGTGGTTGGAAATTCAACAGGCACCAACCGAGGCAAAAAATTTGCTTGGAAAAGTCGTGCGCCTAGAGTGGAGACAGAAACCTGAGGTGCAAGCCTACGTACAAACTGTAACGCAAGATGTGAACTTTACAGCGGCAACGGTTGAAAGCGAGAGGAAGGGGAACGTACATCCCGATCGCTTGAATGGTCGAATTCAGGTTGGGCCTTTGCAGTCTTTGGCTGGAGCAAGACCCAGTGATGATGCGATTGTAAGCCTAGATAACGTTTCGGTTTCATCAGGGCGAGACGGTTCGCCTATCCTTCAGATCGATCGCGAACCGGTCCTAGCCACCGGGCAGTTTTATGGATTGGTGCAAATCCTAGAACCTGATGCCAAGGCTGGTAAACATTCTATCCCCAAGGCTTGTCCTGGCAAACCCCCTTGTCCGAGTGAATTCTTCCGCGTCCGGCATTACAATCCTGCCTCGGGTCAATTCGATGGGGCGCTGGAAACGATTAGAATTCCCCAACAAACTCCCAACCGCGATCGCATTTTTCAATCCACTCCTCGTCAACTGGAAACTTCTCCGGCTGGTAAGGCAGGTTGGTACATTTATGGGGCAAGAAATGCTCAAGGGGTGTTCGTCGTACAAGCGATCGAACCGCGATCGCTGTTTCAATTAAAACCCGATCGGATCGTTTTGGGAAACAATGCGGGTCTGACTTATATTAATACCCAGAATTGGCAGGATACCGAAGCCCAGAAAGGCACAGCTCGAACGGTTCTCCTAGACCCGACAGCCACGCAACCCGAACAGGCGCTGTCCCAATGGCGGGAAGGAGATAGAGCGATTGTTTTGCATGCGTTCGGCGGTATCGGTGGTAAGAAGGCTGAACCCTTGGGCGTACCTAATACGATTACCGGACACTTTGCCTATGCGATTGCTCAAGTCGTGCGCGACCCCTTGACCAACGAGTTACGGTTTGCGATCGAGTATCAACAAGTCTACACCCACAACCCCAACGGGATTATTGCCGGAAGTCACACTTGGGCAGACTACATGGGGAACTTGCAGTGGGGATGGCTGGCAACGCGCCCCGTCTCAGATGCGATCGTTAAGTTCGACGCTGTGACGCAAGATTATAACTTTGACGGCATTAGGCTCTCACCGTTACAGGAATTTCTCCAACAGTTACAGGTGATGATGGCTCGCTATCGGGTGGGAGATGGTACGGGGAGTGCCACGGTAACGCCGGCCACGTCATGCGTCCAAGATTCCAGTCAGGCGCTGTTTGCAACCATCCAACAGATTAAGCAACAAGTCAGCTCTACGCCTGAGATTCAACAGTGGCTCAAAGCCCATCCCGACGATTCCCAAACCCAGCGCTTTCAACAGCTTGTATCTTTGGGAGAAGACATC
>DATNPT010000379.1:0-7095 GCA_036703075.1 Chroococcales cyanobacterium
CGATTCCAGTCGAAATTGTAACGCGCTTTGGAGAGTTCGTCATCGCGATCGCGTGCGCCGGGACGATGCCGCGCGATATCTGCTGCATGAGCTGCAATTTTGTAGGCAATCAAGCCGTTGCGTACATCCTCTGCATTCGGCAATCCCAAGTGTTCCTTCGGCGTTACGTAACATAGCATTGCCGTACCATACCATCCAGCCATTGCTGCACCAATCGCTGAAGTGATGTGGTCGTAACCAGGGGCAATATCCGTCACCAAGGGACCCAGCACGTAGAAGGGCGCTTCCGAACACTCCTCCATCTGCTTTTTCACATTGAACTCAATTTGATCCATTGGCACATGACCTGGTCCTTCTACCATCACCTGCACGTCATGTTCCCACGCTTTGCGAGTCAGCTGCCCCAGCGTCTTGAGTTCTGCCAATTGAGCATCGTCAGAAGCATCGTGAGTACAGCCAGGGCGGAGTGAATCCCCCAAACTGAAAGACACATCGTACTTCTTAAAAATCTCGATGATGTCATTGAAGTGGGTATAAAGGGGATTTTGCTTGTGATGATGTAGCATCCACCGAGCCAGAATGCCACCACCGCGAGAGACAATGCCGGTGATGCGGTTTCGCACCAAAGGCAAATGCTCGATCAAAATCCCCGCATGAATCGTCATGTAATCAACGCCTTGCTGGGCGTGTTTTTCAATCACATGGAGGAAGTCATCGGGAGTGAGCTTTTCAATCGTGCCGTGGACGCTTTCTAAGGCTTGGTAAACGGGTACTGTCCCGATTGGTACGGGCGAAGCTTTGATAATTGCCGAGCGAATCTCATCAAGGTTGCCCCCACCAGTGGACAAGTCCATAACAGTATCGGCACCATATTTCACCGCTAGTTTGAGCTTATCGACCTCTTCATCTAAATTGGAGGAGTTGGGCGAAGCTCCGATATTGGCATTCACTTTACACTTCGAGGCAATACCAATGCACATCGGCTCCAAATTGGTGTGATTGATATTGGCGGGAATAATCATCCGTCCCCGTGCCACTTCCTCTCGTATGAGCTCAGTAGGGAGATTTTCCCGTTGAGCGACATAGTGCATTTCTTCGGTAATGACACCCTGACGGGCGTAGTGCATTTGAGAAACATTGCTCTGTCCGCTACGCTTTGCGACCCATTCTGTACGCATTGTCTAATTTCCTCTAATTACAGCTTCCCTCCGCCGGTATTAGCCGGACTCAGGTGCAAAGGGTGTGATCTCAGCCTGGTTGCTCAGGCACCCCTAGCTATGGATGAGGATTGTATCACTCCTTCAAGGTCGATAAGAGGGCGGCAGCAAATCTTAATGGGAAGACATCAGACGTTCAGATCTCAGGCATTGAGCTGAGGCTACATAACTGAGCACAGACTAGACGTATTTACTCAAGGAAGGAGTTCAGCTTCAACAGTGGTAATAACTTTTCAATAGATATGTCAGACCAAGCTCGATCCTGTTTAGAGATCGAAACCTATGCATCCTCAGTGGTAAAAAGTACTCTTTAAAATAATATTTTCGGTACCTTAGAGAGCAAAGAGGGTAGCACATTCCCTAAACTTGTAGATGCACGAACGTTTTAGAAGGTTCAATTAGGGAAGCTGCTGATAGATTTGCTCTCTTTTCACCGACAAGATAGCTCTCGGTCTTGCCTTGATATTGGCAAGTCGTAGGGTCGATCTAACCAATCAAACGCTTGATAAAGTTTAGACAAGCTACTTTGCGTGTCAAATAACGAAAAGTTTAGGGAGTGGAAGAAAGCCACATCCAGCATCCAACTTAGTTGCTGACAAAAATTCTCAGATTGACTACTGACTCCACTACGTTCTGAATGGAACCGCCTCAAATCATAAAATTTTTTCAGCATAACTAGCTTTTGCATCACTTCTGCTAGGGCTGTAGCGGGTATGCTCAGACCTGTCATTTCTCGCCTTGGTGCTTGTATATCCTGGTCAAATTGAAACTGAGCATCTTTGAGCTGAAATAATACGCATAACTCCTGTACGACTTGAATTTGAAATAGATGTTCGAGCTGCTCGATTTGTAAAGCTCCTTGGCTTTTTAAGTACAAACCGAGCGGTTTGTTGGACGGGCAAAATTGAGCTAGCTTAGCGATCGCGCGATAGCTAACCCAAGGATATTGGTGAATAAGTAACATTAACCCTTGCTCATTCAATTGATGAGCTACGGCTACAATCTTACCTTGCTTAGCCCAGAAATAATGGACGGATAACGTTGTAGAAGCTTCGGGTAAATTCCGAAGCGTTAATAAGCCTGTTTTCTGTCCTTGCTCAATAAACTGAAAAATTTCGGTCAAGGAGAGATCGGTCAAATAACCAGTAATAGACATGGTAGATGAATCGCACGGAAAAATTCACTGTCTTGTCCTCTGTGTGTTCTTAGTGTCTTTATTAATTGATATTGAATTATACAGTTTTTAAGGGCTAAAGAGAATTGCGACCAAGGAGAAACCCACTCGCTAGATTGGTTCCTACTGGGTACCATTCTCAATCTTGAGAAAACTTAACAATATGGAATTTGTCCAACTCTTGATGCAGCATAATTAAGAACTCACCGACCAAGGTTGAATTCTCAAATTAAGAGAGTCACAAAAGTGACTTACAATACAGCGAGGAAAAGCTTTTTAACAGTGAGCAGTGAGCAGTAAACAGTTGATCGCTGAATATTGTTGAAGACGAGTAAACAGAAAAACCTGTATAAATAAAGCTCTCAGCTCGCTCTAGGTGAGGTTTTATAATGAATTATGTCCTGTATTATTTGTAGTTTACTGTGACAACTACCCCTGTGCCCCCTAGTTCCCAAGCTAATGCTCACAAAGCGACCCAGCAACCCGATCTCTTGGGTCGTTTTGGGAAATTTGGTGGCAAGTATGTGCCTGAAACGCTCATGCCTGCTTTAAGCGAGCTAGAACAATCGTTTTGGCAATATCGCGACGATCCAGAGTTCCAAACCGAATTGCAACAGCTGATGCGTGACTATGTGGGACGCCCCAGCCCTCTCTACTTCGCTGAGCGCCTGAGCGCATACTACGCCAAACCCGATGGTAGTGGTCCACAAATCTACCTGAAACGGGAAGACTTGAATCACACAGGAGCCCACAAAATCAATAATGCTTTAGCTCAGGTGTTGTTAGCCAAGCGCATGGGCAAGCAGCGGATTATTGCAGAGACAGGTGCGGGTCAGCATGGTGTTGCCACAGCAACCGTGTGTGCGCGGTTTGGTCTAGAATGCATTGTTTACATGGGCGTTCAAGATATGGAACGGCAAGCGCTCAATGTATTCCGGATGCGGTTGATGGGAGCAACCGTGCAACCCGTATCGGCTGGAACTGGTACGTTAAAGGATGCGACCTCAGAAGCCATTCGCGACTGGGTCACGAATGTGGAAACGACCCATTACATCTTAGGTTCGGTGGCAGGTCCACATCCCTACCCCATGCTGGTACGCGACTTTCAGGCAGTCATTGGTCAAGAAACTCGCGCCCAGTGCCAAGAAAAGTGGGGGGGGTTGCCGGATATCCTGCTAGCTTGTGTGGGCGGTGGCTCAAATGCCATGGGACTTTTTCACGAGTTTGTGAACGAACCCAGCGTGCGGCTGATTGGGATTGAAGCAGCAGGGGAAGGTGTGAATACGGAGAAACATGCCGCAACCCTAACTCGCGGCCGGCCTGGCGTGCTGCACGGTGCCATGAGTTACTTGCTGCAAGATGAGGATGGTCAGGTGATAGAACCCCATTCCGTAAGTGCGGGTCTTGATTATCCCGGCGTTGGTCCAGAGCATAGCTATTTGAAGGATAGCGAGAGAGCTGAATATTACGCCGTAACAGACTCAGATGCACTGGCGGCTTTTCGTCGGTTATCTGAGCTAGAAGGCATTATCCCAGCTCTGGAAACGGCTCATGCGATCGCCTTTTTAGAAACGTTTTGCCCTCAACTGAGTGGTAGTCCTCGGATTGTGATTAACTGTTCGGGGCGCGGCGATAAGGATGTCCACACCGTTGCCAAGTTCCTTCATTTAGAAGAGGGGAAGTAGAACTAGAGAAGGATGAAGAATGAAGGATGAAAGACGGAGGATAAGACTATCCGAGTCTTGAAAGCGCGATCGACGCGGTAAGGGGAATGTACGACTTGCGCCTAGAGTCCTCTTGCTCCTTCGTCTCTGCTTTTGCAAGCATGGCTTAAGATTTTTATCCGTTAGCCGTTAAACTTCATCCTTTTTTCCCGTTCCTTCCATGAGGCAAAACCATTTCACTCAGAGGCTCGTTGGCGTGCTTCTCCTTGCCGCGGGCTTGAGCAGTTGTAGTTCTTCGTTTGAATTTCCCAGTGGTGCCACGTCGTCTTTGCCGTCTGACAATACACCATCCTCAACCGTGTCCCGAAATCCTAATCCCGGTGAGTTCGCCACGTTGGAACAGTCTGTTTATCAACAAGTTAACCAATATCGCCAGTCGCGGAAGTTGCCCCCTTTAAAGTTAGATGCTCGGATTAGCGAACAAGCACGGCTTCACAGTCAAGACATGGCAAGCGGTCGAGTGCCGTTTAGCCATCAGGGATTTGAGGGGCGAGTCAAAGCGATCGCTAAATCCATTTCCTACAGGCGGGCAGGGGAAAATGTTGCCTATAATCAGGGGTTCTCTAACCCAGGCCAGCAAGCGGTTGAGGGTTGGATCAAAAGCACTGGTCATCGCGAGAACATGGAAGGTAACTTTGACCTCACTGGCATGGGGGTTGCAAAAAATGCCAAGGGGCAGTATTACTTCACGCAAATTTTCATAAAACGCGGCTAAATAGTTACAGTTTGTTACAATTACGAGCATAGTGGGTAAAAGATTGCCTTCTAGGTTCTGCCAGTCTAAGCCTTCCTCAACGTTTAGCCTTCTAACCTCCTTCACCCCGGATCTGGAATGAACGATTTTCAAGTCTGTGATGCTGACCTTCCTGAAGAGCTGTGTCAAGAATATTTGAATGCCACGGAACTTGCGGTGGATACAGAGACGATGGGACTGATTTACCAACGCGATCGCTTGTGTCTCGTCCAACTGTGTGACCCTCAAAACCGAGTCACTGCCGTGCGTATCACCAAAGGACAAACCGAAGCCCCTAACTTAAAAAAACTGTTGGAAGCCCCGAATGTCCTTAAGGTATTTCATTTTGCCCGTTTCGATCTAGCCATGTTGCGGCAGAATCTCGGCATTCATACCACACCAGTATTTTGCACGAAAATTGCTAGCAAACTGGCTCGTACCTATACAGGGCGTCACGGTCTCAAGGATTTGGTCTTAGAGTTAGAAAAGGTAGAACTGGATAAGACAGCACAGAGTTCTGACTGGGGTGATGCGGCCAATCTTTCTGATGAACAATTGCGATATGCTGCTAATGATGTCCGCTACCTGTTAAGCGTGCGGCACAAGCTTATTACGATGCTTAAACGCGAATGTCGTTGGGAACTCGCTCAGCAGTGCTTTGAGGCGCTACCTGTCATTGTTTCATTGGATTTGCTGCAATACAAAGATGTATTTGAGCATTGAAATCTAGGTGTGAGGTTATTTACTCGCTCTGTTTGACCCGATCGCCTTTTCATTCCATCGCTCACTCATTCGTCAGGCAAAGTGGGAGGAAAGGGAAGAAATAAGGGTAAAAAAGAGAACAGTCATCAAGCTGTTCTTGATTATTACCCTTACTCTTTTCCCAGGACTATTTAAACGAACTTAATATTAAATATTTAGCATATCAACCAATAAAATTGGTGTGAAGTTTTTGAGTTTTATTGTGAAGATAATCAAAGAATATCAAAACCATCGAGGTTGGAGATACGCGAGCTAGACGTGAAATGCTATTTTATCGCTACGGATAGGTATAAGTAGATTTTCAGCCAAATGAGGTATAGAATTTGAGTTATATGGCTGGTGTTCATCTTGAGAGGGAGAAGATACTGTAGAAAAGTAACCTCTTAAACTTTTCTAAGTTTTAGATAGCTGGTAAAACTTTTCACCTATATTTGTTACCAACTCATAGCGTATGATTGCCAAAGAGTTAGACTTAGAAATTCTCCCAGAACCACAAGTCCTCAACATTCCAGGACTAACCTATATTCCTAACTATATTAATGAACGAGAGCAAAACCAACTACTAAACTTTGTAGACCAGCAGCCATGGGCAATAGATTCAGAAGACTTAACCAGACGAATTCAGCAGCATGGCTATAAATTGATTTACCAAAAGGGGGTATTGGTTGCTTCCTGCTACTTAGGAGCACTGCCGGATTGGTTAGGTGAGATGGCGAGAAGATTTGTAGCCGATGGTTTAGCGCCAACAGTGCCAGAACAAGTCACCATCAATGAATACCTACCGGGTCAGGGTATTAGAAGTCATATCGACTGCGATACCTGCTTTGGTAACACAGTGATGACGCTAAGCGCGGGAAGTTCCTGCGTCATGCAATTTACTCATGTCCATACTAAAGAAAAAGCAGAGATTCTATTGTTGCCAGGGAGCTTGCTGATTTTGAAGGGAGCAGCGAGATACCATTGGTTACACGGTGTTGCTCCTCGTCCAGCAGATATCTATAAGGGTAAAGAGTTTGTGAGAACTAGAAGGGTTTCCTTGGCATTTAGGGAGGTTCTATTCCCTCACAAGTAACCTTCTGTTCCGGTCGGAGATAACGAAATAGGCAACCTGAAGACAGATAATCGAATTTGTTATTATCTGTCGTGAATAGTGCTGTGTGGCAAAAATCGTTGGCTAGTTGAAAGCTCTCTCTCGCTTCTGGAAACTGGTCGGGGATTTTTGCTGCTGTAGCTGAGTATCCTTACCGAGTAGGAGCAGTACAGTGAATGGTTGCCATCAAGTTTCGAGATCGAGCCGCTCGAGCGGCAAAGCGCTACTGGCAGGGTACCCATCGCACAGCTTCTCCTCAAGAAACCTGGGAACGGATTCAACCCTACTTTAAAGCGATCTCGCTTACCCGCGTCGCGAATATTACAGGCTTAGATCGGATTGGGATTCCGGTGACGCTTTCAATCCGTCCTAATAGCCATAGCGTTGTCACCTCC
>DATNPT010000391.1:0-4520 GCA_036703075.1 Chroococcales cyanobacterium
TTTATAATTCAGCTTTTGACGCAGAGGCTTTTTCCGGCTGATAGAACTGATCGAGATAGGGACGCAGTGCCTCTCGCATCACAGCAGTGTTACCCGCTAACGCAATTTGTTCCTTTTCAATCGCACCGACAACTTTTCGAGGATTGTCTCGCTCCACAACTGGAAGTTGAAACAAGTCTCGCGTCGCCATGCGCTCTAATGCTTTAGTCACTGACTCGTCCTCATAAGCAAACAAAATTTCATCCGTACAAATCTCACCGAGTTTGCGATCGACCCAATCATTCGACGCAGATTCAACTTCAGCATCTAGAATCAGACGTTTGATATCGGCTAAAGTGACAATTCCCACTAATTCCTCTGCTTTATCTAGTACCAAAGCGCTCCGAGCATTGCGATTGAGCATGACCAAAGCTCCCTCTAAGACTGGCATCGTACTAGATAAGGTTAAGTACGTCTCCTGCATCATGGTAGAGATAGGAACTTCTTTCAAAATCTCAAACTCATTGGCTTTCCCTAAATCGATCCCCATTTGCTGAGGCTTCAACTCTTGAACAGATTGGCTCGATTTGATTTGCTCGACGACCCAGACGCTCACTCCCACAGCGGCCATTAGTGGTAAAATAATCAGATAGTTTTGTGTCAATTCAAAGAGTAAAAGAATTGCCGTAAGTGGCGCTTTGACACTTGCCGCGAGTACCGCTGCCATACCAACCATGGCATAAGCAGGTGGCGGAGCAATTTCAATCAATCCAGGCGGTAAAATCAACTCTAAGATATTGCCGTAAATAGCGCCTAATGAGGCTCCGATAAACATCGCAGGCGCAAAGATACCTCCGACTAAACCACTGCCCAAACAAATCGCCGTTGCAATTAGCTTGACAACTAATAGTAAAGTTAAAAACGATAGAGGAAATCGCCCATCTCGCAGAATGGCTTCTAGCGTTCCGTAGCCAATGCCGAGGATTTGGGGTAATTGTAAAGCGATAATTCCTACGCAGAGTCCTCCCAGTGCTGGATGTAGAGTTTTAGGCAGTAACTTCAGCCAAGCCAATCCAGCAACCTCTCCTTGAAAGCAACGCTGAGCAAATTGAATCGCCTGTGTATATGCGATCGCAATTAAGCTGGCCAGTAGCCCCAATCCCAAGTAGAGTAGCCATTCCCAAGGACTACAAACGCTATATTCAGGCAGATCGAAAGCTGGATGCACCCCAAAAGCAATCCGAGCAATTAAAGCTGAAACAACAGCAGATAGAAGAACGAGACTCACCCCTGAAGTAGCGAACATGGTGCCGATTACTACCTCGACAGCAAAGAAAACTCCCGCAATCGGAGCATTAAATCCTGCTGCCAATCCTGCTGCTGCACCCGCCCCTAAGAGCAACCGATAGCGTTCTTCAGAAACCTGAAAAACTTGACCGAGTAACATGCCAATATTCGCCCCAATTTCTACACTGGGACTCTCTGGCCCTAAAGATGCTCCTGTCCCCAGAGAAACTGAAGCCGCTAACATCTTGATAAAAGGTCGTAAGGGGGAAATTGTTTGCGTGTTTTGACTGTTAAAAAAGGAAGAGATTCCTTGAGTAAAGAATTCGTGATAGTATCGACGAATTAACCCAACAATTAAACCACCTACGGTAGGAATAAAAACTAACGTCCAGGTGCCAAAAGAAACAATCTTTTCACCAATATGCTCTAGACTTAAGTTTTTGATGAACTCGATCGCAAAATGAAATAGGATGATGAATAGACCTGTTCCACCGCCGATCAGTAGAGCATAAATTAACACAAGAACTCCTGGCGGAGGCTGCAAACGATTGAGGAGGCTAGTCAGGCAATCGGAAAAGGACTTTTGCTCGGTTTGCTGCGGCAAAAGAACCTTGGGTTCAGCAAGGATAGGGGTCATTCAGGGACAGACACTATAGCAATTTTGGGACTATCTTAATCTGATACATGAAAACGTCCTGCAATCTGGACAGCAGGACACTTTCTACGTAGCGCTTCATCGGAGAAGACTTAAGCGATCGCCAAGCGCTACTACTCTTTATGCTAGCGCCTCACTCCGCTCGGTTAGGGGTTTTGACGGAGCTAATCAGAAACTGACTTTTCACGGCATCTTTATTGACTAGTGGGAAAAAGGTTAAAGGGAGCAGATTTCCCTTTAACCTTTTACCTGAACAGGGTTCAGAACTTCTCGTGAAAAGCGAGAATTAGAGGTGGGGTGAGTCCGCAACTCCTGCTAAACTCATACGCCACGTTAACGTTACGCAAACGCGATCGCATTCATTTGCCCTCGACACTGAGAACAAGCGTTACCTCCTGTCTTGAACTACACATGGCGAATACTGAAGAGCAAGAATTAGATAACCAAATAAAGCAGCTTTCTGCCAAACTGAAAACTTATAAAAAAGCACTAACCAATCCTCACCTCTGCCAGGGCGATTACAGAGTATTGATGGGTAACATCCTTTGGATTGAGGCAGAAATCAGCGAGTTACAGGCTCAATTAGAGATTCACCGACTGATTGGCAAGATATACAACACTGTCGCCCCTGCCCTGTTAGCTAGCTAGTGCTACTCCGAGAGCGAACAAACAGTCGGCAGTTTACGACTTCAACTGTGATAAGTACCTACACATAATTAATTACTTACTCTTTGTGACCTTTACATTTTCAAGCTTTGAGTTTTGCAAAATGTGTAATCAATTTTGTGTACCTGCTTAACATCTGACACACGCGCAGACAGGCTAAGGCTTGTTCGGCTGTTGGGTAAATAGTCGATTCCTCAATTGTGGCATGGGTACTAAAATACAATCTTCGTGTAGCAGAAAGTTTGTTGGCAGCATCCCAATCTCGTCGGTTCGGTAAGGCTTCTGATTTCCAGGAGCTTATCTCAAAACAAGGGGTGGGTTACGCCTAGCGCCTAACCCACCTTACAAAAGCGATGCGATCGCGTTTCATGTAAATTGTTAGATCCCGTATTATTTTGGACTAGTGAGAGACACCAGTCCAAAATATTCCTCAGTTACAAAGAACCCAGCAACCGATAAATCAGCATGTTAATAATACCCAGAGCAATAGCTCCAATCAATGCACTCCAAATCCCCCAGCGCAAGCGAAATCCGGTGACTAAATAAGCCGCTAATCCAAAGATAATCGCATTCAGCACAATGGCAAATAAGCCAAAGGTTAAAAACGTAATTGGAAAAGCTAAGAACCCCAAAATCGGGCGCAATATCGCGTTCAAAATCCCAAACACGACAGCCGACCACATGGCTTTTTGAAAACTGTCGATTTCAACTCCGGTTGGCAGCTTGGAAATGAGAAATAAGCTAACGGAGGTAACGATCCATGCAATGAGCAGACTAATAATAGTCATTGGCGCAACTCCTACGCACCACTACGCTACACATTAAAGCGGAAAAGCATCACATCTCCTTCCTGCACAACATATTCTTTACCTTCCGATCGCACTAACCCTTTTTCCTTCGCTGCATTCATCGAGCCAGTTGTCACCAAATCCTTGTAGGCAACCGTTTCCGCTCGAATAAACCCCCGCTCAAAATCAGAGTGAATCGTACCCGCTGCCTGGGGCGCTTTCATTCCCGCCGTAATCGTCCAAGCGCGAGTTTCCTTCGGGCCAGTGGTTAAAAAGGTCCGCAAACCCAAGAGTTCGTAAGTAGCGCCAATTAAAGATTTTAACCCTCCTTCTTCGACGCCCAGAGAGGACAGAAAGTCAACTCGCTCCTCTTGGGACAACTCAACCAGTTCTGACTCCACTTGAGCTGAAACAACCACAACTTGGGCGTTATCCGTGGTAGCCACTTGCCGCACTTGCTCCACCCATTCATTACCACTTGCCAAGTCATCTTCAGACACATTGGCGGCATAAATCACAGGCTTGGCAGTCAGTAAGCCCAACACCTTCACCGACTCGGTTTCTTCCTCGGTTAACTCCACCTGCCGTGCTGCTTTGCCTTCATTCAAGGCAGCACTCAGCTTTTCCAACGCACCCAATTCGATCTGAGCGTCTTTGCTGGTACGAGCTTGTTTGCGAGTGCGATCGATTCTGCGATCGACTTGCGCTAAATCCGATAACGCCAACTCCAGATTGATGACTTCAATATCTCGCACTGGGTCAACGGAACCCGAAACATGAATAATATCATCATCATCAAAGCAGCGCACCACATGAACGATCGCATCTACTTCCCGAATATTCGCTAAAAACTGGTTGCCCAATCCTTCGCCTTTACTAGCACCCTTGACCAAACCCGCAATATCGACAAATTCCACGCGAGTCGGCACGATTTGCTCTGAATTGGACATTTTCGCCAGAACGTCCAACCGCTCATCCGGCACGGCAACAACGCCGACATTCGGCTCAATCGTGCAGAACGGGAAGTTAGCAGCATCCGCCTTGGCATTGGCGACCAAGGCATTAAATAAGGTAGATTTGCCAACATTAGGCAGTCCGACAATTCCGGCTCTTAGCATGACAGTTTTAAGATGAGTTGCGTTAGC
>DATNPT010000394.1:0-12584 GCA_036703075.1 Chroococcales cyanobacterium
GTCCTGATTGGGCAGAGCGTTATATGACGACAGTTTTGTTCGATTTGCCGACACCTTAATCACGTCTTGGTCAGGGTTGAGTTGGGAAGTGGCCAATAGGTCAAAATTTGCAGTTTCAAACTTGTTAAATCTTGCACTACCCCCTTAGGGTGTGTTTTCAAAGTACTTGTTATTGCACTCAAGGAAAGGAAGATCCCCCTCCCGTCCCCTTTAAAAAGGGGAAAGCCAGAAGATGTTGCGCTTTAGATATCACGGGGGACTTTGAGCAGATTCTCCCCCTTTTTTAAGGGGGGATGGGGGATCTAAAGCTTGGCAAACACGCCCTAACCCCCCTTGCGTTCGGGGGGAACAAGAACCAGAGATTAGCTTTTCTTCTGATTCATTGGGGGCTGAGGGGGGTAAGCACTGATGCCGGTGCAAGATATGAGTTAACAAGCATTCAATTTTGTAGAATACCCCACTCAGCAATGACCACTTTTACCTTTGTAAAACTACAAAGTTTCATCTAATTTGGAACTCGATACCAAAGCGCCAAAGCCTAGATGTTGGTCAAATTTATATAAATATAAAGTAACGTTTCCCTCGGCTAACTGACTATTTGATGTCTGAGCAAGGCATTTGCCAATTGACCAGGTACGGGGGAACGCACGGCTTTGTTTCCTCCTTGAACCAGCTTAAGGAGTTCAAAAGCGTCTAAGGGAGATTTGATAAAGTATTTGGCTTTGAACGCAAATGGTTTCACTCGGTTGTTGGTCAATGGGGCTGGCTCCCAAATTGTCAGTGTGTAACCATCGCCTGTTGGTTCAATCAAGTAGTTGATCATTGCAATAACAAGCGCCCGTGTAGATGCTAAATCCTATTATTCATTATCCTCTCGAACCGGCTGAGGAGAATATTTTTTCATAAGAATTATCGGAATTTGCGGCCCCTGTGTTATGCAATGAAGTAGAATCGGGTGCTAGAGAAAAGCTTATAACTCAGCCGTCTCTAAACACTTGACTAATCTAGCCTAGTTGTCCGAAGAGCGATGGATTGACTAGTTCTCTACGAACAGGCAATCGCTTACCGGATAGCCTGTTCATAGGGAATATAGAACGAGTTTAGCTGCGATCGCTAACCCATCAAAACTCGCTAACTTTTTTCATACTACGCTATAGTATTCTAATATCGAGAATCCTTTGCGTATAATTTTTAACAAAAGATACGGTCTAAAGGCGATCGCTTTTACTGGATGTAGGTAATCAAGCCAATTATCAATTAACGTCTAGCATTAACCTTTAAAGCAATAAATAAGCTAAGCCTTAAACTATACTAGTATTACGGCAACACAAAAAATGAGTTAAGTTCCGCCTTAAAGACCTATTCGCTTTGTTTTTAAGGTGACGTTGACACCTTCACTCGATTGTTGTAACACCAGCAAAGGGGTTGGCTTTGCCTTTTGATCCCAACGAATAATCACAATACGACCTTGAATGGTCGGCTGCCAAGTTTCATGCTCGTCTTTTGGGTTCAGGAAGGTTTCAATACAGTCAATAATCTGGCTGATGGTTGCTGAAGTAGCTTGAGTGGGTAATTTCATCAAGATAATTTGAATTCGGAACAAGACACGCATCGAGCGTTTACCGCCGCTCTCTGTTTCATACAACACATCAAACATTTCATCCACTTGACGCGGTGCTGAACTAGCAATCCCAATCGCCTGTTGAGAACCTTGCTGAGGACGAAGCGCTACACTAATAAGTTGTTTAACCTTGATTTTGATCTGGTTAATAATTGCAAAGTGAAAGACTTCTTCGTCCATTCGCATTCTCAGGTAATCCAGATTAAATTCCCGCGAGTGAACCAAGTCCGGATTGCCTTCCATTTTCCGGATAGTATTGAGAGCTAACTTGAGTTTCTTCTGAAGGTCTGTGGTTTTATACTGCTCGAATTTGAGCTTTTTACCCATCTCATCGAACTTAATTTTGCCATAGACGAGTAACCCAAGCATTATTAAGATTAGTACAATCGAAACATACATCCACGCTTGCCCAAAAGCCTGAGAATCTGGGGCAGTTGCGCTTGCCGAAGAGGATGAAGCTTCTTGGGGCTTAATCGAGGCTTGAGCCAATACGGGTTCTATAAAACACTTAGAGGTAGATATCATCACTACTAACTAGAACTCAACGTCTATCATGGAAGAGAACGCACCCCAACGATGGGATTCTGGTTACTTGAAGTCATGGCAGACCGAGGTTGCAGGCTACAAGAAAAGTCAACGATTGATAGCCAAAAAATCAGAGCGAACATTAAAAATTTTTTAGCTATGAACCGTTTGAAGCGTTTATGCTACACCTAACCTAACTTAGTTTTTCCAGCGCGCTCGGTAGCCTCGTGCATCAAGGTGACAGAGGTAGGGAAATTGGGCATGGCGACCTAAACCACCCGGCCACCAGGAATCGAGAAACCAGTAAAGTTGATTGCCGCTGAGGTCTTCGCAAATAAAGTCTAGGGCATCTCCCACTAAATGGCGGCTATCGGTAGCACCACCAACAGCATGATTAATGGCAGGGGAGCGATACCAACTAGTAATGATAAACGGTCGTCCGATGCGATCGCGTGCCTGTTGCGCTAGTTTTGCAATCCGAACCATCGCATCAACAGTCGCTTGGTTGGAAGGCATTTGGGTACCACCATGGGTTGCCTCTGCCCAGATAAAGTTACCCTCTGGAATAATCAAGGCCGATAGCTGAATATTATTGGGCGTCCAACGCTCGGGACGCTTGGGAATGACTAGTGGCACGGGTTTGGGAGGTGCCTCGACGGAACTAGGACGCGCGTGGTTCAGACGTTTGCAGTCTTCCAGGAGGGATTGAATAGATTGATGTCGAGTGGTTAAACCGCGCCAGAGTTGGACGAGTCGGATTAATGCTTCTCGTTGGTAGTCGAGTTCTTGATAGTCCTGTGGCACGCGTCGGATAAAAGTGAGAAGTTCTCGATCGAGCTGAGTCGCCAGCTTCACTAATGTCTCCCGGTTAGTGGTGCTTGCATTTAGTAATTCTGGATTAATTCCTAGAGTTGCTAGCACGGTACCACGAGAATCGAGCTGACGCCAGAGTCGGAACGCATCGGTGAGGGCGTTGCGTTGACTACCTTGCCCTTGGTAGTAATCGGGAAGGCGTTGGGCAAAGGCAATTAAAGCGGGATCGATAATGCTCAGGTTCTCCTCTGGAGACGTGTTGTTTTCCAAGGACGCGATCGCATTTTCCCGCGTTTTCAACTGACGCCACAACTGCGTCATCCGCAGCACGGCCTCCCGTTGATGAGGGTATCGACTATAAGTATCGGAACTCTGCTGCACGAATTGCTTGAGGGGACGATCGCATTGAGACTCATCGTCCACCGCAGAACTGATAGTAGCATCAGATCCGAGTGAGGCGATCGCCTCATCGCGAGTGTCCAGGCCCCGCCAAATCCGCACCAGTTCCAGTAAGGCATCGCGTTGGTGTTGCAATCCGCTATAGTAGTCCGGAATTTGAGTCAGTAAGGTTAAAAGCGATCGATCCAAATAAGCGAGATTTTTGGGTAGTGGTGCCGTCTGAAGTTCGGCATCAATCTCAGTTAGGTAAGCTTGCTTTAAGCGATCGAAGTCTGTTGCTTCTAAACGTGCTGTTGTCGGTTCGCTTGCCAATGGGGCATAGCCACTCGCCACCTTTTGCAAAAATTCCTCCGTGTAGCAACCTCGTTCCTCTTGCCATAGAGCGGACGCTTGCCAGCCCTGAGCGATTAAACTGTCACAAAGCGATCGAATCGTAGTAGCGGCATAGTGAACCTGTTCGGGAAATGCATTAACCTGCACTAGCGACACCCGATTGGCAGGAGAAACGCCTAAGCCAGTTTCTCCATCGGCAAGAGAAGGAGCACTATGAACGCGATACAGTGCTGCCAGAATCGGTTTATGAATGCCCGCTCGTTCAGCTTCTATTAGATAGTAATAATTTCTCTGGTCTGGTGAGAGTGTTGCCATGGCAAATTGAAAGAGTCCCATTTACGGCACTCATTACACATTAAACTATGGTGTTTATACCCCTTGAGCAGGAACTAGCGAGCAATAGCTTTAAAAAGCTTCGTCTAATTGCTACTGATATGGATGGGACGCTGACGCGGCGGGGAAAGTTTACGTCTAGCTTGCTGCGAGCATTGGAGGATTTAAGTAATGCTGACATCCCAGTGTTAATTGTTACAGGTCGTTCAGCCGGGTGGGTGAGCGGATTAGTCAGTTACTTGCCTGTTGTGGGAGCGATCGCGGAAAATGGAGGTCTCTTCTACCCATCTGATAGCGAGTCCCCAGTTGCTTTGACGAGTATCGCCGATTTAGTAGACCATCGACAGCAGTTAGCCGCTGTTTTCCACCATTTAAAGTCTGAATTTCCTCAAATCCAAGAATCATCCGATAATCGCTTTCGCCTGACTGACTGGACATTTGACAATCGGGATTTGACGCGATCGCAATTAAAACAGTTGGACGCGCTATGCTCTGCAATGGGTTGGGGGTTTACGTACAGTTCCGTGCAATGCCACATTAAACCTGTCTCTCAGGATAAGGCGATCGGATTATTGCAGGTATTAAGGGGATACTTTCCTCAGTACAAAACCGAGCAAGTTCTGACGGTTGGCGATAGCCCCAATGATGTTAGTCTGTTCGATCCCGATTTGTTTCCGCTGTCAGTTGGGGTTGCCAATGTCATCGATTATGCCTCCGAACTGGTTTATCAGCCGAAGTATGTGACTACAGCAGCAGAAGGAGAAGGATTTTGTGAGTTAGCCCAGTACTTGGGCAAGACTATTATGACTAACTCGATCGCTGGCAATTCTTAGTCCGAGTACAAGTATTAAGGATGTACTGAAAGTAAGAACAATATGTATACAATTCGACCCTGGCTATACGTCGGTAAATTTCGTGAAACCCAGGATGAAAAACTGCTGCATCAAATCGGGATTGGCGCACTCCTACAATTAGCGGATAGCATGAATTTGCCTAACATGCCATCCCTGTACATTCCTATAGAAGATGGTCAACCGCTACCCTTCGATCGACTGAAAAGCAGTGTTGAGTTTGTACGGTTGGAAAAAGCCCAGGGTCGCAATGTACTAATCGCCTGTGGTGCAGGCATCAGTCGCTCAGTATCGGTTGCAGTTGCCGTTCTCAAAGAAGAGGAAAATCTGTCTTTGTTCGAGGCGTTCCGTCAAGTTTTAGCCAAACATCCTCAGGCAATGCCGCATCTAGCTCTATGGCAATCGCTGTGTGACTATTACGACGAAAGCTGGTCATACAAAGATATTTTCAAGCTAATGCGTCAACAAAATATCAACCGCTGAGTCGAGCAATTTCAATCAGGGACTTCCTCAGAAAAACGCTAAATACAGCAATGCCAAATCCTCCTATTTTCTCCGATATTCAAAACCATTGGGCGCAAGAGTGTATCCGCCAACTTTATGCCCGAACGATTGTCAGTGGCTATTCGGATGGTACCTTTCGACCGAATGCATCAGTCACCCGTGCTGAGTTTGCAGCCCTGTTGAACAAAGCATTTCCCAACTTGCCAGTCGTTCGCGATGCGATCGCGTTTACTGATGTCCCCTCCACGTACTGGGCGTATCCCGTCATTCAATCCGCTTATCGTAAAGGGCTTCTCTCCGGCTTTCCCGATCGCACCTTCAAACCCAGCGATCCGATTTTGCGCGTGCAAGTGTTGCTGGCCTTAGTCAGCGGACTAAAGTACGCCCCCAGCACAACACCGAACGAGACGGTGAAGAAGTATTATGACGATGCGGCAACCATTCCGAGTTATGCTGTCGGTGCGATCGCGACAGCAACCGAAAATCGCATTGTTGTCAACTACCCCAACATCAGACGATTCAATCCCAATCAAAGCGCCACAAGAGCGGAGGTTGCAGCGTTTATTTGTCGGGCGTTAAAAATTCCAGGAGTGCCGTTACAGTACATTCCAGGACTGGAATTTGTCGTCATCCAACCGCAATTCGAGCAAGCGGATGCGTTTAGTGAAGGATTAGCGCGAGTCAAGGCTGGGGATAAGTGGGGCTATATCGACCCTAAGGGAACATTTGCCATTCAGCCACAACTAGATGAGGCGAATTCCTTTTCCGAGGGACTGGCATTAGTCAGAAATTATCTCAGCGTTGGCAGTCAACCGATTACGCCTTCCGGAGAGACACCTACGGAAATACGCGGGGTTTGGCTAACCAATGTCGCTAGTAACATCTTCAACTCCACTTCAAACATTGCCGAGGCGATGAACTTCTTGGCACAGACGGGATTCAATGTCGTTTTTCCCGTCGTCTGGAATAATTCCACCACGTTGTTTCCCAGCCGAGTGATGCGAGACACGTTTGGCGTTGAGATTGACCCGCGCTATGCTGGACGCGACCCTCTAGCCGAACTAATTGTCGAAGCCAAGCGGGTGGGACTGGCTGTTATTCCTTGGTTTGAGTATGGATTTGCCAGTTCCTTCGGTCAAAATGGTGGCCCATTGTTGGCGAAAAAACCGCAGTGGGCTGCACGCGATTTCAATGGCAACTTGCTGCAAAAGAATAGTTTTTTTTGGCTGAATGCCTTTGACTCTGAGGTGCAGGGATTCATGCGGGGCTTAGTGCTAGAAGTTGCCAAAAATTACGACGTTGCGGGAATTCAGGGAGACGATAGAATGCCTGCACTGCCTAGTGAAGGTGGCTACGATACGAAAACGGTTCAAACATACGTTCAGCAATTCAATACCAATCCTCCGCAGAATGCCAAAGATGCACAATGGCTTCAGTGGCGTGCCGATCTTCTCACTAATTTCTTAACTCGCCTTTACCGAGATATTATTGCCATTAATCCGAATTTAATCGTTTCAGTATCACCAAGCGTTTACCCTTGGGCATACCAGGAATATCTTCAAGATACCCAATCTTGGGTTGACCAAGGACAAGTGGATATGATTCATCCGCAAGCCTATTACCGAGACTTTGATGGATATAAACAAACGATCGATCGCGTTGTTGCCCAGCAATTTTCATCGTTACAACTTCCGTCCTTAGCCCCTGGCGTTCTAATTAAAGTAGGGTCATATCGGATTACTCCAGAATTGCTGTTACAGAAGATTCAATATAATCGCGATCGCGGCATTCCAGGAGAAGTATTTTTCTTCTACGAAGGTTTGCGAGAAGATAATGATGCGCTGGCAAAAGCCTTGCGAAGCGGTCCTTATGCCAAACCCGCACCATTTAATATTTCCCAGATTAAACAACGGAGTTTCACCGCTCGAAGAATCAGCGGCAAATACAGTTATATCGATAAATTAGGCAAAGCCGTTAGCCAACCGTCATTTGATTGGGCTGATTCCTTTAAAGAGAACTTTGCAAAAGTCAAACTGGGTTATAAGTGGGGGTTCATGGATAAAAATGGTACCCTCATTAGCCGCTTGCAATTTGATGATGCTGAATTTTTTTCAGAGGGATTAGCGTTAGTTAGAATTGGCAGCAAGTATGGCTATATTGATAGAACGGGTAAAGTTATAATTCCGTTGCAGTATGATGAAGCTAAATCGTTTAAAGCAGGCTTAGCCGCCGCCAAGCTGAATAATGTGTGGGGCTATATTAGCCAAACTGGACAAGCGATAATCTTGCCGCAGTTTGATGAAGCTGATTCGTTTTCTGAAGGATTGGCGAAGATAAAGCTTTCTGGTAAGTATGGCTATATCGACAAAACGGGTCAAGCTATAATTCAGCCGCAATTTGATGATGCTGGTGCTTTTTCTAATGGCTTGGCGAGCATAAAACTTGGCGACAAGTGGGGCTACATCAATTCAACAGGACAGCCTGTCATTACGTGGCAGTTTAAAGATGCTCAACCGTTTACAGAAGGATTAGCAGCGGTGAAAATTGACGATCGATGGGGCTATATCGATAAAACCGCAAAACTGGTCATCCCACTAGAATTCGATGAAGCTCAGCCTTTTGCTGAAGGGTTAGCACGGGTGAATGTTGGTGGGAAATGGGGCTATGTTCGGAATGTTTTATCGTCAGGATAACTGGTTTTATAGCAATTCGTCACTGGGAGCATCCCAAATGTATAAATTGCCCTCAGACTGGAAGTCTGGGGCTATTGCATTCCAAGTCCGCCTGCGCGGACTAATACATCGACGCTGTGGAGGCAGGCTTTGTTTGTGTAGCCGCGATTTCTAATCGCCTGGTATTTTTGCTTAAATCAGTGCCATTCAGGTTAGGACAGATTTAACATCCCAAATGACTACATATCCAGTAATAATCCTTCTGCCCTCTGCCCTCTACCTTCTGCCTTTTGCAATAAGCGCAGCTTACCAACTAAAAAACCCCAGAGTAACACTGGGGTCTATTTGCAGTTCTAGTACTGCATCTCTCTCGTTACTACTGCATAATCACACTACTACGAGCGAATGTGGCTCTTCATCTGCTTAAAGATATATATCTTTTAAGAGGACTAGTGTAGAAGAACACCTTGCGATCGGCTCCCATGGGAGAATTGCTGCTACCACGAGTCACTTCGCCAAATGTCTGCTACAAACCACTCCCGCTGCCTCCCCGGCTCTCCATTTGTAGCAAACCGAAAGCAAATTAATATTAGTTTGGTGGATCAAAACGATTGACTACGGCTGACCAGAGAATCATGGGCGAACCGACGACAAGGCAAATCAGCCACTGGTTGAAGCTTAAGGGTGCTGTTTGGAAAACCTGATTGATGAGTGGGACATGAGCGAACACGATCTGTAAAACAATCGCTCCGATAATCCCCAAGCCAATCGCTGGAATATCAGCATTCTCTTCGATTGTGCCGTCCATTTTCGCAATTAGGTTAGGAATGAGTTGGCTGATACTCAACATGTAGAAAATGCGTCCTGCAATTAACGCGTTAATGGCCATAGTTCGGGCTAGATTAATATCTCCCGTAGCGCTGCGAACGGTTTCAAAGACGCTGAAGATGACAATCCAGTTAAACAGAGAGATTGCTAAAATCCGCCCGACACGGCTACGAGATAGCAAAGGCTCTCTGGGGTCGCGGGGAGGTTGTTTCATCACGCCTGGAGACTTTGGCTCAAACGCTAAAGGCACCGTCATCGTGATGGAGTTGAGCATATTGAGCCAAAGAATTTGTAAGGAGAGAATGGGTAAGTCTCTGCCTAACAGGGTACTGAGTAAAACAGTCATCGATTCTCCACCATTCACGGGGAGGATGAAACAAATAGCTTTGATCAGATTTTTGTAAACCGCACGCCCTTCTTCCACAGCCGCTTCAATCGAGGCAAAGTTATCATCGGTGAGCAACATATCTGCCGCTTCCTTGGCAACTTCCGTGCCAGCGCCTCCCATGGCAATCCCGATATCAGCTTGTTTGAGGGCCGGGGCATCGTTGACACCATCCCCCGTCATCGCAACGATTTCACCTTTCGATTGCAAAGCTTCCACGATTCGCAGCTTCTGTTCGGGGGCGACACGGGCAAACACGACCCCATCTTCAACTACGGCGGCGAGTTCGTCTTTATCCATTTCGGCGAGTTCCGCACCTGTGAAGGCTAGAACCGAGCCATTTTTGTGCATTCCCATCCGACGCGCGATCGCTTGTGCTGTAATCGCATGATCGCCCGTAATCATCTTCACCTGAATCCCCGCTTCCTGACAGGCTTGCACGGCTTTCGTCGCGCTTTCACGGGGAGGGTCGATCATTCCCTGTAACCCAAGGAAAATTAGACCGCTTTCAATATCGTGATGATCGATAGTCTCTTGCTCATCAGGCACGAACTTCTTCGCAAAGGCCAACACCCGCAAACCCTGCCGCGCCATAATATTCACTTCGCGATCGATCGTCGTTTCCCGCAACGTCTCTACGCAATCGATCGCTCTAATCGCGCCAGAGTCATTTAGCATCCAATTGCAACGTTTGACAATTGCCTCTGCCGAACCCTTGACATAAATCGTCGTGCCTCTGGGCGTTCTGTGCAACGTCGCCATGTATTGATAGTCCGACTCAAAGGGGATAGAATCCAGCCTCGGCCGTTCCAGTTCCATCGCACTTTGTAGGAATCCCGCTTTGTGAGCAACGGCAATCAACGCGCCTTCCGTAGGGTCGCCTAATACCACCCACTGACCGTTCTTGGTTTCAATCTGGGAATCATTGCACAATAGCCCAGCCCTGATGCATTGGCGTAACGCTGAAGCCTGAATCAGATCGACGGGCAGTTCGTCCTGTAAGATTTCTCCGTGAGGAGAATAGCCCACACCGCTCACGGTATACTGATGACCTCCTGCGAAGATTGCCTGCACCGTCATCTGATTTTCGGTCAGCGTACCTGTCTTGTCCGAACAGATAACCGTAGCACTGCCTAAGGTTTCCACGGCGGGTAACTTGCGGACGATCGCGTGACGATGCGCCATGCGGGAAACGCCGATCGCTAACGTTACAGTCATTACCGCCGGTAATCCCTCCGGAAGGGCACCGACGACTAAGGCAACAGCTGCTTCCAGTGCCTGTTTAAACTGTCCGGTGTTATTCCATCCCACCACAAAGGTCAGCGCGGCTAAAAATAGCACCACGCGCAGCCAATTAAGGCTGAATTTATCAAACTTACGGGTTAAGGGTGTGGAGAGGCTGCTGTGCTGCTCCATCAGCTGAGAAATCTTGCCCGTCTCTGTCTCGTTCCCCGTGGCAACGACCACACCACTGCCTTGTCCAAAGGTCACGAAGCCGCCAGCATAAGCCATATTCTTGCGCTCTGCCAGACCCGTATCAGCCTTGAGCGGTGCGGTTTGTTTCTCTACGGCAATGGATTCACCCGTGAGGGCGGATTCATCAATTTGCAGGTTACGGGTTTTAATCAACCGCACATCAGCAGGAACCTTATCCCCGGAATTCAGCAGTACTAAGTCTCCCGGCACTAACTCGCGGGACGAGACTCGCAACTTTTCCCCATTGCGGATAATGGTTGCTTCTGTCGTAACCGCTTTTGATAGTGCCGCGATCGCACCTTCGGCTTTTGATTCCTGAATAAACCCGATAATGGCGTTAGTGGTGGTTACCCCCCAAATCACCCCTGCATTCAGGAAGCTTCCAGTGACGAATTTCACGAAACCCGCAGCCACCAAAACGATTAGCAACGGCTGCTTGTATTGCAGGAGAAATTTCAACCACTGAGGTTTCCCTTTCTTACCAGTTAATTCATTTAAACCGAAGCCATCGACCCGCTCTTTGACTTGAGCGGTACTCAAACCCATCTCCCGGTCAGTTTCTAGAAAAGCGCAGACTTCGTCAGTATTGAGAGCATGCCAGACAATCGGCTGCTTCTCTTGTGGCGCGATCGCTTTATTACGCTTTACTAATGCAGATCGAGTCAGAGTCATAGTAAATGCCTAGTTCATGGTGTCATTGTCACTTTAACACTATTAATTAGTGTTAAAACCAACTTGGCACTATAGTTTTTGCAGGGGCTAATCATACTTTCTCTCAATGCTTGCCCGCTTAACGTATAGAGTGAGTGAATTGATGTTTGCGATTCAGTAGTCAGAAGGCGAAAAGCGGTGAATCTCTCGGATTTATCTACCCCCTTGGAACTCATTGGGCGGCCCGCTCAATTTCAACGCATCGTGCAAGTTCTCGCCCAAGATGGCGACTTGCTGATTGCTGGAGTTCCGGGGAGTGGACGGCGGACTTTAGTTCGACAAGCAGCGCTGGAAGTTGAAGCGATCGTACTGGAGGTAGACTGTATCCGAGCTACGGATGGCGATCGCTTTGTGCAACTGCTGTGCGAGGCGTTGAGCCAAGCGTTCAAAAGCACAGCGGCTCAAACCCTGATGCAAACGTGGATTGAGTCTTCTGGGGCAAACGAGTTTTTTGAGTTCAATTCAGAAGAGAACGCGAGTTATCGCGGATTATTGCGATCGCCTTTGGCGCTGCGTTCTTCGCAATCGCAAACTACTACGACACAATCGCTCAAACCTCAGCAACTATGGCAAGCGTTTGAGTTATTAATCCAGTTGCCACAATTTCTAGGTGAGTCACTGAGCAAACGGGTAGTGCTGATTTTACAGAGCTTTCCCCACATTCGCTCGTGGGATCGCAATGGAACCTGGGAAACCTTTCTCAGACGAGAGCTAAAGCAACACTCTCATGTCAATTGCGTCTTAGTTGCCACGATGGCAGAGACGAGCGTTCATGGTGATGAAGCGATCGCGCCTCTAGAAACAATCCAACTAGCGCCTTTAGCCCATGAGTTTTTAGCCGTCTGGGCGAGGGAGATGTTGCACGCTCAAGGGCTAACGTTTGATTCTCAATCACCAGCCTTAGAACTATTCTTAGATGCCGCACAGGGACATTTTGGCGACGCGATGACCCTAATTCGCCGCCTGACAACACGGCGACAGCCCGACGGACTGATTCGCGATTTCCAGGTACACGAAGCGATTCAAGGACTGCTTAAAGACTTGTCGATTGTCTTTGAGTCATTATTAATGCTACTTCCGGCCAATCAAGTCCACCTTTTAGAGTCTTTAGCTTTAGACCCAACTCAGAAGCC
>DATNPT010000060.1:0-5696 GCA_036703075.1 Chroococcales cyanobacterium
GTTTTTGAAAGGCTTTGCGATCGGGATGCTCGATAATGTCGCTGACGATCCGCAGGTTCTCACGTTTCTCAGAATTATCATTGGCGAGTCAGGGCGATTTCCAGAGTTAGCACGGGCGTTTGTGCAGAACATCGAAAAACCCACGCTTGAGATGCTCGCGCAATACTTTGCATCCCATCCTGAACTCCAGCTTCCCGATCCGGAAGTCGCGGCACGAATGTTTGTTGGGACACTGGTTCATTTTGTGATTCTGCGGGATGTGTTGGATAGCGGTGATATTGTGCCAATGGAACGCGATCGGCTTCTCGATAACTTACTGCACGTAATGATTCGCAGCAACACAGATGAATGATTGCAGCATCACTCTACACTAGCCAATTGGCAATGTCTTGAATGCTACTGAGACGACTTATGTAGGATGCTGTTCGTGACAATTAGTGTAACTCAGCATCAAGCAATTGTTGAAGCTCCTTTAGAGAGTTCTAAGCCACAAGGCATGCGGCAGGAAAAATTAAATACTCTAGGAAAAAAAGCTTCCAGATGAATTGGTAAAACTGCGCGATCGCACTTTTATCCTGCAAGTCTACGCTTAGGCTACACCACCACATTACAGCCAGCGCCGTTAGATGAGTGACGACCAGAAAAACTGGGTTAACGCCATGTAGCCACAATAAGCCACCCAGCATCATTCCTAGATAGCAGGCAGTTAGCACCCAACGGGCTAAATTAAACACCGCTTGCTTACCGAGTTGGATAGTCAACGTGGTGATGTTGTATTGCTTATCGCCTTCCATATCAGGGATGTCTTTGAAAATAGCGATCGCAAACGTAAATACCACAATAAACAGCGTTAGCGCCCAAACGGGTAGAGGGAGAGAAGCAACATTTCCCACCAAGCGGTCACTAAAGTGCAAAAATAGCCCTACATTAACAATGGCTCCCCGCACGGAAAAAATACACAGCGCTGCCCAAAAAGGAAATCGCTTCAATCGTATTGGTGGCAATGAATAAGCTGTCCCGATCGCTAAACTAGTGCTAACCATCAAGAACAACCAAGGCCCCAGCAACCCTGCCAACAGTAGCGCGAGGATGCCCGTGACAGCAACGATGAGTCGGGCTTGCGATCGGGAAAACTCACCCGCCGCAATGGGAAGATGAGGTTTATTAATTCGGTCAATCTCTACATCTTCGAGTTGATTTAGCCCAACAATATAGACATTGCCGCACAAGCAAGCCAGCATTGCCCCCAGTAGTTGACCTAAGCTTTCCGTCGTGACACTACTGGTCGTGGTTGCTATGGTAATCAGATAAAGTGCAAAAACACTTAGACTGGTGCCAATAATCGTGTGAGGACGGGAGAATTTCCAAAAAGCATAGAGCCACTTGCTCGGTTGCTCAAATAGGAGAATTCTAGAATGGGTAGACGTTTGGGGAGAAATTTGGCTCATTATGAGAGATTAAGAGGCAATAGACCAGAAATATCTTACTCTGTCTCTCGGCTCCAAGATTCTCTCTAGCTGGGGTTTTTATCTATAGGCAGAACCTAGGTTCCCGGCAAGAGCTTCAATCTCAATCCCCCACATCGTAGGGGCAAGGAATTCCTTGCCCCTAATGACAACCTTTGTTCAACTCTGCAATACGCTCAAAGCAGCGTCTTGAGAAGTGCCTGAAGTTTCCATTGAATTTCTGCCAGTTCTTTGTTGGGGTCAGAACCTGCGACAATCCCAGCACCCGCATACAGTCTCGCTCGATACGCCTTGGCAAAGAGTCGAGAGGGTTTCTCGCTGTCAATTAAGGCAGAGCGAATGCCGACCACGAATTGGCAATTTCCTTGATAATCGACCCAACCGATAGGAGCAGCATACAACGAGCGATCGAATGTTTCATAGCGACGAATCTGCTCTTGAGCTATCTTCGTTGGAACGCCTGCGACGGCTGGTGTAGGATGCAGTTGGGCAACAATCTCCAGAGGATGAATCTCACTGAGCATTTCAGCTTGAATCGGCGTCCACAAATGTTGGATATTGGAAAGTTTTAAAAGCTGAGGAGTGGGCAGCATTTGGGGAATTAAACCCAACTCTGATAAGCGATCGCAAATAAAATTAAGCACAAACTGGTGTTCGCGTCTCTCTTTCTCGCTACCGAGTAATCGGTAAGCCAACGCAGCATCCTCGCTTGTCGTTCTGCCTCGTGGTGCAGAACCAGCTAGGGTATCTGTTTCTAACTGATAGTTATGAATGCTCAGCAGACGTTCGGGACTCGCGCCAATAAAGTTTTGCCCCTTGCCATTACTGGTAGAAAAGATATAGCAATCGGGATGACGCTTGCGTAACGTATCAAGAGACTCCGCTAAATTAAACGGCACGGGAGAAATGACATCAATTGCGCTGGCAATTACGATTTTTCTCAATTGGTTGGCTTTGATTGATTCTAATGCCGACGCTACTGAGGATTTGAAACTCTCTGCATTTTTTTGGGCTGACTTGATAGTTCGATTGGGTGGAATCTCAAAAATGTTTGAAACTCGTCTATCGTACCAGCTAATTCGTCTGAGCTGATTGCCTAATCGTTCTGCTAGAAGTTGAACATTAACCCCAGGCGTTATTTCAAGATTGGCAACGGCTACGCATTTTCCTCGATCGCACGACACTTGCCAGCGAGGCAAGAAAATGGTAGCAGAAGGAAAGGGAGAACTCGCTACTATTTTTTTATCAAAAAACGTGAAGCTACAGAAGAAATGAGGCCCCGCAAAAGGGAGATTTAAGTCTCCACCAGAGACGATATTAGCCAGACAGGACTCAATAAACTGTTGGGCTTTTTGGAAGCGATTAGCACCTTCAACTTTAGTAGAAATTGTCGCATCAATGGCTGCGATCGCTTTGCTTTTACTTCTTTTTTCAAAGTAGAACTGTAGGCAATCAGGTTTGGAGAATGCCTGTAACACGGCCAAGGGGTCAACGGGTTCGATTTCTTGAGAAATGCTAACAATCTGAGAACAGCCTTTTTCAATGGATTGCTGCTTTCCCCTGGAGAGAAGGTGATACAGCTCTTTGCGGTCTTGAAAGAGATTTGTGCGATAGGGGGTGACTGGCATAGAAGCGACAGATAGTAAAGTTTTTTGAAGTTCTGTTCCTAAAGTCTCATCGACAATGGTGGGATGTCTAAAGGGATATACTTGCTTCTTTCCTAACCCTGGTGTCAATTGACACCTATTTTTCGACTCGACCTCCACCCAGTCGTCTCCTCGGCTAGGTGGCTCAAGACCCGACTAACAGCACAAATGTGAGGTTCTGTAGTGCCGACTTCCTTATGGTACCGGAGAAACGATCGCCGTCTCGGTGATACTTGGCGTAATCCGCAGCACAAGTATCCTGCTTGCCTAGGCTCCAATCCGACGAGAGAACTGAAGCACTTACGTCTCAGATGGGTCTGAGAGCCTGGATTCATCCGAAAAAACACCACCAATTTTTAGCAATTTTCAGTTTCTAGTAATTTAATCAAATCAGTCTGATGACGACAAGTTTAGTAGAACAACCCAACAGTAAATTATGGCTAGCCGCAATTAAGCCTCCCATGTATAGCGTTGCTATTATTCCAATTTGGGTAGGCACGGCTGTTGCTTTTGCGGAAAGTCAGAGATTTCATGGTGGAATCTTTTCGACATTTTTAATGTCAGCCATCTCGATTATTGCTTGGCTTAATCTTACCAATGATGTGTTTGATTCTGAAACAGGTGTTGATAAAAATAAAGCCCATTCCTTAGTGAATTTAACTGGCAACAAATCGCTAATTTTTTGGTTGGCAAACTTATTTTTAGCCGCAGGTATTCTGGGAATTATTGCGATCGCGTGGTGGCAACGAGACTTTACAGTCATTGGGCTGGTTCTACTCTGCTGCGCGTTGGGATACAGTTACCAAGGCCCGCCCTTTCGCTTGGGTTATCAGGGGTTAGGGGAATTTATCTGCTTTATCACCTTTGGTCCTATGGCAGTAGCGGCAGCGTACTATTCACAAGCACAAACGTGGTCAACGAACTGTCTCGCTGCCTCTGTGATTGTGGGCATTGCGACTAGCGTCATTTTGTTTTGCTCTCATTTTCACCAAGTTGAGGATGATGCAGCCGTCGGAAAGCGATCGCCAATTGTCCGCCTCGGTACGAAAAGAGGTTCCCAAATTTTATGGTGGTTGGGTGGCAGCATTTATGCGTTCACTGCGTTGTTTATCCTTTTAGGTGTTTTTCCCCTCTGGACATTATTGACCTTATTGAGCTTGCCGATTGCGCTTCAATTATTGCGGCACGTCCACCAGCATCACGACCAACCAGAAAAGGTGAGTAACTCTAAATTTATCGCGGTACGCATGCATTTCTTGAGCGGTCTACTGCTTGGACTAGGATTTGTACTGACGGGTTTTTGATTGCAGCTCATTCGAGTTCCAATCATATCCAACCTACCGTAGGGGCGATACCCTACGGGGACGCCTATAGCGTACATAAATCGCCCCTACAAACAATGGAGTTTTCACCAACCGAAACCTCATCACTTACCGAGGAAAACATTTACGTAGCATAACTTGACCAACTAAATTGCTACTTGGCGAAGCAAAATGGACAACCTCTATCACCATGAAGCATGGCCCAACCCGTTGGAGGTCGCCGTCTGAAAACGCAATTAACTCTCCCTCACACGGAAGTCTGGATAATTTCACTTGCTTCCCGTTTAAGTCTTCTAGTTCCGCGGAGTAATCTTTGTGAGATGTTCGGGGGGCATTCTCAAACATGACTTGAACTGTAACGCATTCCATTGGTTGACGCTCCTGTTATTGGAACGAAGGGTGGTCAGCAAAACCACCAAACTTCAGTGTTTAGCAAACAAACCTTTATCTTTTCATAAAGTGACCGAACTCTAAATTTAAATCTCCAGTAAATCGTTGCCGCAGACCTACTCTCAAAATCCGGGTTGGCAACGTTCTCGGCAAAGTGGACTTGCCGCCAGATCGTTAAATCGCAGAAGCATCAACGAACTTTCTCAGTTCTTAACATTTTTTTCCTACGATGGCATTGTAAGTACTTAAAACTGAAGCTCATACCCTCTTTGAGACTATAAGAGAGTATTTCATTGTCTTATTCCCGATGAGACGCTCGCAACCATCTTAGGCGATCGCTTCTGAGAGTTCCTGCCAGCGATCGCTCCACAGTTGTTGCACGGCTTGCATCACTTCTGGCAAGTCGGAAAATTCTTGGCTTTGCCGTTGAATTTCCGGGGCTAAACGTTTAAGTCCGGTACAATCTCGGCAACAGTTCAGCACTTGTTCCCAGGCTTTTTGCCACTCCATTCCCGCTTGCTGATGAGCGCGAATCGGTCTGAGGCGTTCGTCTTCGTCCCGCAAATATCTTGCTTGTTGCGCCCAAGCATCGCGCCAAGGTTGCACGGCTTGCGGCATCTCGTGTTTGTCGTACCAGTCGCGTTCGCTACGTAAGATTTTGCCTAACTGGTCGAGGTCGGGGCGGGATGTACAGTGCTTGATAGCAGTCAGTCCTTGGTCGAGCCAGAGAGGCAAGTTGCGATAACTGATGAATTTAGCGCGGGATGCCACCAATTTGACCCAGACTTGGTGCTGCCAGCACTCGATGCGATCGATTTGGTTGAGGGGAATTTTCAGGAAGGTGGCAACTTGCGCGCGCACTTGGTCGAGAG
>DATNPT010000471.1:0-7786 GCA_036703075.1 Chroococcales cyanobacterium
CGCGTGAGCGATCGAGTCAGGATTCGTTTCCAAAATATACTCAATTCCCCAGTGAACGTAATTTTCTACATGCAAGCGTAGCTCTAAGGAACGATAAGGAATTGTCTCCTTAGCGGGTCGGTTTGACTTGTCTTCAGTTGATGGAAGGAATCCCTGAAGCCCACTCATCACATAGTTAATTAACTTCTGACGCAGCTCAGGGCTAGCAAATATCGTTCGGTAGGGTTCTTCTGGATATAGCTCTAGAGCGTTATCGATCTCTTCGTTCACTAATTCCAGTCCTAAGTTCACGGTTTTTTTGGACATAGTTTTAGAAATTTTTCATAGCTTGAAATCGATGAACCCTTAACGGGCGCTGGTCTAGATGGAGAGAGCATTTTCGGAGGAGCTGAAAATTCCTCAGCAGGCTTTCTCCGAGCACCGATAGACCGTTCTAGACCCGCACTAACTGCTTTTGGTATCTTCAAGCAAGATAATCGTTGGCTCTGGAGTGAAACTAGAGAGCCGAGACGGCTAGATTTGTTCCTAGTCCGTTCATCATCCTAAAGGTAAATCCTCAAGGTGAAAAATTTGGGGAAGAACTCGCAACGAATTCAGCGTTTTTTGTGAAGAAGAATTAAGAGCTTGGTTTGAGACGATAGCCAACGCTGTGTACTGTCTCGATCAAATCGTTTGGAGCACCTACAGTTCTGAGCTTGTTGCGTAAGCTTTTAATATGAGCTTTGACCGTATCCTCGGAGGGAGGAGCCTCCAATGACCATACGTGTTCGATAATTAAACTGCGGCTGAGTACTCGCCGACCATTGCGTAAGAAAAGCTCTAAGAGAGAATACTCTTTGGGCGTCAGACGCAGGGGTTGGGTCAAGTAGGTGACTTCATAAGTACTGGGATTGAGCCTCAAGCCATCCCACTCCAGTACGGGTGGAGCGGACGTTGTCCCTCGACGGAGCAGAGCGCGAACGCGAGCGAGTAGCTCCGGTAAATCGACGGGTTTAACGACGTAATCATCGGCTCCCGCATCCAAGCCACTGACTTTGTCAGTGCTAGTGTCGCAGGCTGTAATCATGAGGATAGGGACGCTGTAGCCACACGAGCGTAGCCGTTTACACAGGCTCACCCCGTCAAGCTTCGGCAGCATCACGTCTAGGAGAATTAAGTCATAATCTACCACTCTGGCTTGAGTCCAAGCGATTTCTCCATCGTAGACAACATCAACAACATATCTCTGGTCAGTTAAGGCTTCTGATAAAGCTTCAGCCAGATTCACATCATCTTCTACTAGCAAGATTCTCATTGATAGAGCATAGTTGGAATCTTGAAAGTCAAAAATTTATAAGGGAAACGGACTAATCAGGTTCCCTCTGAAAAAATAGGATTGTTTAACAATATTACTTGACAGTAGACAGAAGTTAAGAAAATACATATTTCTCTACCAGCAGGTAGGTATAAACACTGGTTCATGATTTCAACGAGAGGTGATGGGACAGGTGGCTGGTTAAAGCTTTTTTAAGTTAGTACTTCCTCCTTGAGGTCATTGCCAAATTAACCACCAGATGACGGCAATCTTCGATCGAGAAAAAGCAGACGAATGAGCAATTATAAAATCATTATTAGTCACGGATTTGGGTTGGTATTATTCCTGCTGGGCAGTACGATCGCACTTTCGTATGGGAGCCTGGTGGGATCGCATTTAGCTCAGAGCGACCTCAACCTGCTCGATCTACTACGGACAGAAGCGATCGCAAACAGTATCAGCGTAGTGCTACTGTGTGGGATTTATGTGCTTTTTTGGCGATGGCTGGCTAACTCTCAACGCTCAGAGGCGGCGTTGCGCGAGAGACACAAGCAGCTAGAAACCATTTTGGATAACTCACCCGTTGGGTTTTACCTTAAAGATCTTCAGGGTCGATACTTAATGCTCAATCGGCAACTCGAACGACTTACGGGCTTAAAAAAAACGGAGATTATCGGCAATACTGACTACGATATTTTCCCTGAGGAGATAGCCGAGCAATTATGGACAAGCGATCGCGCTGTCTTGCCAATAGGGAATGTCCTAGAACAAGAGCAAGTTTTTCAAGTCGATCGGGTGACGTACACCTTTATTACGAGCAAGTATCCGCTCTACGATCCTACTGGGAAAGTTTACGCCATTTGTGGAGTGTTTACCGACATCACAGAGCGTAAGCGGGCAGAACAAGAATGCGATGCACTACGGGCAGCTTCGCAGCGCTTTTTTGACCTGTCGCTAGATATGCTGGCGATTGGCAACAGTGAGGGATACTTCATCCATTTAAGCCCGTCTTGGGAGAGGACTCTGGGCTTCGAGCTTGAAGAATTAACCAAACTCCGTGCGATCGAATTGGTTCATCCAGACGATGTGGAAGCGACTGAAGCGGAAATGGCAAAACTGAGAGCTGGCATACCGATTACTCACTGCGAAAATCGCTATCGGTGTAAGGATGGTTCCTACAAATGGCTGTCTTGGAAAGCGGTGCCGTTTCTGAAAGAAGGATTAATTTATGGTGTTGCCCGCGATAGTAGCGAGCGCAAGCAGGCAGAGGAAGACTTGCGCCAGGTGAATGAAGGCTTAGAAAGCAAAGTCGCCGAACGTACAGCCGCACTTAGGAAAGCCAATGAGAAATTAATCGGGAAAATTGCCGAACGTCAGCAAATGGAGCTTGCCCTGAGCAAGAGCGAATCGCTGTATCGCACTCTGGTCGAAACCATTCCCCACGGCATCCAGGAGATCGATCCCACGGGCATCATCACCTTCGGAAATTCTGCATTGCACAACATGCTGGGCTACGAGCCAGGAGAACTTTTCGGTAAGCCGTTGTGCGAGTTGATCTCCGAGTTTGAGCAACTGACTCTACCGGAATATTTAGCTCAATTGGTGCAAGAGCAATCCCGACCAACTCCTCACCTATTCAAAATTTGGACTAAGGACGGTAATCTTTTAGATATCCAGATGGACTGGAACTACAAGCGGGACGAGCAGGGACAGGTAACTGGCTTCATTTCGGTAATCACTGACATTACAGAGCGCAAACAGGCAGAGGAAGCGCTACGGGAAACTCAGCATCTGATCCAGCAGATTGCCGATACCACTCCCAGCCTGCTCTACATCTACGACCAATTGCAAGACTGTCATATCTATGCCAATCGCCAAACGGAGGAGTTTTTCGGTTGTAGCTTAGCCGAAATTCGAGCCAAGGGTTTGCAGTTTTCTGTGGAAGTGTTCCACCCTGACGATTTATATAAGTTGGCGCAGTTCAAACAACGATTAGCGATCGCAAAAAATGATGAGGTGATTGAGAGCGAATACCGCCTAAAAAATGCTGCGGACGAGTGGCGCTGGATTCATAATCGATCTGTTGTCTTTACCCGAACAGCTGAGGGTTTACCCCAACAGATACTTGGCACAGCGACAGATGTGACAGAGCGCAAGCAGACAGAGGAGGCGCTACGAGTTAGCGAAGAGCGATTACGCAAAGCTCTGGAAGCTGCTCATATGGGCATCTGGGACTGGAATATTCTGACAGGTGACATTGCTTGGTGTGTCAACTCTGAGCAGTTGTTGGGTGTAACCATGGGTAGCTGCAACAGCAGCAGGTATGAAGCCTTTATTAATCGGATTCATCCTGACGATCGCGATCGCGTAATTCAGAAAGTACAGCATATCCTCAAGTCAGGGGAGGATTATGAGGATGAGTTCCGCATTTGCTTACCGGATGGCAACGTTCGTTGGTTAGAAAGCTTCGGTCAGGTATTTTATGACGAAACCGGCCGTCCCGTCCGCATGGCTGGGTTAGACATGGATATCACGGTTCGCAAAAAAGCTGAGGTAGCGCGGCAAAAAACCGAACAGCTATACCGTACTCTAGCCAGCAACTTCCCGAATGGCATATTTGCCTTATTTGACCACGATTTACGCTACACCTTGACTGAAGGCAAGGGATTAACAGAAGTGGGTTTTTCTAAACAGTTGTTGGAAGGAAAAACGGTTGCCCAAATCTTTCCACCAGATGTCTGCGAAATCCAAGAGTCAGCGTATCGAGCCGCACTCGCCGGTCATTCCACGGTTTGCGAACTGGCTTATGGCGATCGATTCTACTTGCTGTATGCGCTACCCGTGAGGAACGAGCAAGGAGAAATCTATGCTGGAATGTCTATGTCGCAGGACATTACCGAGCGCAAACAAGCTGAATTAGATTTGCTACAAGAGCGCAACTTTGTCTCGGCAATTCTTGATACAGCCGGTGCTTTAATTTTCGTTCTCGACCCGCAAGGACAAATCCTTCACTTCAATCGTGCTTGTCAGCAAACCACTGGGTATTCGGTTGACGAAGTCAAGGGTCACTATATTTGGGATTTGTTCCTAATTCCTGAAGAGATAGAATCAGTTAAGGCAGTGGTTCAAGAGCTGCAATCGGGTCAATTTCCCAATGAGCACGAACATTATTGGGTCGCGAGGAATGGAAATCGCCGACTCATTTCTTGGTCGAATACCGTTCTGCTCGATACAGATGACTCGGTTAGGTTTATCGTTTGTATTGGGATTGATATCACCGAGCGCAAGCAGGCTGAAGAAATGCGTCGAGCCTTAGAGAGGGAGCAAGAACTCAGCGAACTCCGTCTTCGCTTCTTTTCGATGGCATCTCATGAATTTCGGACTCCGCTAAGTACCATTTTAATGTCAGCTCAGATTCTCGCTTCTTCGCTACAGGAGTGGCCGGAGGAAAAGAAACTCCGCAACATTCAGCGCATTGAATTGGCGGCTAAAAGTATGCGGCAAATTCTCGAAGATATTTTAACCATTAATCGAGCCGAAACGGGGAAGTTAGAATGCAACTGGACTCAGCTCGATCTCAAACAGTTTTGTCATCGGTTTGTGGAAGAGATGCAACTCAATGCTAGTCCTCAGCACAGAATTGATTTCATCCAGCACGGCAATTGCGATCGCGTTTACATGGATGAAAATCTCCTGCATTCTATCTTGGCTAATTTGCTCACGAATGCGATTAAATACTCCCCCCAGGGAGGTAAAATCAGATTAAAATTGACGTGCGAACCGACAGAGCTAGCGTTTCAAGTTTGCGATCGGGGAATTGGTATTCCTCAATCAGAACAACAGCATATCTTTGATGCATTCTATCGAGCCAAAAATATCGGTACGATTCCGGGTTCGGGGTTAGGTCTAACGGTAGTTAAAAAGTGTGTAGATGTACATGGAGGTAGTATTAGCGTAGCGAGTCAACTTGATATTGGGACAACGTTTACCGTTAAAATTCCTGTCAAATCAACTTTGGGGTAAGGATAGGCCCAAACCCTGCGATAGCCTCAATCGCTAATTGATGAATCAAAATAATTTTTCGACTGTTTTACTAGAAGCGTTTAAACAGCACCACTATTTTTACTCAGGATAATTTTAACAGTTTTGATAATCAGCTTTAAGTCATAGGCTAAGCTCCAGTTCTGTTGGTAACGCAGATCCAGCTTGATGATGTCTTCAAAGTTCCGAACTGTCGAGCGACCATGCACCTGCCACTCACCCGTCATACCAGGTTTGACATCCAAACGTTGCCACTCGGGGACTTCATAAATTTCAACCTCATGTGGTGTGGGGGGTCTGGTACCAACCAAACTCATTTCGCCTTTGACGACATTCCAGAACTGAGGCAGTTCATCTAAACTTGTGCGTCGCAAAAAGCGACCTACCCGCGTTATTCTGGGGTCATTATCATTTTTGAAAATTGCACCATTAGCTTGATTCTCAACGCAGTTTTTTAGGGTTTCGGCATCAGTCCGCATGGAGCGGAATTTCCATATCCGAAACTGCTTTCCCATCCAACCACAGCGGGTTTGGCTAAAGAGGATAGAACCAGAACTGTCAATTTTAATCGCAATCGCAATAGGAACAAACGCGAGCGCTGTAATCACCAAGCCAACAATCCCTCCTACAATATCTAGGCATCTCTTTCCCAAGGAGCGTGTAGAAAGATGAGCATTTAGTAACGAATTGCCTGATAAACCGGCAGGAGTTTCTGCGTATATATCCGCTCGCTCTATTGTAAAAACCTTGTCTAACTGAGTGAGTTCCAAAACAATCATTGCTTCCGAACCAACATTCCTCAGGATTAAGTCAATTTCCCTTTTTTTCGCCGCTTTGTATAGAGTAACTAGCGCTCCAATCCCACTACTACTAATGAAGACATTTTGCCGAAAATCAAAAATTATCTTTTTAGATGAAAAATTACTTCCTAGAAGCTCCATGCAGCTTTCTTTGAAAGCTACAGATTCGACAGTCGTTAGGTGAATAGGTAGTAGTACAATAGGAGTATCATCAACGTCAATCCTTGCCTGTGGGGAAATAACTGGAATCATACACACCTGATATTAATGAACATAAAGTTAAGCGGTCAGTCGGGACGTAATTGACAAAAAGCTTTATAAGAAAAAGTATTTTCAAGTATTAAATTATCCTAGTCTAATGTTTGATATCTCGTTCAACTTATGTATAAGTTATTTACATTCGGTTATACTAGTCGCTGGGTGTTCATGATATAGCACTACGCAAATAAATTAGGACAATTTCTGAATGCAGAATCTACACATTCTCTGACCGTATCAAACTCCGCTAATTTTTGTTTCATCCATGTCTTTAAAACAGCCCACCAATTTTCGATTTTGTTGAAGTCAGGTGAGTAAGCGGGCAAATACCAGATTTCGCAGCCCGCTTCTTCCACTAGTTTTTTAATGGTATCGCCTTTATGAAAAGTGGCATTATCAATTATAATAATGTCTCCCGGAGTCAATTGAGGAATTAAACACTCTGTCAGCCAAGCTTCAAATAAGTTGCGATTACATGACCCTTCAAAAGTCAAAGGAGCAAACAACTTTTTCTCTCTTAATGCACTAATCCCACTGACTCTTTCTGTTCTTTTCCCTGATTTAATGGCATAACACCTTTCTCCTTTGGGGCTATAGCCATAGGGATAATCTTCTCGATTGTCAAAACCTGCCTCATCCACATAAACTCGTTGACTACTCTTGACTTTGGCGAGTTTTTCTAGAAATTCAGCTCGTTCTACTTCATTTCTTTCTTGATAACCGTAAGTTTTTTTTTCGAGTAATGCCTAGCTTGTGGCAAGCATAGCTAATATTTTGTTGAGTGACATTATCCCCCCAAATTTCAGCCATTTTTCCTTGAGTCTTATCTTGATTCTCCTTGACAAACTCTCGAAATTTTTCTTCATCTTTAATTTTCGGGGGCGCACCTTTTTTCCGGGGAATACTTGGTCGAACATCTCCAGTTTCTGAAACCCTCTTCAGCCATAAATCTAAGGTGTTTCTACTAATTTTCAGAAGACGACATACATCCGTTTTTCTTTGTCCTCGTTTCACTGCCTCAATGGCTTTCTTTCGGAGATCGTAGCTATAGGGAGCAGACATTTTTCTCAGGATACTTGATTAATCTCTATATTAAAATATGTCCTAACTTAAGTGCGTAGTGCTATACATCTACCAGAATTTTTTCATCTTTACCTTTATGAAGTCATTCACTACTATTGAGGTGAGATAAGATGGCTTGCAAACTATCCTTGTAATCCCAACAAACTCAAAGACAAGAAAAATCTTGCTACTAGCTAAACCCATCTAGACCACCGCTAGTAATTAGCTGAGAGGGATTCACGCGCCACAACAGTTCTAACCCAGAGGCTGGCATTGTGAGATACAGAACATCACCAGCACTCAGGCACGTCTCCAGAACATCCCAGCCATG
>DATNPT010000447.1:0-9033 GCA_036703075.1 Chroococcales cyanobacterium
GACCAGATAGTGGAACTCGACCTAACACGGCTACTACTACACTCAATCTTCTTCCTAAAAATGATTTGAGGTTGCTGGCGAGTTACGAAACCACTCAATCGACGAGTGACTTCGATCGCGTCCTGGGAGGGGTAGCCTTTACCTACGATAATGCCGTGAGTGCCTTGGCATTTATCGCTGTTGGCGATCGCCAAAGAGCGAAACAATTAGTCGATGCGATCGCTTACGTCCAAAATCATGACCGATTTTATAAAGATGGTCGGATTCGCAACGCTTACCGAGGTGGCAACTTCATTGCACCCGATGGCAGCATCTTGATGCCGGGATGGTACGATCGGCAAACTAATCGCTGGATTGAAGACGAATTTCAAATTAGCACGCACGCCGGTAACGTTGCCTGGGCGATGCTAGCGCTTTTAGCATACTACCAAACCTATGGGGGTCAACCTTATCTAGATGCCGCGCTTCGGATGGGTGAATGGGTCGAACACGACTGTCGAGATTCTAGAGGCGTGGGAGGCTATCTTGGCGGTTTTACAGGTTGGGAACCCAATCCCAAGTTATTGAGCTACAAGTCAACCGAACATAACCTTGACCTGTATGTCGCATTCAGTCGGCTGTATGCGATTACCCACGAGCGAGTGTGGCAAGAACGGGCCAACTCTGCCAAGACATTTGTCTTCAGCATGTGGGATGAGGTGGAAGGCAAGTTCTGGACGGGAACCAAACTCGATGGAGTCGCGATTAATCACGAAAACGTACCGTTAGACGTGCAGGCCTGGGCTCCTCTGGCATTGAGAGAAGAGGGGAAACCTTATTGGCGAGCGCTGGCTTATTCAGAAAAGCTACACCGAGTCGGAGACGGCTTTGATTTTAACCAAGATCGCGATCGCATTTGGTATGAGGGTACAGCACAGATGGCGGTGGCGTATCAACATACGGGTCAACTCGATAAATCAAAGACCCTACTTTCAATGCTTGCCGCAGCGCAGGATGCCTCTGGTGGTATACCCGCCGTTAATCGAGATGGACTGACAACAGGTTTTGCTCTCCTCAATGGCGAACCTTGGTTGTACTTTCATCGCTTACATGTCGGTGCGACGGCATGGTTAGTTCTCGCACAAAAAGGTGTGAATCCGTTCTGGTTAGGAAGTTAGTAGAAAAGCAACTTCTTTCACTGGCAATCAGTTTTTGTTGTTGGTTAAGGGCGTAACTTAGGATGTCTATCTTGAAATCAATCCTCATTCCTCGTTCTATTTTGGCCTCGACTCTACTGCTGCTCGGTAGTGCCTCATTCGCCAAAAGTGCATTGGCTCAAAGTGTAAATGTTCCCTTCAATGGAATGGTGCCAGGTGCCTGTACGTTTAATACTCCTACCCCTGGTGTTTTAGCCGTTAACGATACGTTTAAGCCCACCATGCTCCTCGGAGGCACATCATTAGGAGGTACGGTAGCCAAGGGACGGGCAGGTTTCGTGCAGATGGTTTGCAACACAACGGCGAACGTGACGATTAACGAACCCGTGCAAACGAGTGGATTTAAATTTAACATCAAACGCAACTTCGCTAGCGCAACGCTCACGGGTGCGAATGGCGATGTGATTACAACAACGGGAACCTCCACTCTCCCCATCAAAGCCGGTATTACCAATTTTCAGGTTCGCATGGAAACCGAAAGCGATGCGGTCATCCCCCCAGGCGAATACGAATTTTATGTCACGTTGACCGTTACACCATAGCTAGGAAATTATGAATTATGAATTATTAAATTACTCCACTGCACTCTCAGAGCTGGTCAACTTACTAGCAACTGAAGATAGAGCATTGAGTTTTGTCTTAATTCATCATTCAGCATTCATAATTCATAATTTTTGTAATCCATGATGGGAAAGACTTCTATTCGCAAACGTTCTCTAGCGTTCACCGGCTACTTAGTATCGACTGCTTTCGTGTGGGCTAATTCAGCCGTAGCACAAGTTAGCATCTCACCACTGGTTGTAGAGCTGGAGGCGAAGCGAGGTCAATCCCAAGGGGTAATTAATGTTGGCAATGAAACCAATGCACCGTTTCGCGCTCGCGTCTATACCGAACCGTTTACTTATAGCCGCGATAATGGTTTTCAAACCTTAAAGCCGGGGGAAACAAGCGACCTCACTCCCTATCTCCAATTTTCTCCCAGAGAACTCAATATCCCCCCAGGAGTAGAACGCCGAATTCGTTTTATTGTTCGCTTACCCCCCAGCCTGCCCGATGGAGAATATCGTGCGGTTGTGTTTACCGAAAACCTAACACAAGCGATCGCGCCAGGGGGAAACAGTATTGGGTTAACCACCCGAATTGGCGTCACTATCTACGTGCGTAAGGGGGATTTATCTCCGAGTCTCGCTGTCGAGAATGCCAGTTGGAATGCTCAACAACGGCAGATACAGCTTCTGGTGAGAAATACAGGCAGCGCATCGGCGCGTCCGGCGATGAACTGGACTTTAAAGCAAGGAGGAACGGTAGTGAAAACAGGCAAAATTGACCCCACGGGTATCGTTGCTAACAGCGAGCGTCATTTTTTGTTGGGATATCCAGATAACGAGCAATCGAGTCTCGCTCCCGGAAACTATCAACTCAGTGGCGAATTGGTTTGGTCTCAAGGAGATAATCCTCGCACCCAAGGGTTCAGCGTGAATCTCACGATTCCAGAAACGGCGGCTAATCAATAAGTTTTAGGAGTCTACAAAAATAATGCCGAGCTGTTTAATTTGGGTGCATTGTCAGTGGTTAGTTACAAGCGATCGCAATTAAAAATTTGTTTTAACAGTAGGGCATGAGAGTTATGCAAAATTATCAATTTAGAGAACAGTTGGAGGACAGTTTCACCGAGTTTCACGGCGTCCTTCACCACCACATTGACGTCAATCGATGCCCTAGAGCTAGTGATGGTGAAATCATTGTCTTATACCCATTGCCTTTTCCAATGTCACATTTTGAACCCCCCAATTCCTCCCTTACCAAGGGGACCCCGAGTCCCCCCTTGGTAAGGGGGGAGCAATTAGAGAATAGGTGTCAAACTAAAACTCAATTGGTATTAAGCAATCGAGAGCACACGGGGGGAGTAGATAGTCAATACCCACGACGGTCGAATTGCACAGTCTCTAAAGCATTAGAGGACGTGAAACAGCGTTTAGCCAACTCGTGCGATCGCGTCAGAATTGCTGCGCTCAAAGAGGCATTGCAGCATGGTCAAGACGGCTTTCAACTCGTGAAGAAAATTATTAAGACTGAACGGGGCCTAGTGCAGTTAATGGCCTTCGATTTGCTTTGGGAGAAAGCCAATTTCCGAGGAAAACAGAGGTTACTGAACTATTTAGCAAGGCATCCAGACGTTGGCACCAACTACATTGAAAAAGTACTAGAGCCGTCGCTAGTCGCTCTGGAGGCTCAACAGGAGCGGCGGCATCAAGCATTAGCCACCGTTTGTCAGGCCCAAGAACTCGTCAAGCAACAGTACAACCAAGCTCTGTCTAAAACCTCTAAACCTCAACAAAGCGATCGAGAAGGTAGTAATTCTAGCTTTAAACGCTTAACAGCATCTGAGTTGAATAACCAACCGGCTAGCGATCGCGTTTCGTCCGGGGTGGAGTCTAACGCCAACCATTCTGCTCAGTCAACACCGATCGACGCCAAAGCTCTATCTCAAGAAGTCAGTGCTTTAAAAGCTCAACTTGACCAACAAACAATTCTGATCAAAACCCTCTTGCCTAACTTAGTTTTAATCAGTAAGTTATTTGAAGCCAAAGCCAAGAAATACTTATTTGAAGCACAGACATTCACCAAAGCGATCGAGCAGCTCGAACAAGGCTTATTAAAGCTTGAAGCAGATTGGCAAGAGTTAGAAAGGCTCGCGGGTGGTGAATCATCCCCGTTACAGCTTCGTCAACGATTAGAGATGCTCATTGCACAACTACAAAACCATCTGGTACTGTTGCATCAGACCGTTGCTCGGGCAATTACCACCCAATTGCAGATTCAGCACCATTACACCCTAACCAAAAAAGCAGCTGACTATTGTAAGTACAGAGGCCAGCTAGATTGGCAAGAAGGGAATGAGGATTGGGCCAGAGAATCACTAGTGCGTAGGAAGAGATATCTTGATACAGCCGCTATCCTGAAATTTGGCTTAGCTCGGCAAACGCCACAGTTGCAAGTTCTCCAGTGCCACTTGTTTGTGCTGCAAGGTTGGTTGTCCTTAACTAGAGAGATGAAGCACGCGCTCAAGAGCGAGAGCAGCACGGATTGGATTGAGATTGTTCAGACACAGCTATCACACAGAACTAAGTTTCCTTACAATACCAGCAGCATCATGATGGAGTTGGAGCGTCTGAAACAAGAGTGGATGATGCACTAACCCGACGTGCCTTACATATCGTCGTACAGGTTAGATGCATAGCAGCTTCATGGCAGCGAGTTCACTCTTTTCGCCCCGCTCCTGGTTAATCGTTTTGGGAGGGACTGCCGGTTTAGTACTAGGAATTGCTCCTACTACCTTGTCTCAAATCGATCGCAGTATAGTCACACCCACGACTTCACAACAGTTGTCCCCAAATCAGCTAGAAGCGCCAGCGAGATTTACTGTCTTTCCTGTTGGGATAAATGTGGGTAGCCGCTCGGTGATTTTCAGCGTTTTAGTGCGGGGGCTGGAAGACGGAACCCAAGCGGTTGATTTTGTCAACTGGTTAGTTCCCTTTGATGCCGTGGTGGAGGCGTTGAACCTGAAAGTAACGCCTTTGGAGAATGGCGAGTTGGAGTTGCATTCTCCCTCCAGGGTGACTCGCATTGACCCAAAAGAACTCTTAAATGACCCAGAGTTAGGGTTAGTCTTTTCAATCGAGCAAATTCAGCGCTTATTTGATATGCCGGCTGAATTTGACATTAATGATTATGCGATCGTACTCAATCCCGGTCAAATAGAACCGACACCGGGACAGGTGAGAGTAACGCAGGCTCCCGTCCAGTTAGAAGGCTTACCCCGCATCAAAGCACCCGATGTTACGGTTGCCGCCGTCGAGCAACGGGTGAATGCAACCAATGCTCTAGGGAATTCGCTTAATGTTCAGGGAGATTTGCAAGCTGTAGGAACTCTCTTCAACGGTAGCGGCTATCTGCGGCTCAACCAGCCGGAATTAGATGATTCGCGCACTTGGAATCTCGCCGAAGCTCAGTACTTGCAACAAAATCCTGCGGCTGATTATGTGCTGGGTTCTCAGCCAACCTTTTGGCGCTCTCAGAGAGCGGGTAATTATTGGGGGTTCACCACGATTCAGCGCCAGGGATTTACACCACCCGAACAGTTTTTCGGTGGCGGGTTTAGTCCGAGGGAGCGATTACAAGCCAATCAAGTAGGACGCACGATTGTCGGTGAAGCGGAACCAGGAACCTTGGCACGGCTAACGGAAGGGTTCGGCGGTCGAGTCTTGGATGAAGTGTTGGTAGATACTTCTGGCGTCTACCGCTTTGAAGATGTGCCGGTGGAAGGGGATATATTCGGCGGAAATTATCAGGTTTTGCTGTATCGACAAGGACGACTGGCAGAACCTCCAGAAATCCGGGAGGCAACGTTCTCATCCGTGCCGGGACAAATTCCGGCGGGGGCATCAGCTACGATTGTGTCTGCTGGCGTTGGACGAACGGTTGAAGATAATCGGTTTTGGGGAGAGTTTACTGATATTCAAGGAGGAGTGCTAGAGCGTTGGGGGGTTTCCGAAAGTTTTACGGTGGGTGCGGGTGCGGTTTACGACCAAACGGTGAGAGGACTTGGGGAAATCTTTTTTCGACCGAGCAACGTTCCGTTTGAGGTGAGTGCTTCTATCCTGACGCCGGATGAGGAGAACACTTGGGACGTGGATGCTTATGTCTACTATCGACCTACTCCTAATATTAGCGCTCAGTTCAATAGCGATCGCTTTTCCCGTCGGTTCAATCTAGATTGGCGGCTGTCTCCCAAATTCACGCTGCTGGGACTTTATAACAATCTGGATGGTGTGGCGGGTGGCATGCAGTTTTCTTCGAGTAGCCGACATGCGGTGACGTTTGCTCGCGTCACCTTTGATGAGCAAAACCGCTTGCGGTGGAATGTGTTGCAACGCTTGGGCGATTGGGAATTCAATGGACGCGGCAATGAAGTGACTACGAGTTCGCAACTGAAGTATAACCTCACTGGCGATCGCATTCTCGATACAGGTCATGCATTGCTTTTGGATTATGAAACCCTTGACCTAACTAACGAAGAGGACACAGAGGACTTGCTATCGCTCGGATGGCGCTATCGCTCCTCGGCACGAGCGCCTGACGGCAACTTTCTCTGGGAAACTTATTTAGGTTACGGTGTTGGTTCTCAAGGCTCTGGAATTATTGCCGGTGCTCAAACGGCAGCGATTCCCGGCCTGCTTTTGCGGTTGCGTTATCAGGGAGTTTCGCTCGATTTAGGAGAGGAAAGCTTTAGTCTAGAGTTGGTCAGTAGCGCTAATTTGCAACAAGGCATTTTTCCAGGCGATCGGCGTTCTGACTACTTTCGCACTCAGGGTGGTTTGCTGATTCAACCCTTTTTTGACCGCAACAACAACGGTAAACGCGATCGGGGAGAAGACTACTATACAGAAACAGCCGATCTCCTCTTCATCCTCAACAATCAACCCCTTAAATCATCGCAACCCGAAGTGCAACGCGATCGCGTTGTACTTCGCTTACCCCCTGGAACCTATCGCCTCGACCTCGATCCAGCCGGTTATCCTCTCGACTGGCAACCCCTGGTTGAGGCGATGGCCGTTGATGTCGTTGCAGGCAGCTACACGCCTATCTCCGTCCCTTTAATTCCCGCATTTACTCTCTCTGGCGTAGTTACCGATGCTTCAGGCAATGCCGTTGCTGGTGCGAGGGTGGAAGCAGTTGGCTCAAAAGGCACGCAGCGGCGATTTTCTGTTACCAATGGAGCTGGGGTATATTATCTAGAACGGTTGCAACCCGATACCTATACGTTGCTGGTTAATGGCGAACCCGCACAACCCGGTACAATTACCCTGAATGAATCGTCTGAACCGTTCAGAGAACTCAATCTGTTGCGGATGAATTGACATCCTCCCACCACTAATTCGGAGTACCGAATATAGTGGGGGATTCCCAAGAGTTCTTGGTTCGCAGCTCATCGAGCTGACTTAGAACAAGAGCGTCTCCGTTCTTGAGCCAGAGGCCAGTTTCTCCCTGCGCTTTTGAGCTTTTGGCTCCAGATTCCGTATGCCCTACGGTACTGTTGTTTAAATATTCAGCTAACAGCTTGAATCCCTTTACCAAGATGTTCTTGGCCGCGTTGTGGTCACGGTCTAAGACTGTGCCACACTTGTTGCATCTGTGAGTTCTAGTGCTAAGAGTTTTCTTCACCTTCGCCCCACAGCACGAACAATCAACAGTCGTGTTGTGAGGTGGAACAGCAATAACTATAACACCATGAACCTTGGCAAAGTATTGAAGCCATTGCGTGAATTGATACCAACTTGCATCGCTGATAGATTTAGCTAAGTGGTGGTTTTTCACCATGTTTCTTATCTTCAGGTCTTCATAGACGATTAGGTCGTTAGATCTAACTAGCGCCAAAGCCTCTTTCCGAGCTTTGTCTTCACGCTGTCTACTTACCTTGAGATGTTGATGAGCTAAAGCCTTACGTGCTTTATGGTATCTATTGGACTGCTTCTTCCCCTTGACGTGCTTCTTGGAAACCCGACGCTGAATCATTTTTAATCTTTGTTCGGACTTCCTCAAGTATCGAGGGTTCTCTACAGTATTCCGATCGGAATCGGTGTAGAACTCTTTGAGTCCTAAATCGATTCCGGTCATTTTTCCTTGAAACTCATGCTCCTCACGTCTATCCCAGTCCACTAAGAACTGAGCATAGTGGCCGTCAGCACGTCTGATGACTCTGACTCTAGAGATTTGCTGTTCTGAATACCAGACCAAATTCCTAGAACTCCATAAATCCATCGTTCCAACTTCAAAACCATCGGTGAAGGTTATCTGCCTTCTATCGGCAGATAGCTTCCAGCCGCTACTTTTGTACTCAACGGAACGACTGAACTTCTTGTATTTTGGGTAGCCTTTCTTTCCGGGTTTGCCCAGCCTACAATTCTCATAAAAACGTTGAATGGCAGACCACGCTCTATCAGCGTTTGCCTGCCTAGCTTGAGAGTTGAGTTTTTTCGTCCAAGGAGTTTCTTTGTTCTTAGCTAGTACCGAGCAAAGCTTTTGGAGGTCATTTCTAGTGACCCCTTTGTTATCTTCCCAATAACGCAAGCAAATGTTACGGATGAATTGTCCCGTGCGGATTGCTTCATCCAATTTACTGTATTGCGATTGAGTTCCTTTTAGCTTGGCTTCGATAACTATCATGATGGAACTATATCACAGTTTACCCAGTGCAAACACGGGTAGAATTATATTGATTCGCTGTCGCTCAATTGTTAGCTGGTCGGCATTCATCTCGCCGCTAAACCGTTAGCGGTACTCGGCTGCGCCTCGATGAATCCGCTTCGGTTATAGCGGGAGCCTTCCGCCGACATTAAGGTAAAAATTTATCCCTTTCTCCTAGTCGCAGAGAAAGGGGTTGAAGCCGATTGGGGTACTCAAACAAACCTGCCTGCTGTTTTAAGATGCCGTAGATTTTGGCAGTTGGGCGAAACTTTCCGAGTAGATATCGATAGCCATCTGTTCATCTGCACGGGTAGCTAGCGATCGCTTAACTTGACCTAAAACTAGTGGTTTGGAAACACCGGGTTCTGGGTGGACGATCGTGCGTGCGCGAATGGTTAACTTGCTATCTGGCCCACCCAAGCGTCCGTAGGAAAATAAGTCGCTGGCGGCTTGACGGAGAGTTGCATCAAGTTCAGTTGGGGTAATGCTGGGTGGCACCACAATCACAGTTTGATTACCACCATTGTCGAACACCAAAGAGAACCGCACTGCACCTGGAACCAGAGTACGGGTAAACGGGACGATGCTC
>DATNPT010000490.1:0-6098 GCA_036703075.1 Chroococcales cyanobacterium
TTAAACTTATTGCCACCGTTAAATGCAAAAGAGTTTAAATCCAAAACATTTTTGCTGGTTGAGATGTACGTCAGACACTGGAAGGAGCATCTTAGGGAAACCTTAAATCCGTTACTGGAGGCTTATCAATCTGGGTTGGAATCGGGAGATTTAGAATATGGTGTCTTTTCGATTTCCTATCGCTCCTACCACTCCTTTCTTCTTGGCAAAGAGCTTGCTCAGCTCGCACAGGAGATGGCAACCTATAGCGATGCGATCGCACAGTTCAAGCAACAGCAACCCCTGTATTTGAATCAGATGTATCAGCAGACTGTCTTAAATCTCATGGGGCAGTCCGAAAACCCATGCTGTTTAATGGGTGAAACGTATAACGAAGAAAAGAATCTTCCTCTTCATCTTACGATTAATGATAGATATACAATTTATCATCTACATTTTAATAAATTAATTCTCTGCTATCTATTCCAAGACCACTTGAAAGCTGTTGAAAATGCAACCCTTGCCGAACAACTTTTATTAGACGGAGCAATCGGTTTACTCGTTGTTCCTATCTTCTATTTCTACGACTCTCTTGCCAGAATTGCCGTATTTGATGACCTCCCAAAACAAGGACAACGACGAATATTAAACAAGGTAGCGGCTAATCAAAAAAAAATGCAGCGGTGGGCGCATAATGGCCCAATGAATTATTTACACAAATTTTATCTTGTCGAAGCAGAGCGATATCGCATTGTCGGTCAAGTGCATTTGGCAATGGATTATTACGACAAGGCTATTGCCTTAGCCCAAGAAAATGAATACATCAACGAAGAAGCACTCGCTCAGGAACTAGCCGCAAAATTTTATCTAGCCCAAGGTAAAGTTAAAATTGCCCAAGCTTACATGTTAGACGCCCGTTATTGCTATCTGAAATGGGGCGCGATCGCTAAAGTTAAGGATTTAGATGCACGATATCCTCAGTTGCTCGATCGCATCTCTGAACGAACCAGAGGAGCAACTAAAAGCACGCCACGTTCTACGTCTCCCACCACCACTGAAAGCACCCAGACAGAAGTACTAGACTTAACCACCGTCATCAAAGCCGCGCAAGCCCTTTCCAGTGAAATCGTGCTGGATAAGTTACTGGCGAAGTTGATGAAGATTCTAATTGAGAATGCTGGAGCGCAACGAGGACTTCTGATCCAGGAGAAAGAAGGCAAAGCATTGATTCAAGTGGAAGGAGCGGTTGATGAACTCGACGTAAAAATTTTTCCCTCACTCCTTGTCGAGTTAAACCAGAACTTTTCATCCGCGATCGCAAATTACGTGAAAAGGACTCGCGAAAGCTTGGTTATCGGCGATGCTGAAAACGATAGTCGGTTTGCTAGCGATCCTTACATTGCTTGTAACAAACCTAAATCAATCCTGTGCGTGCCAATCTTGCATCAAGGCAAGCTGATTGGAATTTTGTATCTCGAAAATAATCTGATAACCGAAGCCTTTACACCCGACCGCATTGAAGTCGTGCAAATTCTCACCTCACAAACCGGGATTGCCCTAGAAAATGCCAGACTCTATGACGAGATGAAGCAAGAAATGGCTCAGCGCCAGCAGGCAGAGGAAACCCTGCGTGCGATTACCGAAGGAACAGCCGCTGTCACCGGCAACGATTTCTTTCGCTCGCTGGCTCGTCACCTCGCGGATGCACTCCAGGTACGATACACCTTTCTCGCAGAATGCACTGATGCCTCCAATACACGAACTCGCACTATTGCCTTCTGGACAGGAGAGGGCTTCCGTGAAAACGTTACCTACCTGCTAGCCGGTACGCCCTGCAAATACGTTGTGGATGGAGACGTATGCTGTTATCCAAAGCGTATACAGTCGATCTTTCCTGAAGACCAAGACTTGGTCAATTTAGACGTAGAAAGCTATTTAGGCATTCCGCTGCACGACTCATCCGGCAACATCTTAGGACACCTAGCGGTGATGGACGATAAGCCCATGAATGCCAAACCCCACGATCTGGCGATTTTGAAGATTTTCGCCGCTCGGGCTGGTGTTGAATTGGAGCGCAAACGAGCGCAGGAAGCACTGATGAAAGCACGAGATGAGTTAGAAATTCGGGTCAAGGAACGAACCATTGAACTAACTGAAGCCAATGAGCGACTCGAACAATTGACAGCCGACTTAAAACGTTCTAACCAAGACTTAGAGCAGTTCGCTTACATTGCATCTCATGATTTGCAAGAACCCCTGCGAGCCGTTGCCAGTTATACTCAAATGCTGGCAAAACGCTACCAAGGAAAGTTAGATGAAAAAGCCGATATTTACATTGGTTTTGTCGTAGATGGGGCAACCCGAATGCAGCAACTCATTAAAGACTTGCTAGCTTACTCCAGGGTAGGACGGCACAAGTTGAAGTTGCAATTCACAGATTGTAACGCGGTTGTCCATAAAGTCCTGAAAGATTTACAACTGAGCATCGCAGAAAACCAGGCAACAATTACAGTAGACTCCCTACCAACCGTCCTCGCTGATACTACTCAAATAACTAACTTGTTCCAAAATCTCATCGGCAACGCGATTAAGTATCGGAGCGAAGCACCACCCCAAGTCGATATATCAGCAGAAAAACAATCGTCTAAATGGGTCTTTCGAGTTCGCGATAATGGAATTGGTATCGAGCCTCAATATGCCGAGCAGATTTTTGGTATCTTTCAGCGTCTTCACGCCAGTGATGAATATCCCGGTACGGGTCTGGGCTTAGCAATTTGCCAAAGAATTGTTGAGCGCCATGGAGGACATATTTGGGTTGAATCCCAACTGGAAAAGGGCGCTATCTTCTGTTTTGAAATCCCAATCGTTAATGCCCAACCAGAATGAGTACGCATGATGTATTGAATGTTATGGAAATCCTACTTGTCGAGGATTCTAAAAGTGATGCTCACATCACTATAGAAACCCTTGGTGAAAATCAAGTCCGCAACACTGTACATTGGGTTAAGAATGGTGTCGAGGCTCTTGACTTTCTTTACAAACAGGGAAAGTATACGGATGCACCTCGCCCAGATTTAATTTTGTTGGATCTAAACTTACCGAAGAAAAATGGTGGGAAGGTGTTAGAGGACATCAAGCATAATGATGACTTAAAATCGATTCCCGTTATAGTTATGACTACTTCTGCCCAGGAAGAAGACGTTCTAAGAATTTACCAGTTGCAAGCCAACAGCTACCTGGTTAAACCTGTTGACTTAGAGCAGTTCATTGCGGTCGTAAAGTCAATTGAGACGTTTTGGTTGACTGCTGTAACGCTGCCACCTAGAACGGACTAAAAGTTGAAGGATAAAGGATGAAAAGCCGTTCATCTGAGGTGATACCGACTCCTCTGTTGCTAGTCGAAGATAATAAAGCTGATGCTTATCTACTGATGGAAATGTTAGAGCAAGTAGACGAGCAGCAGTGGTACATCGTTCAGGCAAAGCGTCTGAATACAGCTCTTGAATACCTGAGTCAGTCCAACTTTAGTGTCATCTTGTTAGACCTCTCCCTTCCAGATTCCAAGGGATTAGATACTGTCTCTCGAATTCAAGCAGCCGCTCAAAACATACCAATTGTAGTGCTGACAGGAACTGACGATCGGGAGATTGCTCTACAAGCAGTGGCTTTAGGAGCGCAGGATTACCTCGTTAAAGGGGAAATCGCGCAGGAAATGCTGGTGCGATCGCTTCGTTACGCGATCGAACGGGGACGAATCTTGAAGCAGCTTCAGGAGAGCGAGCGTCGCACGCTCATCGCATTAGAAAAAGAACGGGAACTCAACCAGCTCAAGTCAAAGTTTGTTTCCATGGTGTCCCATGAGTTCCGCACCCCCATGACCACAATTCGACTCTGTGCGGAGAAACTCCGGGGTAACAACCCGCAACTAGCCCAAGAGCGCAAAGATCGATACCTGGAATTAATGCAAGGATCGATTTCTGACATGCTGCAACTATTAGATGAAGTATTACTCCTCGCTCGCAGTGAAGCAGGTGGACTGAAGTACGACCCTACCACCTTACATTTAGAAGAGTTTTGTCGCGAAATCATAGAAACCTTACAACTGAGTACCAGTAACCACAAGCTAATCTTTACCTGTCACACTGACTGCCCCCCGGTTGTCATGGATGCCATCCTGTTACGGCACATCTTCACCAATCTCCTTTCCAATGCCATCAAGTATGCTCGTGAAGATAGCAGCATTCGGTTTGACCTAAGCTGCACAGATGGTATCGCCACGTTTGCGATCCAAGACGAGGGTATTGGCATTCCCCTCAAAGACCAACAACGTCTGTTTGAAACCTTCCATCGTGCTAGCAACGTCGGTCAAATTCAAGGAACCGGACTGGGACTGTCTATCGTTAAACGGTGTGTAGATTTGCACCAGGGACAGATTCAATTAGAAAGTGCAGAGGGCATTGGCACCACGGTTACGGTCATGCTGCCTTATTAATCTCTGCTAACGGGCACTAAATTAGTCCCTGCTAACGGTTCACTGTTCGTTGAATCCCTAACCTCTACCGATCGCTCTCCCAAAATACTTTGCAGCGTAGACTGTGCTTCGTTGAGCGTTGGCAGTTCTACTCTAAACTTCCACAGGAATGGATTCATGTCTTCCTCTGTAACCGCCGCTTCCCAGACGGTTAATTGCCATCCTTGTTTGCTACGAGTAATCGTGTAATCAATACCAGGGGCTGTGTCGCAGTCAAATGTTTGAGCAAGCATCGGGAGTTAACTCCTAAGACAGGGTAGATAGAGGATAAGAGTGTTGTTTGCATCACAGTAGAAGCACCCGATGTTCGTTCGTCGTTCAATGCACGCTGGTGGAGCAATCCCAACCCTTGCGTCTGCCTTAATACATATCTCCGTTGCTACTACCACTTATGCACTGCTTTAAAAAGCGATCGCCATCTTCATCAACTCTTTAAGTATAGGGGGTGACACCCCTCATGCCGAAGCGACATAATAAGACTATTAGATGCACCCTGATAATCGAGAGAGTCACGAAAGCGACTCTCTTTTTTTTTTGACAGCACGACCCTGCCCAAAACAATACCCAGGTCGCAACGACCTGGGAGCGGGTTATTATAGACCAGCCGTATTATGTGAAAGGAAGTAGCTGGCGGTTTTTAACTTCAATTAGAAAGCTTTCTAAATATAAAGATATTATAAAAAGTATTAACAAAACGTAATTTTGGTTACATTTAAAAACTTTTCTTGATAATCGGGAGGAGAGAAACTAAAATTTGGCTCCTCAGGGCTACTTGTATCGGTGTGCCTCCCTACCCCTGAGCCTGAGTTGCTCAAACTCCCGCCTTGTCATCCAGTGAATATTAGTTAGCCGCCCAGCAACTTAGGACAACGCTGAAATCTCATTGACTATCTCCATGCGTCCTCGATATATGGAACGCAGCATCCTGTCAATGCAAGCTCTTTCTTCTTCCGTGATTGAATCTTCATCTTCTAATAACGCTGCCATCAGACCATATCGATCGGCTACTGTAATTTTGCCAGAGCAACTGACTTGAGCGAATAAAGCAGAGATAGCACCAGGTAGGAGGCGGACTCGGGCTAGCATTGGACAGATGTAGAACTCGACACTATTACTATGACTCGTCTCACTTTTGCACAACGTGACTGAAGGCTAACCGAGTTCGTGATAAAAATAGGGTTTTTCTGTGAGAGAGATATCGCGATCGCGTGACGAGGCTCTTGGGTTTGTGTGAGGTAAGTTGCGAGTTCAAGTGATACAAAACGCTCCAGTCTGTGATAGATATCACAACCATCATCTCCTCACTGCATGCTACTTAACGGGCAACGGGGAACGGGCAACAGGGAACAGTAAAGGTATTGCAAGGGGATTTAAGTCCCTCCCAATACCAACCGCCTTAAGGCAGGGACTTGTATCAACAGAGCAAGGGGAAACCCAGCTCGGAAACGAAGAACGGTGAGGAACGAACCGTTCCCTGTCCCCTTTTGGTCAATTTCCAGTAGCATGCACAACTTAAGTAGCAGATCGCCTGTAACAGCGATAAAGAGTCCCGACTTCTCTAGGAAGTCGGGACTCTGAGCTTCACGCA
>DATNPT010000538.1:0-40699 GCA_036703075.1 Chroococcales cyanobacterium
TTCCTATGCATCGTGTATTCGATCGCAATTATGTGATGTATCGATCGGCGATCGCTCTAAGGCTTTCACCCTACTTACAACAATCCACCTGCGATATTGCCAATCAGTTGGTGGCATCTTTTCCAACGGTTATCCACGATAGTGCTCAGCAAATAGTATTGGGTTTTACCGTTGAGGTAGAGCCTTCTGGGTGGATTAACTTTTGGCTCAGCGATCGCACTTTAGCCACTTGGTTACAACATTTAACAGAGATATCCCCTGGGAGGGGATTAAGGGAAACAGAACCGAATCATTGGCATGGGAAGAACCTTAATAGAATGCAGCCCAAGCAGTTACTTCAAAGTCAAAACGATAGACACAATTTATTTCTAATCCAGTATGCCCATGCTCGCTGCTGTTCGCTATTACGCCTAGCTCATCAGTACGGTTTAGTTCAATTAACCGATGCGGAGTTGAAAACCGCGAATTGGCAATTCGTTGAGCCAAACCCAATTCCCTGGCTTAATGAGGACCAAGGAGTCGATCCAGCGCAGATACCTTTGCGGTTAGTGCATCCAGCGGAACGGCGCTTGCTCGCTCAGTTGTTAGAGGTGCAAGATGGGTTTGCCAGCCTAGATCGACTCAGAGCGGGAAAACTCGCTAGCACCTTAAGCCAAGAGTTTGAGAGGGTTTACAGCAGTTGCCGTATTTGGGGAGAGGTGAAAATTCAAACCCCAAAGCTCGCGCAGGCGAGGTTGGGATTAATTGCCGTGACTCAAAAATTGCTGCGATCGCTTTTACAAGACCAACTCTGCGTACCTGCCCCAGTCGAACTGTAGACCCATTTTTAAAGCTTTGATGAAGTTCACGAAAAGTTGTGAATAGGGAGTGACAAATTAAACAACCTTCGAGTATGATTCATCTTGTGTGAGGAGCGAACCAGTAAGGGAACCGAGACGAAACACGGCCAGTCGTCGGTTCCCTTTCTGATAGAAAGACTTTGACAAACCAAGACTGAATAGCTCACAAGATAAACGCTTCAATGGCAGCCGCTGCACCGTCTTGTTCCACGCCGGGAGCCACCCAATTTGCGATCGCTTGCACGTCTGTTGGGGCATTCCCCATCGCTACCCCTAAGCCAGCATATTCGAGCATTTCTACGTCATTAAAGTTATCGCCAATTGCCATGACATTCTGGGGTTGCAAGCCCAACAGTTCTTCCGTGAGATAGCGCACGGCAGTTCCTTTATTCGCCGCTGGGTGCGTAGCTTCAAAGAAAGTTGCCACCGATTTGGTTAGGTAAAGCTCGGCGGGTGTGTATTGTTGGCGCAAGCTCCCTAATAGTTGCTCGATAATAGTCGTATCGTCACTGAGCGCTAAAATTTTTGTCGTTTCAGCGTGCAAAACCTTACGCAGGTCACCAACTGGGTTGGGTACAATATCAGCCCGTGCGGCATAAAGTTGGGTTTCTGGCGTGATTTCCCGGACGTATAACTGGTCGTTGATGTAGAAATGAACGGACAGTAGCGATCGCAATGCCTCACTTTCAAAGTAATCCAATAACTGCTCTGCCATGGTGGGCGAAACTGGCAAGTGTTGGTGAATCGTTTGGGTGGCGGGGTCTTGAATCCATGCACCTTGGTAAGCCAAAATTGGCAGACTGGAACCCACTTCAGCATGAAAGCGCAAGGCAGAGCAATACATCCGACCTGTTGCGATCGCGACTTGAATTCCCTTGGCTTGGGCTTTACGAATCGCCTGCGTGACAGGTTGCCGAACGTCGTTGGACTTTCCAGCGATCGTGCCATCAATATCCAATACTAGTAATCGAATATCGCGGGCATCCGTGTTGATTGGGTTGAGAGCTGCCAATTGATTTACACTAGAGGGTTCTGGCATATAGTGTGAGTGTGGTTGACGGTTGTAAAAGTAGCCAAACTCCTAAAGGGTAACAACTCTGTTCATACTGATTTTGGATGGCAGGGGAAGTAGGGAACGAAAGCTTGATTCTGTAGCCTCCAGTTCTGAACTCTTTAAACAAGGCTTTGGCTTGTCAATTGTCAATTAAAAATCCCAAATTGGATGACTGATAATAGGGTGGCTAGACCCAGTAAATGCCACATGATACCGTCAGACCATGACCGAAGGACAAACTCGCGCTCAGGTGGGTCGCTTTATCTTATCAACCACTTTTTGGCTGACGGTGTTTATTTTATCCGTCAAAGTTGCAGCCGCTTGGGCAGCGCAGTCGCTCAGTCTCATGGCCGAGTCGCTACACACTCTCCTGGCTGGCTTCAGTACCTTTTTGAGTTTATTTGGGATTCCAGGAGTGAACCGTCTAGAAGAGCCTGCTATCTACGGTCATGGTAAACGAGAAACCCTGATTGCCTTCCTAGTGGTCGCGATTCTAGGCTTTGCAGGATTAAATTTGTTAGGTCTATCGAGTCAGCAGTTGGTTGCTGCGATTCAAGGCAAAAGTTTAATGTTTCCTGTTCGGGTTAGCTTACCGTTAGTGGAGTTATTGGCTGTGATCGTAGCGACTACTTTGGGTTTAGCAGTCCTAGGGCTTTACCAAGGTAGAGTTCTTAGCAATGCTGCCCTACGGTTTAACGCCAGCCAACTACTCAAGGATGCTGTATTAACCCTGTTGGTTCTGGGTGGGCTGTTGGCCGTTTGGTGGGGTATCGGGTGGCTGGATGTCTTATTCGCCATTTTACTGGTGTTGTTGGCGGCTGGAAGTTACTGGCAAGTCCTAAACTGGCAGTTACCGTTGTTGGTTCAGCATACCGCGATCGCACCTGAAGTCATCGCTCAGATGGCTCGCCAAGTTCGGGGCGTGACACACTGTTACAGCATCCGATCGCGAGGTATTGTTGGGCGATCGGTTTACGTTCAGATGCATCTGGCTGTCCATCCTGACTTTGTTGAATTTACGCCCCGAATTGCCGAACGAATTGAGCGCGCGATTCAAGAACGCTACGGCCCCGTTCAAGTTACCTTCTACCTCGATGATGACCTGATAGAGTCGATGGACATCAACGTTTCTCCTCCATCAGAAGTCAAGGGTAAACAGGATGAAAATTAGGATGTACCTCTCTATTTCATCATTGAACTAGCAACACCACGGTCTGTAAAAGACCAACTATAAAGCCTAAAATTCCACCGAGATTTACAATAGCCTGTAGCTCATTTTTGACAATCCCTTGAATTGCGAGTTCCAAGTCTTCCGCCGATGTTGCCCTAACTCGGTCAACAATCACCTGATCGATTGACAAAATTGGAATAACTTGCGCTACAAGATTTTCTAAATCTCTCTCCAAATAGCGATCTAAAATCAACGCTAATTCTTGACTAATGACGCCCAAAGATGTGTTAACAGCGGTAGAATTCCGGAGTCGGTTAAGGATAAGTACGGCCAAATTATCCCAATCGATCGATTGACCTAATCCTTTGAGCATATCGGTTCCGCGTTCTTGAATGTAGCTACGAACCGTTTCACGGGTAGTTTTCCGTAACTGTCGTACTGTGGACACGGGCAAATTTTGCAGTGAAACAGTTTGCAGCCATGCTCGCAAGCGTTCTCGAATCGACAGGGAATAAATTAATTCGGCAAGGCGTGTATTTGCAGCATCTTTTTCATCCAGACAATACGTCCGTAAACGCGTTAAAGTGTTGCGTAAACCAAATAAATTTGCCACCACCCAATAGGTTCCACTCGACTTCTCCCGAAATCCTTCATCGATAATTTGAATATTTCGGTCAGTAAGAAAATCAACCAGGGCTTGCCGCATGATATCGGGAGGCAGCACGACATGTAACAACCAATCCGAAAGTTTTCGAGCTTGGTCTTCACTGAGTTGGAATTCCAACAAAACTTGGTCAAAAATTTGATTGATTTGAGCTTCTAAGAAATCTTCGCGACGAGCCAGTACCCGAAGCAGACGGGGTAACGACTGACCGAACAAATCGCGAAGAATATTGGCAAGAAGTTTAGCCGTTTTCTGCTCTTTATCCTGCTGAACTTGATCCAATGCCAGTTTGAGTAACCAGAGAATAACTCCCTGCACCCGCTCAGTTTGTAGCAATCGTCCTGCCAGTTTTTGCAGCTCATCCGGGGTGAGCAGCGAACCCATGATCGTGTCTGAAATTCGCTTAGCCAGACGTTCTTGATTGCGAGGAATTAGACCCGGTGTAAAGGGTAGCTGACGCTTACCGATATAAACAGGTTTATAGGGGCGAAATAGCATTTTAATGGCTATATCATTTGTGAAATAGCCAATAATTGCACCCGCCACCGGAGGAGCAACATAAATCCAGAGAGTAGCTAGATCCAAGGCAAGAGTCCAATACGCCGACGCTGAGGGGACATCCGACGAAAAAAAGCAAAAATACTTAGTTTGCCTTTAGATGTTTTGCCGTTTTCCGATACCCCCCTAACCCCCATCTTAATTGGTGTCTTGGGTACTCTTGATGTCACGTTAGGGTTTTGTCAAAACGAGCACGCCCATCATGCCAAAGGCAATCGGGTAATGGGTAGCCGCAAATCCAGCGTTTTTGGCTAAGCGTACCTGCTCGGAACCCGTAGGAAACCGCTCTAAGCTGGGAGCGATGTAGGCATACTCTTCAGTCAAGCCTAATTGCTTGGCGGCTGGCACGACAATCGTGTCAAGATACCACTGCTGAAAGGCACGGATTGACGGCTGGTTTGGGCGATGAAAATCTAAGATAGCTGCTTTGGCTCCAGGCTTGAGAACGCGGTACAACTCACTCAAGACTTGAGGGATATTCGTGACATTCCGCAAACCATAACCCATTGTCGCGCTATGGAAATAATTGTTTTCAAACGGCAGAGCAAGCGCGTCTGCCTCGATCCAATTAATAGTTAGCGGCGGATACTGGCTCAATGCTCGTTGTTTTGCGATCGCTAACAGAGCTGATGAAAAATCCACCCCATAAACGTGGCCTGTCGCTCCAACTCTGTGCGCTAGAAGTTGAGCCAGATCGCCACTGCCACAGCATAAATCCAAAACAGTGTCGCCAGGATGAGGATTGCTCCACTTGATGGCCATCAGCTTCCAAACGCGATGCTGGCCTAGACTTAAGGTATTATTCAGCCGATCGTAAACGGGTGCAATCCGGTCAAATAGATCGCGAACTTCTGACGCGGATGGGGCCATGCAGCTATTAGGCATAAAAATTGTGAATGATTAAACGAGTTATTTAGATTTTTTCATCATTGGAGAATCGATAATTCAGCCGTTTCCGATCGCGGATTGATAAGAGCGGACATTTGCGATCGCTAAGCCCACCTGCTGGGCTGACAGGTGGATGAGTTTTAACTCATCTTCTCGAATCGCGGCGCTTTTGGGTTTCCATTGGAGCGATAGGACGGCTAGTAACTCACCTCGGTAAATAATCGGGATAACTAGGTGCGTCTGGAGGCCAGCATTTTTGTAGCGTTCGGTACCCGCTAGGGGAGTTGTACTAGACGCATCAACCCAAACTTGAAGTTCGGAGGTTTTAATCGCCTCCTGAGCCAGCGGATCGTTGTCTAAGCTATCTTCAAACGTGTCTGATAGGGTATAGCTGCCTCGTGTTGAACTGAGCCGATTGCGTTCTACTAGCTGTAAAATGCAGGCATTAGCATTGAAGTTTTCACCAAAGGCTTTCGCGATCGGTTCGAGGCAGGCGTCTAAACGCTCCGATTCTTGCGTCACCTGCACAATAGTTGCCAAGAGCGCTGTTTGGGCTTGTGCTCGATGCAATTCCTCCGTTCGCTGCTTGAGCAGTTCATACGTTTCAGCCGCACGTTGCACCACTACTCTCAGCTCATGGGGGTCCCATGGCTTGGTAATGTACTTGTAGACTTGTCCGGCATTGATCGCCTCAACTAAGTCCTCCACATCAGTAAAACCAGTTAGAATGATTCTCACCGTATCGGGAAAGTCGGGAACCGTTTTGCTTAAAAATTCCGTTCCCTTCATTTCTGGCATCCGTTGGTCAGAAATAATCACGGCAACTTCCCCTTCACTCGAAAGCATAGACAGAGCACTGACTCCGCTTTCAGCCCTCAAGACCTGAAAATCTCGCCGAAAGGTTCGGTAGAGTAAATCCAGATTATCGGGTTCATCATCTACCACCAGCATTTTGGGTTTTTTGGGTCGATCTAAACTCATTAATTGACGGCTGATCCTCTCAAAATCGGAAATTACATTGTCCATAACGATACAACAGGCTCCTTTCGGCAAATCCAGGCAGGCGCGCGCTCTCTCTCTAAGGGTTAATTTCTAGTTCCATTTGCCTAGGGAATCAAACGGTCGAAAAACTTTTTTATGTATATTTGCACCCAATGAGTAGATTTTAGACTGGTAAGCCAAGGACTAGGGTTGACCTATGGGGTTGTTAGCTCCTGGTGGGAACTAGGAAATACAACAAACTCAGTGGCTCGCTTAGCAACTGTTGGTGAAATGTAGGTAAGGTAGATAACCTGAAGGCAGAGGGATAGTTCCAGACACCTGCATTCCCAATCCCTGCACACAAGAATGATAAATGCTTTTCTTACCTACTAGTATGTGTATTGATAACCTAATCAGGATACATTAAAGAGATTGAGTGTATCTAGAAGTTGGGAGAAAGTCAGAGGTAAAAAAGGGTGAAAGGAATTCTCTAACCTCTCACCTCATGTTCTATCCAAGAACAACCTACAGTCCCCAACGACTAGATGTGTCCAGAGATATCTTGCCAATTGAGAGCGCCGTTACTTTTCCTTGCATCATGACTGAAATTCCATCGGGCAATCCCGAACCTCAACCTCAACCCGACTCAGGGAGCCAAAGTGTTGAAAATTTACTCCTCATGCTACGACGCAAAGAAAAAAATTGGGTTGAGTGGGGACGAGCTTGTCAGCAGCTACAAAAAGCAGGTTATAGTTCTCAGACAATTTTTGAAGAAACTGGATTTGAGCCAATCCAGCAAAATCAGGTGATTGTGGCATCTCAGGTTTACACCACTTTGGAGCAGGCTGGTATGTCTGATGCCGTGCGATCGCGCTTCGATCGCACGGGCAGCGATACTTTATACGAATTACGCATTCTCCCTCAAAGCGATCGCGCTGCGGCGGCGGAATTTATTGTCTCCAGAAACCTTGACTCGGAGGGAGCGCGTGAGGTTGCCAGAGCGATTAAAGAGTTCTCTCGCCGCAGCTCTGTGCCGGAAGGATTTACCAATCATCCCGGTGATGCGGTTGCCTACGAGTATTGGAAAGTCGCTCGACAGCACAACGATTTACAAGAGCGTTCTCGTCTGATTGCACGCGGTTTAATGTTTGCCCACAGCCAAGAGGCGCGACAACGGATCGAGAAGTTGCTCACTGAGTTCGCTGGAGGCAAGCAACGTCCGGCTCCTAGTCTGCCTATCTACCGCCTGGAAGCTGAGGAACAACAGCCCCGTCTCTTGCCAGTAGCAGGTCAAATGCCACTGACAACAGCCGAACTCAAGCAGGTGGCTACGCCCCAAACCACTGGTTCCTTCCAGTTAGTTCAGGGAGCTTTACATCAAATGCTAGTAGCCATACCGGGTTGGCAAGTTATCTTGAAGGCGAAAGACCCTGTGGGAATTTTGTGTACTAGCGATCGGTTGCCTGGGCAAAAAGCTGGTAAAGCTGAAGAGGTGCTTGCGATCGTCGATCGCGCAGAGCAGGAATGGGACAGTGACAGTTATTATGTCGTTGAGCAGTCAGGGCAAGTAGACATTCAATGGTTTCCTGAGGCTCCAACTGTTCCCCTCCTGGCACGCTTGGTCTTAGTGCTACGACCAAAAAGGATTCTGGATGAATCCTTGAGTCAGGATGTCTGGCAAATCGACGAGTAATCCTACGATCTTGCCGATATCGAGCGATCGCAATTTGATTATTTGCTCGGTAAAGCTGCGTCTACACTAACTGGAGGAATTCTCACAGGAGCCGAGCGAGCCAGCAACAGCCAGTCCCCTTGAGCCATTGTGTAGCCGATTTCTGCTATGTAATCGCGATCGCGCATGGCTATTGTTACGTATCGATCTCGCTCCTGTTCGTCACACTCATAGTGTTGGCAACCATGAGTTTGTTGAGTATTCGGGTCAATTCCTGTCACATCACAAATGCGTAACGCCAAGCGAGTGCCACCTTGCTGTCGTAGTGCGGCTTTATGCTGTTCGGAGACATTCCAGTGAACGTAGGCTTCTTGAAGATTCCGAGGTGTCAGGACAATCGTGCTTTCAACCTCTGGCTGTTCGCGTTCGTCTGCCACCAACGGCTCAGCCGTAACTCCAGTGTCCATTGATGGTGCTGCGGCTTCAGCGAGAGTAGGACTGCTGGTTGGAATCACATCTTCTAGCTGTCTACCTGGAGGAATTCTCACAGGTGCTGACCGAGCAAGTAACAGCCAACCCCCTGTAGCAGTTGTATAGCCAATCTCTGCCAAGTAGTTGCGATCGCGCACGGCTATTGTCACATAACGGTCTCGCTCCTGTTCGTCACACTCGTAATGTTGGTAAGTATTAGTTTGTTGAGTATTCGGGTCGATTCCTGTCACATCGCAAATGCGTAACGCTAAACGAGTGCCACCTTGTTGCCGTAACAAGACCTTATCCTGCTCAGAGACATCCCACTGAACGTAGACTGACTGGAAACTTCGAGGTGTTAGGACAATCGTACTCTCGCTTTTGTGCTGCTCTTGCTGCACTGCAAGGGACGGCTCAGCTACTTGTTCAGCGACTGTTGAACTTCCGGTTTGACTGATGCTATCTACTGAGTGCGTTTGAGGAATTCTCACGGGAGCCGAGCGAGCGAGTAATAGCCAGCCCCCTTCGCTAGTGGTATAGCCAAGTTCTGCTATATAGTCGCGATCGCGTACAGGAACAGATACGTATCGCTCTTGCTCCAATTCATCACATTCGTAATGTTGGCAACCATGAGTTTGTTGAGTATTGGGGTCGATTCCCGTTACATCGCAAATGCGTAACGCTAAACGAGTGCCGCCTTGCTGCCGTAATGCTGCCTTGTGCTGCTCGGAAACATCCCAATGGACGAGAGCTTCCTGAAAAGTACGGGGCATCAGGATAATCGTACTCTCACTTACGGGTTGCCCGCGCTCGCCGCGATCTTTAGAATCTGTAATCTGTTCTGAAGGAACTTCTAAATCCCCGCTTGAATCCTCAGTAGCGGGTAGATCTATTTGTTCCGTCTGGGATGTATCCTCTGTTCGATCGGATACTACTGGAGCTTGCTCGGATACTGCTGGAGCAGGAGTGATGTCAGGTGTTGGACTAGGGTTGATGCGATCGCGGTATGCGCTAATCCGATCGGTTGAGGATTCTTCCTCACTATCCGACGTTGAGCGATCGCTTTCTGGTGTGCGATCGGGCTGAGTCTGGCGATTTTGCAGTAACCACCACAGCAATAACCCTAGGATGGCGATAGGCAGCAGCCAAACCCAAAGCGGAATTCCTCCTTTTGAATCAACGGAGGTTGCCGAATCTGCATTACTACCAGAAGCGGGCGATGGCTCTGTATTGGGAGACGCCGTGGGAGCTTGCGCTCGAACAGGTTCAGGTTCCAGCAACACTGCCCACGGTTTGGGAGTAGCAGTGAGAGATAAAAGTAACGCCAGAATAGCTACTGAGGTGTGTTTTTTATGCAACATCTGAAAAGCCGCGTGACAGCCCCGATCGACAGTTATTTTTGCAAAAGTAATTATATAGCTGTCGCTGGTCTGGGAGTTAGCCGAAGGAGAGCTTGAGGGGCTGTTTGCTACAGCTACAGGGCCAGCCCAAGAACTCACCCCACATAGAACAGTATTTCTGCTCTGTTTAGCAGGCACCCCAACTCGTCACTGGCCACTGAAGATGATTGATTACCTATTCCCCTAATTTCCAATATTCATTTTTTCGTATTCCGTCAGACACTCTTGCATGTATCGCCAATGCCCGATTTCCTTCGTCTCCTCATAAATCGCTTTAGCATGCAAGTATTTTTTCCAAGCTTTTGCTTTAGCCGAGAGGTCTGGTACTGGTTGTAAGCTGGGTTTTACGGCTGGTTCTGGCTCTACAGCAGAGGGAAGATTGCAATTTCCAGACTCTTGCATGCGCTGTAGACGTTTTTGTTTATGCTTGATGCAACATAATCGACTGCGAGCTGTTAATGCCATGTCGATTCTCCTAATGACAGTAGATGATTGAGTCACAATTAACTGATAAAACCTTGCCAGCCTAACGCTAGGCAAGGCTTTTACTAATGCTCTTTGATGGCATCTTGCCAAAACAAATTAATTGATTGGACTGTGTGTTTAGAATTTATGAGAACTCCCTTGGTTCTCATAGAAATCTAGTTACTAAGTATCTGGTTTCACAGTTAATGCACGGTAAAAAAACAGAAGCTATCTCAATTGCCGAGGAAATAATCACACAGCGTTTACGGTCAAAACCCATACTGTTTTAATTGGGGAGAAATTTTCCCACTACTTGCTCCAAAGGGTTTCGCGTAAAAACACTTTTAAATTTTGCTCTTACAACTAGAATTTTACTTTTCTATTTTATCTCAGCAATAATTTAATTATTTTCTAATTATCTGTTCGTGACAAGCAGCAGAACAAAGATTCATGAAATCTTTAATTTCTAATAGAAGTTTGTAAACATTTATCAACAATTCGCTCGCTGGCTCGCATGTAATTTTAGGTCTGGCTAGCTTTAGTGAATTGGCGTATTAGAGATAGCGTGTTGATAGGCTTTGACTTGCAAATCAATGCCGGTAATTGCCGTACCAACGACGACGGCATAAGCGCCTAATTGTAGTGCTTCTTGTGCCATCTGGGGTGAAGCAATGCCACCTTCGCAAATGGCTGGGACGTGAAGCTGTTCGACTAGCTGAGTGAGGAGGTTAAAACCAGGCCCAGAGAGATGTTTAGTTGGAATAGTGTAGCCATAGAGGGTTGTAGCTACAAAGTCAGCACAAGCTTTTTGTGCCGCGATCGCACTTTCGATCGTATCTACATCTGCCATAACTAACTTGCCCAATTCAGCGTGAATTCGAGCAATTAACGTCTCAACGGTTTCGCCTCCAGGACGTTGTCGTAGAGTCGCATCGATCGCAATAATGTCAGCTCCGGCAGCAGCAACAGCGGAGGCATGATGAAATTGGGGAGTAATATAAACTTCAGATGCTGGCAACTGCTGTTTCCATAGGCCGATAATTGGAGTAGTTGGACATTGCCTGCGTACTGCCTGGATATGAGCTGGAGTATCAAGACGAACGCCTACGGCTCCCTGATTGACTGAAGCTTGTGCCATGGCAGCGATTACGAAAGGGTCGTGCAACGGTGAATCCACAGGAGCTTGACAGGAAACAATAAGACCCTGACGTAACGTCTGATCTAGACTACGAGAACTAGCTGCCATACTAGGAACTGAGAGTACAGACCATGAAGCATCTTAACTCAACAGCTGGAGTGTAAAGCTACATGCCTCCCGATATTTCCCAGTTAACATTAGCGACAGAACTATCCAGTTTAGGCAGGAGACTCGCTTTAACCAGGGTTTTAGTTTGGAGCGATCGCGCAAGAGCAAGGTTAGTACGGTGTTCCGATTAATGCTGGTAGCTGCCAAAGCACTGTCTGACTCTATCCGACATCAGCGACAGCGATCGCTCTACTGCGATGTCTTTGCATATCTTACCGTCCAGCGAGAGATAGATAGATCGAGACCATAAAACCCGAGCGATTCAGCGCCTACAGACTATACGGTGGGAATGATGCAACCTAAGCCACGATTAGTTGAGAGATGTCTTGGAGCACGAGAAGCATCGACTAGGAATAAAGCTATGCAGCCAGAACACCTACAGCAAATACTCGGCTACTACCTTGAGGATGCTCAAAACCACCTTGTTGTTATCGAGCAACATTTGCTGAATTTGCAAGGCACGATTGAAAACCCAAAACTCGTGGGTGAGCTATTTCTGGCTGCTCGTTGCAGTATTGTAGGCGGGGCAAGCATGCTACCGATTAGTAGCACCTATATCAGCAGCATTCATAAAACTGGCTTTTGCATAGCCGACTGCTTCCAAGTCTTGCAACAGGAGAGGGCAGTCGAGGTGGATCAAAAGCTAGAAGGCTTATTGTTGCAGGTATTTCATACCCTCAAAGAGTTGATCGAGCAACTCAAGGAACCTTCTGAGTTGACAGATGATAAGGCAACTCAAGCGATCGCACAACTAGAGCCAACTCGGAAAGCTCTCATGGTTCATCTGAATGGGTTAGTTCAGCGATCGCACACCGAGAACCACTCAGAAAGTGCGATCGCATTAGACTCAACAGAAGATGTTCCCTCCCTGGAAGACTTAGAATCGGTTATCGATGAACTCTCAATGGATAATGCTTGAGTCCATTAACATTAAATGATGACCAGTGACCGAGCTTTTACAGGGAGATTTAAACTCCAATTATGCAGTAGTTGTAGTTGAGTCGGTGGAAGTCGTAACAGCGGGGCGACCTTGATAGATATCCAGAAAGACTTGGATCGCACAAACAACAGCAACAATCGCGATTACTACGATCGGTAATAACGTTTTGCCTGCGATCGCTAAAGTAATCAGAACTGCCACTGCCCCCAATCTATGCTTGGTTCTCGCTTTGCAATAAAAGATAATGCCAGTGCGATGCAGAATTGCTAGAGAGAGAAAGCACAGCGCGAGTGAACCACAAATCAACCAACGTTCATTATCCGGTAAGGCACGATTGGCAGCGCTCAAAATTAGGTGTTCCACACCGACTCCCGTAGCCGCAAGTCCAATGACCAGGGGGAGATGGATGTAAAGCCAGATTTGAAACACTTTGATTCGACCTGAAGCTCCAGCGGCCCGTAGTGCTGACCCTCCAACATTCTCAAAGTAGACCCACCACAAACAAAAAGCAATGCCGAAGCCGAATACAGCAGCCAACGCGCTCATTCCATTCCATTTCATTTCGGCAACACCATTGACCACGGCAATAATTGCCTCGCCCAAGACGATAATGGTAAACAGCCCGAAACGCTCTGGTAAGTGTTCAAAGTGAGGGAGGAGTTGGCGCTGATGCCGCTGACCCGTGACTGGTGTAGCAAAGTCGATCGCGAGTCCCAATGCCCAGAGGCAAAACCGGAACGGGATAGGGACAAACGCAGAAATCAGCCAAAGGCAGGCAGCGAGAGTAAATCCAACGGCATAATGAGTGGTCAGCCCTCGTGCGGCTTTGATATGCCATCCTGCCCACAGGTATTCCAGCACCAGCACTACTCTAGCAGCGGCATAGGAAAGGGCAAATCCGATGGAAGTTTCGCCTAAGCCGTAATGGACATTGACAGCCAATGCAGCAACGGCAAGCATCTGTAAACCCATCAGCAGTCGCCGTGCAATACTATCGCTGTCGAAGCGGTTGGCATAAAATGTGGTACCAATCCATGCCCACCACACGGGTATGAATAACGCGACAAAGCTTAAAAATCCAGTTAGCGTGACATCTTTACTCAGATTGTGAGCGAGTTGGGAGACTGCCACCACAAACACCAAATCGTAAAACAGCTCCAGCCAAGTAGCGTGACGGGGTTCCGTCTCGTTTTCTTCACCGATACGCAGACGTGGAGGTTGCAACCAGCTTTTCATAAGTATTGCCTCAATTTTTAAGATTGAGATGGAGTTGGGTGAATATTTCCCACTATTGATTTGATCGTATTATGCATTTGAGACTAATTAGTGAAAGCTGCTTGCAAAGCGGCGAGGGTAGTTCGTCAGTTTTGCTGTAGGCTCTTGCCCCTAACTCGCCATCAATGCTGTAACTTTGTTCAATAACAATTCTGGTTCTATCGGTTGAGCTAAATAATCATCGACTTCAGCACTCAAGTCTTGCTCCTGTAAGGGAGTTATAGGGGAATTGATTAAAGCTAGAACTTTAATTTGTTGAGTAGCAGGCGACTGCCGCAAGTAGTAACTGATCTCGTAACCATCCATTCCCCGTAACTGCCAATTTAAAATCACTGCTTGAGGCTGGAGTAAGGCAATTTGCTCAATCGCCGTTGAACCATCAATCAGCCAGACCACTTGATAACCGGCTGCGGTGAGAATCTCACAAATCCGTGCGGCCCGATCCTCCTGCTCTTCCACTAAGACAATGCTGCTTGGTGTTTCGGAGTTCTGTCCTCGATCGACCCTTGCATTAGCTGGGGTGGTTGAAGACAAGGGTTGAGCTGGCAACCAAACGGTAAAAAAAGACCCCTCATCCAGCATCGATTCGACTTCAATTCTGCCTCCATGCAGTTCTACCAGCTGTTTCGTTAATGCCAAACCCAATCCGGTCCCTTCATAATTGCGGTGATAGGATGTTTCTAACTGCTGAAACTTTTGAAACAAAAGTGGTAGTTGTTCCTCAGCAATACCAATGCCGGTGTCCTCAACCTGAAGGACAGCCAGGTTATTCTCTCGCCAGACCCGTAGTATTATATTTCCGCCTTCCGGGGTGAATTTGATGGCATTGCCTAAGAGATTAAACAGTATTTGCTTAACCCGGCGTTGATCGGCACAAAAGCGATCCTCACTCATCCGAACTCGGAAATCCATCTCTAGGTTTAGCTTTTGGAGGAAAGCTTTCTCTTGAAAGGCGCGTAAAGCTTGGTGTGTCAATTTACACAGAGAAAACTCACTAATATTTAAAACAGCTTTCCCGGCTTCGACTTGAGATAAATCGAGAATATCGTTAATCAGTTCCAAGAGGTGTTCCCCACTCTCCTGGATGGTTTTTAAATAGCGCCTCTGTTTGTCTAGAGGTAGCGTTTGTGGACCTTCCTGACCGTAAGACCAACGCAATAGCGTTGCCGACATGCCAATCACGCAGGTGAGAGGGGTGCGTAGCTCATGACTCATCGTGGCAAGGAATTCACTCTTGGCACGATTGGCAGCTTCGGCCGCTTGCAGCGTATCTCGAAGGGCTTGCGTTCGCTCAATCACCCGTTGTTCGAGCGTGTTTTTTTGCTGTTGTAATTGAGCGTATAACTGTGCCTGGTAAATGGCAACACTCAAATGCTCTGCAATCAACGTTAGGAACGTTTTTTCACTTTCTTGCCAATAGCGTGGCTCGAAACACTGATGGGCAATGAGTAGCCCCCAAAGGTTATCCTGAACGACAATCGGTGCTACTAACTTCGCTCGTACCTGAGTTTGTTGTAGAAGTTCCAGCAGGCAAGGCGAATTCTGATAAGCTATTTCAATATCATCAACCGCAAACGTTAGCCCTTGGTGATATTTCTCCCTACAGTTCGGTACCTGAAGCCAGCAGTCCTCTTTCTCAATCAAATTCAGCACTGAGGAAATAGCATTAGAGGCTCTCGCTTCATAGCTAACACAACCCCAACGCACTTTAGAGTTGAGTAGTGAGGGGTGAGAGGCGGAGGATAGGTAGGACGATTCTGCCTCGTCTGCTACTACCGCCGTCTCTGATTGAGTAACGTCACTTGTCCAATTGAATTCATCGAATTGATAGATCGCTAATCGATCGACTTGCAGGAATTGTCGCACCTCCTCGACCGCTGTTTTGAGGATGACTGGCAACTCTAAGCTTTGGCGAATGTGAGTTGTGACTTGATGGAGAAGCCGCTCTTGTTCAACCTGCTGGCGCAGCGCATGCTCTACCAAGGGTTGACAGACTGCAACAGGGGAAGGAGTTGGGTTTAGGGGGGCTAAATCGTCAGTTTCACCCAACGCAAGAATTTCAACTAGTGAAAGCGTAAACTCACTTTGAATTGCGGCATTATTGGGTCGAAGGGACGCTTTAGCAAGTTCGATCGCGTTTAGGGTAGTGGAGTGATGCCCTACCTGGTGCGCTAGCTGAGTCAGAAAAATTGCGATCGCATCCGGCTCGAATGTCAATCCAACTTGGTACGGTGTTATACGATTATCATTGTTTTCTGCCAGTTCTAGCTCTTGCTGTTCTCCTACGAGCAACGCACTGAACTTTTTTGAGGTAAAAACAGTAAACCGTTGCGCCTGGAACCTTGGAGCAATTCTGATAGAAGGAAGCGAATCCTCTGTTATAACTGCTGCCCCTTCGCCAACTGTTGACTTCATTTTCTGCAACAGTGCTTGCAGTTTTTCAAAGACCGCCAAGGGCAAAATTCGGCGAAATCTCGGATCACCTAGTGTAGGCATTACTTTGGTTTATTCTCACAAAGCGACAACGCTTCACCCATGAGCCTTATCTATTCGTTCCAAAAATCAAAATAATTGGGTATCGTGTAACCCCTGCATTGAGCCTATCTAAGTTACGGCAACCCATGCCTACTATATTCTTCAATCTTCATCTTTCATATCTATCTATAGATCGGGAATGAGTAACAATAGAATCGCTATTCGATGGAGCCAGAGAACGACACCATGCATCGTATTGCTGCAACGCCAGGAGGGTGGAACCCGCAAGCTGAAGGTGTGATTTTTATAGAACAGACACCCGCACCCATCATTGTCCTCACGGCAGCTGATACAGATATTCAGACTTTGGCGGCATCAATATTTCATTTACCCGCTGCGTTTCCAGCCCTACGGGTGGTCAACCTTTTACAGTTGCAGCAACAACTAAGTATTGATACTTATGCAGAAAGTAATCTAGCATTCGCCCAGATTATTATTCTAAGACTCTTAGGGGGACGTTCCTATTGGTCATATGGCCTAGAAGTTGTGCGAGAAACGGTACAAGAAACCGGGGCTGCTTTGGTCGTGCTGCCCGGTGATGACCGTCCCGATCCAGATTTGATGAGTCATTCAACCCTAAACCTTGGGGCTGTTCACCAGTTATGGCGTTACTTCACCGAAGGAGGTGCCGAGAATTTTGCTAATGCTCTCAAATTTGCCGTTGATGTTTGCTTAGGGCAAACCAATAATCCACCCCCGCCACAATTAATACCTCGCGTTGGTTTATATCCGTGGCGCAAGGGGGACAAGGGGGACAAGGGAAGCTTTTTCTCCCAATCAACTACTGATGACCATACCCCTCAACCAACTACCAACCACCAACCACCAACCACCAACAACAAAGTTGGCATTCTCTTCTATCGCGCTCATTACCTAGCAGGAAATACTTCACCAATTGATGCTCTGTGTCAAGCTTTAGCTCAACGACAGTTAGAACCCATACCCGTGTTTGTTTCTGCGTTAGGTGACCCCGATGTACAGGCAGAGTTACTAACATACTTTCAACCGAAAGAGAGTTTGGGGATTGAGGTGTTGCTCAATACAACCAGTTTCTCTCTGGCAAAATTGGATGCAGAGGCACCTCAATTGGACTTGTGGAAACGCCTAGATGTGCCAGTGCTACAAGTTATCTTCAGCGGTGGCACGGTAGAACAGTGGTTCGATCGCTTTCAAGGCTTAACACCCCGCGATACAGCCATGAATGTGGCACTGCCAGAGGTCGATGGACGAATTATTACCCGTGCTGTCTCGTTTAAGTCGGTGCAAACGCGGAATCCACAGCTAGAAACGGATGTTGTGGTATATGAACCTGTACGCGATCGCATTGAGTTCGTTGCCGATTTAGCCGCTAATTGGATGAAATTACGGCAAACGCCCCCAGCCGAACGACGAGTTGCTCTAATTTTGGCGAATTATCCAACCCGAGACGGGCGTCTTGCCAATGGTGTTGGGTTAGATACGCCTGCTAGCTGCGTAGAGATTCTTCAAGCCTTACAACAGGCAGGTTATGAGGTTGAAGACCTACCAGAAACAGGGGACAAATTAATTGAGCGCTTAACGGCTGGAGTCACCAATGACCCAGAAGGACGAGAATGGCGAAGGGTCAATCAGCAGTTGTCCTGGCAAGAGTACCAACAGTATTTTGAAACATTACCCCCACAGGTGCAACAAGGAATTTGCGATCGCTGGTTAGGAGTTACTGGTGCTACAACGGACAACTTTTCAATTCCAGGAATTCAACTCGGTAATGTCTTTGTCGGCATTCAGCCGTCGCGGGGTTACGATCTTGACCCTAGTTTGAATTATCATGCTCCGGATTTAGAGCCAACTCATGCTTACCTCGCGTTTTATTATTGGCTGCGGCAACACTTTGGCGTGCAGGCAGTCGTGCATGTGGGAAAGCACGGAAATCTGGAGTGGCTGCCAGGAAAGAGTGTGGCGCTATCGAACCAATGTTATCCAGAAGTGGCATTGGGGGCAATGCCTCATCTCTATCCTTTTATTGTCAACGACCCTGGCGAGGGAGCGCAGGCAAAGCGACGTTCGCAAGCTGTCATTATTGACCACTTGACGCCGCCCATGACTCGGGCTCAACTGTATGGACCTTTGCAAAAACTGGAAGGATTAATTGATGAGTATTACGAGGCACAAAGTTTAGACCCGTCCAGGTTAGCTATCATTCGCGATCGCATTACCGGACTCATCGTTCAAGAAAACCTGCACCAAGATTTAGGGATTAAAATCGAGACTGGTATAGGAACCGGGAATACCTCACCCCTACTAGAGGAATTCCTCATTCGTGCTGATGGGTACCTATGTGAATTGAAGGAAGCCCAAATTCGCGACGGTCTCCATATTTTCGGGCAGTGTCCCCAGGGGCGTCAACTCCGAGATTTGATTGTCGCGATTGCTCGTCATCCGGGTCGCAATCGTATGGGTTTAACCCGTGCTATAGCCCAAGATTGGGAATTGGATTTCGATCCGCTGACTACCGATCCAGCAAAGATATTGAAGGTTGAAGCAGGTCAGTGCGAGAGTGTTGGTGATGTCATTGAGCAATTGGAGCAACAGGCGGCTGAGTTAGTAGAACAACTACTCCAGGAACAATCGGTAGGGGTAAGGCATGCCTTGCCCCTACCAGGGGACAATACCAAAAGAGAATTAGACTGGATAAGCGATCGCCTTTTCCCTGCCCTCCAGCAAACTAACCGGGAACTCACGCAACTCTTGCAAGGGCTTGATGGGCGATATGTCGAGAGTGGGCCTTCTGGTGCACCGACACGAGGACGCCCAGAAGTGCTGCCAACGGGTCGCAACTTCTACTCAGTCGATATCCGCGCGATTCCTACTGAGACAGCTTGGGACGTTGGGCGTAAGGCTGCGGAAGTCTTGATTGAACGCTATACCCAGGAAAACGGCGAGTATCCTAAAACGTTAGGTCTTTCTGTATGGGGAACCTCTACCATGCGGACTGGTGGCGATGACTTAGCCGAAGCCTTAGCTTTACTGGGTGTTCGACCCGTATGGGATGGACCATCGCGTCGAGTAGTCGATTTTGAAATTCTGCCCGTATCAGTGTTAGGGCGTCCCCGCGTGGATGTGACGCTACGGATTTCTGGCTTTTTCCGCGATGCTTTTCCGAATTTAATTGAGCTATTTGACCAAGCCGTGCAAGCGGTTGCTGCATTAGAGGAACCCTCTGAGGACAATCCTCTCGCGTCGCAAGTGAGACAGGAACGAGACTATTGGGAGGGAGTCGGGTTGAGTCGCCAGGAGGCACAAATGCGATCGCATTACCGCATCTTTGGTTCTAAACCGGGCGCTTACGGCGCTGGGTTACAAGGCTTAATTGAATCCCACAACTGGACTTCGGAACAAGACCTTGCCCGTGCTTACATTAATTGGAGTAGCTATGCTTACACTAGTACTCCCCCTCACCCACCCTTAGTAAGGGGGGGAAATAAGGAAGTCACTACTGCGCTTAATCAGGGGGGACTCGGAGGGGTAGCAGCACCTGAAGCCTTTGAGCAGCGTCTCAAGCAAATGCAAGTTGTCCTGCACAATCAGGATAATCGCGAACACGATTTGCTAGATTCTGATGACTATTATCAGTTTCAGGGGGGTCTAACCGCAGCCGTGCGGGCTTTGACAGGTAAGAATCCTCAAACTTACTTTGGGGATAACTCCCTTCCCCAGAATCCGAAAGTGCGGCAGTTGCGAGAAGAAATTGCACGGGTGTACCGTTCTCGTGTCATCAATCCCAAGTGGATTGATGGGGTGATGCGTCACGGTTACAAAGGGGCGTTTGAAATGGCGGCAACGGTAGATTATCTATTCGCCTACGATGCTACTGCCAATTGCGTGGAAGACCATATGTATCAAGGCGTTGCTCAGGCGTATCTATTTGACCCAAAGGTGCAGGAATTTATCCAGCAAAAGAATCCTTGGGCATTGCGTGACATGGCAGAACGCTTATTGGAAGCGCATCAACGAGGATTGTGGCAAGAGGTAAAGGGGGAAATGTTGGAGGGATTAAGAGCGATCGCGCTTCACGCTGAGGCAGCGATCGAATCGACAAATTACCGAACAAGCGATCGCTAACCTACAGAATAATATCTCTCGATTGCTCAGCAGTATAACCCGAATGTAGGAGGGCAAATACTCCTGTTACTACTAGACTTTTTAGCAGGAAGATGCATCGGAGCATTCAGTATATTCGAGGGGTAGTGAATATGAAATCTAGTGTTTTAGCAATTAGTGCACTTCTTACCACGTTGGGACTCGCATTCCCGGCTTCTGCACAAGTCAGTTGCTGGCAGAATGGTTACTCTGTTTATTGCCCAGATATAGATAGTAGGTGGTCTAACGACTACTACGATCGCTATTATTACGACCAGTGGGATCGCAATCCTTACTCGTATAGAGACCTCAACCGAATTTACTGGCAGGTGTTAGGTCGTCCGATTGATGCAAGCGGATTTAGAACCTACTCCGAACAGCTTAGAGACGGAAAATCTCTGGAATGGGTGAGGGATGATATTTCTAGAAGCAGTGAAGCTGGTACGGCCGTCAACCGAGTTTATCAACGAGTTCTAGGGCGTGATGCCGATCCGAGCGGACTCAACACGTATACCGATAAACTGGAGGATGGATGGAGGCTACGGGACGTTCGCAGAGATGTGTTTTTTAGTGACGAGGCTCGGGAGCGGAGACAAACTCAACCTCAAACTCAAACACCTCGTGTCAGAATATTTGCTCCTAGAAGAGTTTGGAGGCGCTAAGGAGAGACAATAGAGCCATCCGGTATCCGGTTGGTTGGCGATATATCCCAACTACTCCAGGGGATTTACTACGCGGCCGAGAAATAAAATACTCTCAGATCTGCGATCGCGAATTAGGAAGATAAAGGGGTGGTTAGCCTGAAACCGCCTACCACCCCCTCTAGTTCCGCCGACAACTGCTGTTGCTCCTGCCGCCTCGGTACCCGACTCATTCACGCTAACAAACGTCTTGTGAACTACGGTCGAGAGAGAAAGGTCTTTCTTTCCATTCATACCGGAGAAGTCAGCACTCTCATCAAAAGCAGAGGACATGCCCAGTTGGGATAATGTCTGTTTGAGTTCAAACTCTCCACTAACCTTGAACTTAGGCAGAGAAACTTGCACCGGATACTCGGAGAAGGAAACGGACGATAGCCACTTTTGTAGGTTTTCCCACTTCAGCCGCTGCTCTAACTCGCTTAATCCATCCGCTTTCTCCGGTAACAAAATAATCATGGACAACCGATTGCCCACATAGGGCATTTCCAGTACTTTTAAACCGTCTAACTCAGCCATGCTAACAGCCTCCGTTGCAGGAAGCTGCATAGTTGGCACGTCAATCTGCTGAGTTGATGTAATGTTAAAGGGTCGGTTAGCCGTTTGTCGCGGATTGAACTGAGTGACCCAGGTTCCGTTAAAATAAATGGCGTTGGTCAGCACGAGCCGAGTTCGTCGATCGAGACTACCGTTGGGAAGAAGGTCTTGAATCTTTTGTTGAGTCTTTTGCGCTACCCATGTGTTAATGGTGCGACGTGCCTGCTCAGTGGCGTGAACAAAGTCTACTTTCTCTAGTTCAGCGCCATAATCGTTTCGGGTTATTGTCAGGAACGTATCGAGGAAGACACAGTCCTTGTGTCCCCAAAGCCGATTCGCTTGGGCGAGTTGGTAAACATTGCGATCGCTAGTACTAAGATCGGTGATGAGTTTGGTAAAAGCTGGGTGCAGTCGTTCTGGAGCGAGAGGAAATCGCAGAACCTTAGCCATTTGAGCAGCGGTTTCATTTCTAGCTCCCGCGTAAGTCATCGCTAGTGCTGTAGATATACTGTAGGGGGAGAAGGAGAGATTGCCCGTTTGCTCGCGCATCTGGCTATAGAGATCGAGAGCGAAGGCATTGTTGCCCTTGACAATAGTCGCTACATCGTTTTGCACCTGGACACTCAGGACGGGGATCGTTTGACTGGCGACCGGTTGAGGGCTAACTAAGAACCCACTCATGGCAATAAAACTAGCTAAAGTTGCGGCGAAACTAGCGATCGACCCTTTCATAACTACTGATGTCTCCTCTTCAACCTCCTAGCAGCTCAGTTCTTGTTCCAGAACATGATGGACGGGCGTGAATTTTTACTGCTTAACTGTAGTACTTATCACCTTAACCTTTGGGATTTATGCAAAGAAATCTAAATGAGGAGTAGGGTTGGTACTACAAAGAGGTTGTTTTTCGATCGACCTGAAGCACCTACGACAGGACGTTCACTGCTTAGGTTCAAAATTGAGTCCAAATTGCACGCTTTCCGATAAGATTTGAAATGCCATTATCAACACCCTAGTAGATGAGAGCGGCTCCATGCTTGTTTTACTCCACCAGAAGCTCTACTCTAGCCAAAGCGAGTTCAGTAACTGCTCTAAAGATTGAAAAATGATAGAGCGGGCTATACAAAGAATAGTAAAGCACCTACTCCTAACAAACAGAGAAAACCAGCGAGTCCAGCGAGAGGTTTTTCACCCAAGCCAGTTATCCAAGTTTGGCTTTTTCCTGTATAAGAAATTAATTCAGCAGCATCTAAGCAAGCCAGACCCCAAATCCAACTTGCATGTAGCCCCCACGCCAAGCCTAAGCTACCACTATCTGCCCAACGAGCGAGCACTAATACTAGTCCCATCAACCCTAATCCTGGCAGTTGAGGTAATGTATTTTTTTGCTCCCAAATTAAGTGCAGCAGGGCAAAAATAATGCTAGATAAGACTGCTGCTATCCAGAGGGAGTAGTTCTGCTGTAGTTCAGTAATTAAGAATCCTCGAAAAACCAACTCCTCTGTCAAACTAATCCATAATGCTAACAACAGCACTGGAAGTAATGACTGTCCCAAGCGATGAAAATTTTCTAGGTGCCAATCTAGCCAGCCTAGTATCCATTGCCCAATAAATAAAGCGAGTAAGCTGAGAATGCCTAAGCCTAAACCTTTACCGAGTGATAGTAAAACTGTTAATTCCCAGCCTAAGCCGTAATCAGCAAAAGATACTCCATCTACCCAAGAAGCCCCCCATACAACTAGGGGGGCAATCAGGTAAAGCGATGCCACTAAAGGCAGCTTTTGCTCTAAGGCTAAGGGCTTAGGAGGACGGCATTTCACCAGGGTAGCGATTGGAATTGCTAGTGGCAGCCATAAAGCTGCCCAAGCAATAAAAAATGCCACGACTTTCATAAGAGAATTTGATGTCTTGAGGAACACCAATCCCTGATTAGCTGCCCAATCGAAGATTGCCATTGGCTTTTTGCAGCAAATTGTGAGGAGCTACATATCGTTGATTCAAGGGCGCTAAAGGATGGATGAATAGAAATGTCCATCCTTAGAGAGAACCCATTACACGTCTGCGGTTTCTAGCTCTGAATCGTCAGTCAACCTGGATGGATCGCTATCCACCTGCTTTAGGTGAATGTGCTTGTATCCCAGTTTAATTTCAAATTCATCACCAGGCTTTAATCCCATTGCTTGGGTGTAGGTGGCACCAATAACAATTTGACCATTTTTATGGACGCTCACGCGATAGGTCGGCTCCCGACCGCGACCATCTTTTGTTCCCTCTGGATCGAGGGGAACGCCCTTAGCTGCTAACACAGCGTCATAAAAATCTGTTAAATTGACGCGGGTCTGGTCATTCTTTGTGACCGTGTAATAGCCACAACGTTTTGCTGTTTCTCGCCGAGGTAAGTGTGAGAGCTCTTTTACTTTTTGAAGCAGTGCTTTCCCCGTTAGCGGAGTAGTCGCAGTCTCTGTCATAAGTTCACAAGATATCCTTCTTTCAGGATGGTATGGTCATTTACTACTAAGCTATGAAAGCTCTATAAAAAATATATCCTTAAATCTCTATACATTGACAAGTATTTTTCGATCATTTGTTGGGATCTTCACGGATTTTAGCAAGTCTTGATTTTCCACTCAATCATTAAGGCTATCTATAATTAACATTCTCCTTATGGCGCTTGGTCGGATAATCGATCAAAATATGAGCATTTTAGTATAAGAGAACGACATTGGTGTCATCGACTGTCGGCAGCGATCCTTAAAATCATCGCTAGCATTATAAGTAGTGAGAGATCGGCAAAAGACGAGTCCTGTCGAGCGGGACTTGAGATACGCTGATTTTTCATGCAGGTATTTGGATGATCGAGAGCTTGTCAATATGCAAGTCTGTTTTAAAATTGTTCGACAGTCTCAAAATACCTCCCCTGTAGTCCAGGCTTATACGCTGGATGTGGAAGAGGAAAACACGATTCTGGAATGTCTCAATCGAATTAAGTGGGAGCAAGATGGAAGTCTCGCTTTTCGCAAAAATTGTCGCAATACAATTTGCGGCAGCTGTGCAATGCGAATCAACGGTCGTTCGGCTTTAGCATGTAAGGAAAATGTCGGCAACGAACTAGCGAAGCTGCCAAAGCAATCCAACGGCAAAATTCCGGAAATAACCATTGCTCCAATGGGTAATATGCCCGTCCTTAAGGATTTAGTCGTGGATATGCACAGCTTCTGGGATAACTTGGAAGCTGTCGATCCCTACGTCAGTACAGGGGCAAGAGCGATTCCCGAACGCGAGTTTTTACAGACTCCCGAAGAGAGAGAACGTTTGGATCAGACAGGTAATTGTATCCTGTGCGGAGCTTGTTATTCGGAGTGTAATGCTCGTGAGGTTAACTCAGATTTTGTCGGTCCTCATGCTCTAGCCAAAGCCCAACGCATGGTAGCAGATTCTCGAGATGCTGACAAGGAAAGTCGTTTAGAGAATTACAACGAAGGCACCAAAGGAGTCTGGGGTTGTACTCGCTGCTTCATGTGCAACGCGGTTTGTCCGATGGACGTTGCCCCGATGGATCAAATCGGTAAGATCAAGCAGGAAATTCTGGAGCGCAAGGATGACCAAGCTAGCCGCCAAATTCGTCACCGCCAAACATTAATTAGCTTGGTAAAACGAGACGGTTGGATTGACGAGCGCAAGTTTGGCGTGTTTGTTGTTGGCAACACATTCCGGGATATTAAGGGCTTGCTGAGCATCGCACCTTTAGGATTGCGGATGATTGCGAGTGGGAAATTTCCTTTAAGGTTTGAGCAGTCAGAGGGAACCAAACAAGTGCGATCGCTGATCGAATCCGTGCAAAACTTGGAAGCGGAGACATCTAAGGAGGAATTTGTCGAAAAATCATGAATTCTGAAACGATTACGTCCGAGTCAACTGCTGAGCAGTCCTCTCAGGAATTGTTTAACCAACCCGAACCCGCTTTTGGTTGGACTCCCTATGCCGAACAAATTAACGGGCGATTTGCCATGATCGGTTTTGTCGGTCTACTAGTGATAGAAATACTTACAGGTCAAGGCTTGCTAAGCTGGCTGGGTCTGCTTTAGAAACTTCACTTTATTGAATCCATCCACAAGGCACTTTTCCAGATTCAGTTCTTGCTGAATCTGTTTTTTATTCGTTGTTCGTTTTGCGAGCGCCTCATCGCCACAGTCCAACCGTCGAGTCTTTGGCATTTCGCCATAGTACTGAAAATCTTAAACTCCATCAAGCTAGCTAGTAGACCTATTTTTTGATTAAGCTAATTATGAAATTAGCGGTTTGCAAGCTTAACATTCTGAAAGTCAACTTGAGTCCCCCTGAAGAATGAAATCGCAGATATTCCGATTTGCGTAACTCCTAAGATGTTTTACCTAAAACTTTAGAGCGCATCCGAAGAGCAAAACCGAGAGATCTGGATAGACGGCGAAGAAATTTCTTGAATTCCAGTGACAGCTTTCAGCAGTGTCTACCCACTTATAAACTCAAAAAATGAACACTCTGTTCGATGCCTTCATCTCTTACGGGCGAGCAGATAGCAAGACCTTTACCACCAATCTGCATGCTCGATTAGTTGAACAAGGTCTAAACATTTGGTTCGATCAGAAGGACATTCCCCTTGGCGTGGACTTTCAGAACCAAATTGATGAGGGTATCGTTCGGGCAGATAACTTTATCTTTAAGCGAAGTAGGAAAAATGCCAATAACTTGATGACGCAGGTGTTTCTCTGTTATGCCACAAAAGCTAAACTGAGCGCTCTCCAATTTATTGGAGGTATGAACCTGGGTTTACAGCCGATGACAACTCCCTGCAAGATTTGAGATTTGGCAAAACTTCCATCCGACCTTTGGGGCTTTTTGCAGGCGGCTATTAAGGAAATTTAAGCGCACAAATGACCTACCACACGCTACTCAATGATCGAACCGATCGAGGAGTGTTGCGAAAAATTATCATGATTTTTTTGAGTTCAACACTTTCGGTCTTTTGCTGAAATATCCTCTTGACGAGCAACTTATGATGGGATGGCAAGTTTACTAAGCTATTACGCATTTAACTTGCATATTTATCCGCTAGCTTTTTGTCAGTGGTCAGTAGCTATCCTACAACTGACAACGGACAACTGACTCCAAAACCTGAGTGTAGATTATGCAGATTAAATGCACCGCAGCTTAGCGGACGGTCAAAAGGTATCGACCTCGACCGCGTCGATCGCGAGCATTCACTATGACACGATAAACACCAGTACGAGGTAAGGTGACACTTAGTGCCGAATTAGAGTCACTCCGGCTAGCATCATCATTTTCCGCGATCGCTCGACCGTTGGGATCGATCAGAGCAATATAAGTATCAAAATCTGGACTGGCTAAGTTAACCGTCACTGACTGACCAGCACGACCTTCAAAGGCATAGGCTCGGTACAAACTCCCATCCGAAGGCAGTATCGAAGCACCAGGACCGAGGATGCCCTCTCGCCGCAAAATGAAACGCCCTCGACTAGCTGAATTAGCAGCAGAGGCAGCAGTGGCTTTAGCGATTAAGCGGTAAGAACCAGCTTGTCCGGCTTCGTAGGAATTTGCCATCAACAGGTAAGTACCATCGGCTGGAAGCGTAGCGACAATTCTGGCATTAGGGCCGCCGCCGCTGTCATCATCTTGGGTAACTTCATTCCCATTGGGATCGATCAAAATTAAATAGGAGTCGATTTCTTGGCTAGTCATGTCAATCTGAACTCGCTGACCGGCTCGACCCTCAAAGGCATAAACGTCAAAGAAGCTATTATCTACGGGCAACACATTGCTACCCCGTCCCAGGTTGCCAGTAATCGGGCTACCATTGAGTGCTAACTGTTTCGGAGGCGTGTCATCGGGTGCTGGCCCTTGTCGTTGAGCGGTTTGGGACGCACGGCCCTCTCGCACAGCAGCCAAAAACGGTCGTACTCGGTCGATCGCGATCGCAAAACCAATCCCAATATTGCCACCTGCGGGACTGCCAAAGATAGCCGTATTAACCCCAATTAATTCTCCCTGACTGTTCAGGAGTGGCCCTCCAGAATTGCCAGGATTAATCGCTGCATCGGTTTGAATCAAGCCACGCTCTTTATCGATCCGGCTAACAATTCCTGTGGTAAACGTTCCCTGAAATCGACCGAAGGGATTGCCAATGGCAAACGCCCGTTGACCGACTTGTACGGGCGTGCTTGCTAATTTCAGGGTGGGCAGATTGTTTTGACCTTGAATTTTTACAACGGCTAGGTCAAGGCCATTCGCACCAAATCCCATCACATCGCCTTGTAACCTCCGACCATCCGCTAGAATCACCGCAACAGTACGGGAACCTTCTACAACGTGAGCGTTGGTTAATACCAAACCATCTGAGCTGATAATACTACCACTACCAACAGCATCACCAGCATCGATCGAGACGACTGCTGGACTTGCTTGCTGATAAACTCGAATGTTGACTTGTTCGTCAATATCCTGAGCAAAGGCACTATTGAGCTGTAGGGATAAATGGGCTAAGCGAACGGGAGCGATCGCATCAATGGTAGTAGCACCGAGGGCAACTGCGACGGCGATCGTTCCCAATGTAACAACACGCAGGCTTCTGGTACTCATTTTTTGATATACGTTTCAGTAGTTAAGGAAATAAGAAAGGGATTGCTGCCTCAGGGATATGGCAGTAAGCCGAGTGGTTTTCCAGAGCGATCGCAAATGACAATATCCCACTGACCGTTTTCGCTGGATTCAAAAGCAATTCTACTGCCGTCAGCACTAATCGTGGGATTGCGTACTTCTGCTGGAATAGTTTGTGTGAGGTTTCGTAACTGATACGTGTCTCGGTTGTAGAGGTAGATGTCGGAACGCCCCCGACGGGTAGCGGCAAAGACAATGGTTTTTCCGTCTCCGGAAACTGATGGGTGAGAGGCGATCGCATCTAGAGCATTGAGTCCTGGTAGATCGATCAGATTGCGGGTCATCGCATCATACAGATAGACATCTTGACTTCCCCGCCGGTCAGAAACAAACACAATATACCGCCCTGTTACTTGGGGTGTTAGTTCTGACTGAAGGCTATTCAAGCTTCGGCCTGCTGGATCGAAGGGAAACTCTAGCAAGCGTCCAGCACCCGTACAACTGGTCAACAAACCTGTCAGGGCAACTGTAATCGATAGGATAAGAGAACGTTTCACCAAAATTATGCATTATGAAGTAAGAAATAAAAGCAATTCAGATGGGGAAAGAAGACCCCACTCAAAGTTTTAGTGGTCTAAATTTTAGAGGAGTCGAAATCTCCTGAAAAAATATCTGAATGCTTAATTCTTAATTCAGCATTCATAATTCATCATTTAAGGTCGGAATGTTCTACTCCCGTTCGGGATATCGGGTTCAACATTCTGTCCCCGGTCTAACACTTCTATATCCCATTGACCGCGACGACTGGTTTCAAACACAATATAACGACCATCCGGGCTGAGACTGGGATTTCGTACCCAACCCTGATAACCGATCGTCAAAACTTGCGATCGCTGCGTTGCTCGGTCGTAGAGTTCAATCTCTGGGCGTCCTCGATCGCTGGCAATGTAAGCAATATAACGACCAGTACGACTCAGGGTTGGATTTTCCGCGATCGCATTGGGTCGATTTAAACCGGGCAAATCGACAAAATACTGTTTTTCCAAGTCATACATCAAAATTTTGCGATCGCCATCTCGGTTAGAAACAAAAGCAACGAATCGACCATCCTCACTCAACGCTGGTTGCTCGTCTGTATATCGGCTATTGAGGGCTTTGGGCATCTGGAGAGTCGTACTTGGACTACAACCTAAGGCCAGACTGGTGAGGCTTAATCCCATAGCGTAGTTAAGCCAGTGGCGAAGCAATACTCTGGCAAGCGATCGTCTCACGTTGAGCAGCACCGCTCCCGCTGAAGTAACACACTTGGCTCGACTAGCCATTTTAGATGTTGGATTTTAGATTTTGGATGAGCAAGTTTTAGTTTATGCTCCGCCGCTAATCGGCAGAACAACTCTAAACTTGTAAATTTACAATCTGCAAGCCCCACCGACTGTTCGCTGGGGTTAATCCAAAATCGCAAATCTAAAATCCCCAATCGGTTGACGAACAACCTGAATCGAGTTGTGTCGTGAGACAAGACACCTTCAACATCAAGGCTCTTGAAACGCACTACACGACCTCCTTAGTACTCAGATCCCCCTGCCCGATCCGTTTCTTCTTCAGCAGGGTCTATGGGTTGGTAATCGACATAATCTGCGGGGATCGCGTCCTCATCATTGGTCGGGCGGGTCGATCCGCGAGCGTCGGAGGGACGACGCCTTCTCGGTCTAGATGCTGTTTCTAGATCGCGGCTGTCTGGACGTGTGGAGCGAGGACGGCTACTGCGAGTCGGTCTCTCCTCTCTGTCTTCCCAATCACTGCCACTATCGTCTAAAGAGGCATCCCACGTATCTACAGACCGTTCTGGAGGGCGAGTACTAGTAGGACGAGTAGGACGCTTACGGGGACGATCTCCTGGTGCTTGACGTTCTGTACCTCCTCTGCTTTTTGTGCGTCGAGGTTCTCCATCATAGCGGTCTCTAGTATTGGTGCGAGGGTCTGCCGTTCCTCGCAGCCGACGACTAATATATCGATCCTCTTCCGGCTCCGGCTCTAATTGATCGTATAACTCCGCCTCTTCTTCGTAGCGATACACGCGGCTAACGGGTCGTTCCTCGTCCACGATGGGAGTTCTCTCCTTGACTACTTTGGTTGCCACCCCGCGTAAACGAATGGCTTCGTAGGCGAAGAAGAACGTAGTACCCGCTAGAAGAAACTGACCAAATTGCAGAATCGGATCGAGTCGCCATCCCTGAGTTATGAGAATGCCGCCGCACAAAAGTCCCACTGCCGCAAAAAATATATCCTGGTCTCGTGCTAGTTCTGGGCGTATCGATCGCAGGAAATAAAGACCGGCTCCTGCAACAGCCAGAACAATTCCCAGAAGAGCGGCTGAATTCAACCCAACATTTACCATTGCTGATCTCCTAAGTCAGTCCTATGGTAGCGAGTTATCATCACAAATCTCTACTGTGAAGTACCCGCTATATATTATCCTCACTCCAGACTTTAGCTAACGCACCCAAGTGTAGCTTTCCAGTAAACGTCCTCACTCCAACTTACGCTTTACATCGACCAAATTAGCGTCCATCAAAATAGGGCAGCTTCGAGCGCTGCCCTGAACTTCAATTGAGGTTTTACGGACTTAGCTTCTCGCTTAGGAACGTTGAATTTTATCCTTTTGACTAATAAAGATTAATGCCACGGTTGCAGGAATCACAACGATCGCAGCACCCAAAACCAGACTCCACAAAAAGTTTGCTAAGGAAGGCGTCATAGAACTTCAACCCTTTTTGATATTCTTCATACTAATTCTAATGGTCTGTCTGACGCTTGAGAAGCCAGCTTAGCGTCGAGTTTCAAGGAAAAGCGATCGCGACGGTTTACACCAGTCAGTCAAAAAAGCCAGAGAAATTCAGATACAGACAGCCGTGAGCACGACCGGATAAGGTGAGTTTCTACAGGGTTCTGTCAGCTGTAACTGAATGTTCTGTGACAACCACCTGGCTCACTTATCTGAAAATCTTCGTTAATATTTGTGTAGTCGTACCGCCTATCATTAAAGTAATTGGTTCTCAACTGTCACCTCAGCCTGTACTCAGGCGAAAGCTTGACCTTTATCAATAACTTATGACTGCTGCTACTCTAATGAACTGGATTCTCGGTCCTCTACTCGGACTGATGATTTTATTATTTATCTTCCGGATTGTTCTCACTTGGTATCCTCAGCTCGATTTCAATCGCTTTCCGTTTAATCTAGTAACTTGGCCAACAGAACCGTTTTTGGTTCCGTTACGCAAAATCGTGCCTCCGATGGGTGGGGTTGATATTACTCCCATTCTTTGGGTTGGAATTTTCAGCCTACTGCGGGAGATTCTTGTCGGTCAGCAGGGAGTGCTGAGAATGATGCAGTGACATCCTCCCGGCGCTGACCTTACGGTACAGCGCGGGCTTCCTTAATCCCAAACGGTATTATCCTCCACGGGAGAGCATCATCTGCTCGACAAAATTGGTGTAAACCTCACCTTCAAGAAACGCGGGTGTTTCTAGGATTTTTTGATGGAAGCCGAGTGTAGTAGGTACACCAGTAATGGCACACTCTCGTAACGCTCGTTTCATCCGCTTAATCGCGGCGTCGCGGTTCGGTCCCCAAACGATTAACTTACCGATTAAGGAGTCGTAGTAGGGCGGAATTTCGTAATCGGTGTAAACGTGGGAATCCATGCGAACACCTGGTCCCCCCGGTGGTAAGTACCCGCTAATTCGTCCTGGATGAGGACGGAAGCTGCGATCGGGGTCTTCTGCATTAATTCGACATTCGATCGCATGACCTTGAAAGACAACTTGCTCTTGGGTTAGCTGTAATTTTTCTCCCTGAGCGATGCGAATTTGTTCGGCAATTAAGTCCAGACCTGTAATCATTTCGGTTACAGGATGCTCGACTTGGATGCGGGTGTTCATTTCCATGAAGTAGAAGGCCCCCGATTGATCTAGGAGAAACTCCACCGTACCTGCACCTACATAATTGATGGATTTGGCTGCCATGACAGCAGCCATCCCCATTTTTTCTCGCAATTCGGGAGTGAGAATCGGGCTAGGGGCTTCCTCTAGGAGTTTTTGATGACGCCGTTGGATAGAGCAGTCGCGTTCGCCCAAGTGAATGGCGTTACCATAGCTGTCGGCGAGGATTTGAAATTCAATGTGGCGAGGACGCCCAATAAATTTTTCCATGTAGACGCCAGGATTACCAAAGGCGGCTTCGGCTTCTCCTTGAGCGGCTAGAAAGAGTTTAGTCAGTTCGCTCTCCTCTCGAACTAAGCGCATTCCGCGCCCACCTCCTCCGGCCGTGGCTTTAATCATGACGGGATAGCCGATGTCACGGGCGATTGCCTGGGCTTCTCGCTCGCTCATCAGCAGTCCATCACTCCCCGGTACCGTTGGCACACCGGCACCTTGCATAGTTTCTTTGGCTGTGGATTTATCACCCATCGCCCGAATTGCGTCTGGTGTAGGACCAATGAACGAAATTTGATGGTCGGCACAGATTTCAGCAAAACGCGCATTTTCCGCCAAAAAGCCATAACCGGGATGAATGGCAGTCGCGTTGCGAGTCAGGGCAGCAGCAATGATGTTAGGTATATTTAAGTAACTTTTGCTACTGGGGGCTTCACCAATGCAAACAGCTTCATCAGCCAGTTGGACATGAAGGGCGTGCCGGTCAATTGTGGAGTGAACGGCAACAGTGGCAATTCCCATTTCTTCACAAGTTCGGAGAATCCGCAGGGCAATCTCCCCGCGATTGGCAATCAAGATTTTTGAAAAGTGCATACAACAGTGCTGCTACATCCGTATCAGATAGAATAGAGGCGATCGTGTACTGTTGTTGATTACTTTTCTTCTTAAGTTTTGCGAAAGCCCTAAAACCAGAGGTACTCATCCACCAATCCAATAGCTGCACTTGACTAAAAAGAGCTAGCGATGCAGGTCGTTCTCAGTTGAGTGCAATACACTCCGAACGCCCTTGTCCTCCTTGTTCTCAAGCAGAGATAGATGTATCCCATCTCTGTAAAAATCACCCTAACGAGAGGAAGACGCAAGTGCCACTGTCGCTACTACCCAATGCCTTTACTTTAAGTTAACCTGGATTTAACTTGGGTTGGTCTAGTGGCAGAGTCACTCACCGCATTGGAGGCAGTCTGTGCTGCGGGAGCGCAAGTAAAGCTTTTTTGCTAGTTGCCAAATCGACCTATCCATGCAGATGACCGTTTTTAACGGGTCTTTTTTTTGTCAGGATGCACTACTAGTCCGCAGTGTAGCCTTTAAATATTGTAGAAAATGCAAGACGCTAGCAAATCGCTCTCCAATCAACCCAGCCGAGAAGTTGGGCGATATGAGATTTATATTTCTCCGGATAAAATCTTACGATTTCTAATTTTGGTGATTCTGCTTCTTGCTACGATAAACTTTGGTTTCAAGCTCACGGAAAACTTGCATTTTGCATATCCTTACAGGGATAAACTTGTGCACTTATTCTATGTTGACGCAGAAAGAAATATTCCTGCCCTATTCTCCGTAATGGAGTTACTAGCTGATTCATTTGTCCTGCTGATTATTGCCCATTTCAAAAAAGTGTTTGGTCACCGCTACTTGGGGCATTGGATAGGGTTATCGCTAATTTTTTTCTTCCTCGCGATGGACGAAGGCTTTAGTTTTCACGAACTCCTAGTCATCCCCCTACATGACGCACTTCATATCCATGGCGGATTGCTTACCTTTACTTGGGTAATCGTAGGTGCCATTTTTGTCATACTATTTCTGTTATCATATCTGCAATTTACGTTTAAGCTTCCTGCCAAGACGCGACGTTTATTTATTACAGCATTTGCGCTCTATGTTGGTGCTGCCGTTGGATTAGAAATGATCGGGGGAGATGTAGCCGATTTATTTGGTTTTGATAGCTTACCGTACCTGATACAAACCACTATTGAAGAATCAACTGAGATGCTCGGTGCTGCTGTCTTTCTATACGCACTCCTGTCTTACTTGCGAACTCAACTCTCAGACAGAGAAATCCATCTGTGTCTTTATCAGAAGTAATACTTTTTGGGAAATGACATGGCAATTTTTCTACCTGATAGCTGTAGCGCTCCTAGTTTAGAAGGGCACTGACTTAAGCATTAATCAACCCTTGCGCGGGGGGAGAGGGGGAGACGCTTGTCTCCCAATGGGGGTTTGGGGGAAACCCCCAAGTCCGGGTTTTCTCGAATACCTGCAACTTTCGCCTTAAGTCAGTGTCATTCAGCTTAAAAACAGTTCGCGAATTCCAGCACTACCGATTTCCACTGCCAGTGCTGCCAATAGAAACCCTAGAAGTTTCATGATGATCGTTGCGCCTTCTGGACCGAGCAAAGTCTCCACATGACCTGCCTGACGCACGATAATCCAACTCACCAGCATGGCAGAGACAATACCAGTGACCACGCTTATATGAGCATTCGGAGACTCAGACATCAATAGCATCACTGTAGTCAGCGTTCCCGGCCCTGCCAACAGTGGCAATGCCAATGGAGTAATCGCAACATCGCGCCCTTGCTCGATCACTGGCGTATCTAATTCTCCCTCCAACATGCGTAGAGCAATGATGAGCAAGAGCAGTCCCCCAGCTACCCGTAATGACCCCATGCTGATCTCCAAGTACTTCAACACCCACTGACCAGCAAAAGCAAATCCCAGCAGCACTGCGGTCGCCACAATAGTTGCCCGATCCACGATACTGTGTCTCTGTTCGGGTTCCATTCCCTTAGTCAGAACTAACAATATTGGTAGATTACCCACTGCATCTACCAAGACAAACACAGCCACAAAGGTTTTAATAAAGATAGAGATAGAGATATCCACAGTTTGTGTGTAGAGGAAATTTCCTCAACCGTAATCTAAATGCTGTCCAGTTTTGCACATTCCCAAGGTTGATTTAAACAAATTGGCTACTTTCGCTGGACTGGTTAACCCGGACACTTTGTTTAGGCTCAACTTCAATCTGAGCTGAAAATTCAAACCATTGCGGTCGTTAACGAACGGGAAACTTACTGTCCGCCATGTGGCGCTTGCAGACAGATAATCTATTGCATAAGCGGTTAGGTTATGGGTTTAGCGAGTGTCAAACCCTCTAAGATGCGATCGCAACCTCTTCCTGGAACGTTTTGCAAGCCCGTTGTCTAGAGCATAGTAACTCACGGGACTCTTGCTTAACTCGACCTTCCATGGCTTCTTGTTGCAATCGAATAAACGCCTTAAAGTCTTCCCAGTCGTACTTGTTGGATAAAAGTTGGCGCAGTTGCTCTTCTGCTTCCACCGTCAGGTACCCTGTGGATATAGCTTGCTGAACAATTTCACGAATTAGATTCATCGCACGCTTCCTCCTTGACTGGCTAGACATAGGCAAAATAGGACTTTTTATCTAACTCAATTCAATCTTCTACTAGAAACGACTGAGGTCAAAGCAAGATTTTTATCAATGACGTATCTGCGTAAGTTTTGTTTCATCCTTCCTGATTAGGAGAAATGTTCCTTGTATTATTTACATTTCTTCGCATTCTACAATTTTAATTTAATGCTAGTTAGAGAGTAAAGATTATATAAAGCATTACAAAAAATTATCCATCTGAGGTGTCATCCAGTTTATTTTGCCAAAATTGCATAATTGGGGAAAGCTCAAAATTTCCAGGGAACCGAGGAGAGATACACCACGATCTCTGCTGCGCCCTCAGATATGAATTAACACGTCTAGAGCGGCGCTCGATTTGGATAGCGGAGTAAAGAAGCGTTACGGTTAGCTTGAGGAGTGTTCTTGACTGTCAGCCCAATCAGAGGTACCCGGACAAGGAGTTGGCTGTACGGCTGGAAGTCTGGTGACAAGTGAGGGAAAAAGCTAACGCGATCGCCTGATTTGGAAGATTGGTGTAGCCTTTGACTGCTTTGCCTGGTATAGTTTCCAAAACTTAAGTATAGAAATCTCAGCTCTACAGTACATAATGAAGTCCTATCTTGCCGCTGCAATCCAAATGACCAGTTTGCCTGACCTAGAAAAAAATCTGGTTGAGGCGGAAGAGCTTATAGAACTTGCCGTGCGTCAGGGCGCAGAACTTATAGGCTTACCCGAAAACTTCTCCTTCTTAGGTACAGAAGAAGACAAAATTGCTCAAGCCTCGGCGATTGCTCTGCATAGCGAGAAATTTCTCAAAACAATGGCGCAACGCTTTCAGGTTACTATCTTGGGGGGGGGATTCCCCGTACCCGTGAACAGTGAAAGAGTTTACAACACCGCTTTACTAGTCGATCCAAGCGGTACGGAACTTGCCCGTTACCAAAAAGTTCATCTATTTGATGTCAACGTACCCGACGGTAACACCTATCGAGAATCGAGCACGGTGATGGCTGGAACTCAGTTACCACCCGTCTACCCGACAGAACAGCTCGGTAACTTAGGGCTTTCCGTGTGCTATGATGTGCGCTTTCCGGAACTCTATCGACATTTGGCTTACAAGGGTGCTGACATCTTGTTTGTTCCGGCGGCGTTTACCGCTTACACCGGGAAAGATCATTGGCAAGTTCTTCTACAAGCTAGAGCGATTGAAAACACTTGCTATGTCATTGCACCGGCGCAAACAGGACATCACTACGCAATGCGGCAAACCCACGGTCACGCGATGATTGTTGACCCGTGGGGCATCATCTTAGCAGATGCAGAAGAAAAACCAGGACTAGCGATCGCGGAAATCAATCCCCTTCGGCTCGAACAAGTTCGTCGCCAAATGCCCTCCCTACAACATCGAGTGTTTGTTTGAGGATTCCGTCCCCAAACAAAGAAAACCGGCAGTTCTAGAAAGGGAAGAACTGCCGGTACTTAGAAAATAGGGAGGAAATCCTAGAGACTTCGGTCAAAAACTGATGCCATTCTCTTCTTGATGCGCTACGCACTCTTCTACTGCTGAAGACTCCCAATCTTCTGCGATATGCAGCCTTCAAAAAGCAGAATGGTATTACTTTTGGCTTGATAAGCTCTAGCAAAGCTACGTTAATTCTTTACTACAGGGTAGTCCCACTCGATTCCTGAAAGTTCCCCCAAAAACTTTTATGGAGCTTTTGAGGGTGAGACAGCACCTACTTTCAGTCCGCTCAATTAATTGCCGCATACTAGAACTGAGCAAGTGGAACCTCAGCATTGACCTTGAGGTAGTCATGGATTAGCTTGGGAAAAATTTTGTTAAAACTGAGTTCTCACAGCACAAAATACATCTATGGACGCTGACGAACTGCTGAAACGTTATGCAGCAGGAGACAAAGATCTGCGTGGTGTTAACTTGCGTGGTGCCGACCTGAGGGGTGGTGACTTACGCCAAGCCCAGTTGACTGGTGCCGACTTGAGCGATGCCGACTTGAGTGATGCTGACTTACGAGATGCTGACTTGATAGGTGCTGACTTGAGTGGTGCCGACCTAATTGTGGCAAGTCTGACAGATGCAGATCTCCGTGATGCTAACCTGCGCGATGCGAACTTGATTGGAGCCAAACTTGGTGTTGCCAATCTACGCGATGCCAATTTAATGGGGGCTAACCTGAGTGGTGCTGAACTGAGCTGCGCTGACTTAAGTTGTAGCAGCTTGCATGGTGCCTACTTGAGTGGTGCCACCTTAATTAAAGCCAAACTGAGTGGAGCCAATTTGAGTGGAGCTAACCTGAGCATTACTAATATGATTGGAGTTGACCTGAGTGGAGCTAACCTCAAAGGAGCCAACTTAGGGGGGGCTAACTTAATTGAAGCCAATTTAGATGGAGCGAACTTAAAAGGAGCCACCTTACGTCGAGCAAATTTGGCCTACGTAACGATGAAGGGAGCTAACTTACGGTATGCAGACTTAAGCGACGCCAACTTAGCTGGCACTGACCTGACCAACGCTGATTTAGAAAATGCCAATCTAGAAGGGACAATCCTCGATTTGGCGGTTAGCTCCCAGGTGAATACCCAAAATGTAACGGCTTGCGATCTTAACAACAATCTCTATATTCGCTCAGCGACTGAGCTGAGAATTGCACAAGCGCTCGATCGCGCTGGTGTTCTTTTTTACTTAAATGGTCGAACTTGCCTCAACAGTACTGAACAAAGAGAGGTTAAAGAATCAGATTTCCTCGTTTTATACGGGGGGAGATGGGGAATTCTGGAAGTTAAGGGCGAACCCTTACATTCATTGCCTTACACGAGACAGCGCTCTGAACGTGTTTTTGCCGTATCTTCGCAGGAGCTATTGAAAGCAAGTAGTATCCATCTAGTTGAGCGTTACGATCCCACCCGATGCCGGGAACAGCCCGATCGCGTTGTAGAGGAATTTCTAGAATTATTAAGTCAGACCTAGCAACCTTCTGTGGCTATCAATCCTGAGAAATTTTGTTAAGACTGAATTTTCCAAGCACGAAGGATAGATATGAATGCTGATGAAATTCGGTCGCGTTATGTAGCAGGAGAGAGAGACTATCGATAATGCCAAGCTTGAAGGAATAATCCTCGGTTTGGTTAACAGTCCTAGCTCTAAATTATGAATTATGAAAGGAGAAAGCAATTCAGCTCGGGCAAGAAGTCCCAACTAAAAATTTTAGTGGTCTACAGGCGAGAGGGCGTAAAAATCTCTCTCTAAATGCCTCAATGCTTAATTCATAATTCAGCATTCATAATTCATAATTTAATCGGCTACTTCACCTGGGTTTCTCCCAAGTACTTTTTCAAATAAGGCGAAAAAACTTCATAAATCAGCGTTAGCGGTTGGCCATGATGCCAGAACAAGTAGTGACGACCCCAGAATGGACCTTTTTCCCCAAATGCCGCCTCTAACGCGGCTGAATGACCGTAGTAAATTCCCTGGATATCCCGATATAGCTCGCTACGCAGGCGAACAAGACTAGTCCAAATGGGGATGTTCCGATTTTGTAAATACTCATCTACATGGTTGGCATCCCACCAAGATGTGGCATAGGCTAGTCGCTGACCGGAAGCTGTGCGTAACCATACCTGTCTGCGTAGTCTTGGCCCTGGCACAGCTTGGACGTGTGTTGGTGCGCCATCATCCTCCATACCAACGATGGACATATCGATGACATCGACTTCGGTGGGTTCAGAGGTGAGCAGTTGCAGGTGACGAGTAGGGGAACCGTCGCCTAAGAGTAACATTTGCCATGCTGGTGTCAGTTGACTATGAGGCAATCCTTGCTGAACAGTCTCTTCTTTGCCTTCCCAGATGGGATCGAGAGCATGCCAAGTTGTTGCTACAGAGACGCTGTTTGTAGGGTTAAAAGTTGCAGTCATCTTATTACTAGCGGCGTTCCTTACCAATGCGCTTTTCCAGAGGAGACTTGTAGAACTGCTCAGTGTGTAGACTTGTTTTGAGAAACGTCTACTCCCCATTGAGACACTAGTTCTTTACATAACTTAATTAATCCCTATCTATCATAGCGTTCCTGATCGCTTGCCGGGATCGCTCCACGAAAAGGTCTTGGCGAAATTGCGATCGCAATTTCGCCTTGCTTAAGTTGAGACTCCAGACTTCGGGTGAGAAAGTGCTGTAATAGGCTCTAGACCTACTGATTGAAGCACTGGAACGCGATCGTCCCCAAGATAACTCTACAGATCTTGCGTTCCCCGTTTCCAGTCAAGGACAAAAACCAGCTATTTCACCGATGTGCGGTCGGTGTAGTCTACTAGACAATTTACTTTGAGAAAAAAATACTCAGTTCCGCCCTCCAGCATCCAACTCAGGAGGGCTATTTTTTCTAGAGGGATGAACCGCTACAGTTAGCGATCGCTCTTCTCGATTCTTACAACTTTAGTAGTGCGGATGGCGAGACTCGAACTCGCACAGCTATGCCACACGCCCCTCAAGCGTGCGTGTCTACCAATTCCACCACATCCGCGCAGTTACTTATTATAGCAAAAAATCTACTAGTTGTCACTTTGCCGATTTTTTGCCTCACCTCCCACCACTGTTTGTCCTTGCTCTAACAAGAGCAACTTGATAGGAGTTCTGACTTTTGTGATTATACAGCAGCACGCACCAGTAAGCCTAACTGTGTCCATCGAGTTGGGTCAACAGATATTTTGGCAAGAAGCCTGGGGTTGCATCGCCGATCTAAGGGGAATGGCACTGACTAAGGAAAAAGCGATCGTTGTTCGGAAAAACCAAGATGGGGGAAACCCCAACCCCTCTGCACAAGGTTTATTGGTGAGGCGTGAGAGTTCTTAAGTCGAATGGCACTGACTTAAGGCGAAAGTTGCAGGTATTAGAAAAAAACCGGACTTGGGGGTTTTCCCCAAACCCCCCGCGCAAGCAGGGCTAATTCATTGTGATGAGAGAAAAATGAGGGCAGCCAGAAGCTAGCGTAAACTAAATCTTTTAGCGGCTGGTTTGATTTGTCCACTCTCCCTCATGAAAATCAATCTCCTGGAAGCGTT